>NZ_CP090349.1:2365000-2675833 GCF_021398735.1 Methylobacterium oryzae
GCAACCAAATCCGACGCACAGAACCCGCCGCGCTTAACAGCGCGGCGGGTTCTGCGTTGTGGCAGTAAGTCGCGTGGACCCGCTCGTGGCGCGGACACGCTCCGGAACACGGCCTGCCCTCCGCGAGGGGAGGGGAGTCCGAGCACCGCGCCGCCCCGGGTTCGCGGTCTGTGCCGCCTGCATCACGCGCGTCGGAGCCCGTCGTTGACCAGCCTCATCGCGAGCGGCCGAACCGGTTCCCGGGCGCGGTCCCCGGGCCGCGACCTTGGCGGTGTTGGCCTCGCAGGCACCTGGCCTTAAGATGCGGTGGGGTACGTCGTGATACGGCGTAAGGGGGGAGCGGCAATGATCTCACAGGCAGGCGGCACGGCCGACCTCGATCGGAGCTGAAGAGCGCGGTTTGCGCGTCTCCGCTCCCTCTCATCGTGCGGCCCGCCCGGTGATGCGTCGCGCATCGCCGCCGAGGCTGGTCGCCCTGGCCCTGACCCTGCTGGTCGCCGCGGGGAGCCAACCCGCGCGTGCCTTCGACCTGTTCGGCCTGTTCGGCAGCGAGCCGGAGCCGCCGCCACCGAGCGCGACGGCGCTTCCCTACACGTTGCGGATCACCGGCACGGACGATTCCGACGTGCTGCGGGCCCTGCAGGACACGTCCACCCTCTATCGCCTGCGTCAGGAGCCGCCGCCCGACGGCGAGGGCCTGCTGCGCCGGGCCGAGACCGACCGCGCCAAGCTCGCCGACGTTCTGTCGGGCTACGGCTACTATCAGGGAACAGTCACGATCCGGATCGACGGCGCGCCGGTGCCGGGCCAGGCGGCGTCCGCGGTCGGTGCCGCGGAGGCGTGGCGCAACCGCGGCCTCGTCCCGGTGCGGATCGCGGTCGATCTCGGACCCCTCTACCAGCTGCGCCGGATCACCGTGCGCGATCCGGCGGGCAACCCGTTCCCGGACTCCGCGCTACCCGCGCGGGTCACCCGCGTCGACGACGACGTTCCCGCGCGCTCGGCCACGGTGCTGGCGCGGGAAGCGCAGATCGTCGACCAGTTCCGCGCGCAGGGCCATCCCTTCGCCAAGGTGATCGCGCGCGACCCCGTGGTGGACGATTCCGCCCACGTCATGGACGTGACCTTCACGGTGGCGCCGGGCCCGGTGGCCGGACTCGGCCCGGTCGCCATCAGCGGAGCGCCGGGCATCGACCCGGCCACCATCCGCTCCTTCATCTACGCCGAGCCGGGCGACCCGTACTCGCCCCAGGCGGTGGCGGCGATCCGCCGGTCGGTGGCGCGGATCGAGGGGATCGGCGGCGTGCGGGTCCGCGAGGGCACGACCCTCGACGCCGACGGGAACCTGCCGCTGTTCGTCGCGGTCACCGAGCGCGAGCGCAACCTCGTGGGCGTCTCGGCGCGCTACTCCACCGTCGACGGGCCGGGCGTGCGGGCCTACTACGCCAACCGCAACCTGTTCGGTGGCGGCGAGTCCTTCAGGGTGGACGCCGACATCTACTACCTGGGCCTCGGGAACGACCCGTTCGCCAACCAGCGCAAGCTCGCGGGGATCGGCACGAACGGCCTCGGCGGCCGCCTCTCTGCGACCTACGTCCAGCCGGCCCTGTGGGGGACGCGCAACGACTTTCTCGCCAACGCCTTCATCACCCGCGAGGTGCAGCAGAGCTACCTCGTGGATGGCGGGGGCGTCTCGGGGGCGATCCGCCACCGGTTCTCGGACACGTTCTCGGCGCAGATCGGGCTCGACGCGCAGGCGGGCCGGTCGAAGGACGCCCTCGGCACGGTCAATTACCGGCTGATCGGCGTGCCGGCCTCGGTGACCTACGATTCCACCGACAGCCTCCTCGACCCGACCCGGGGCGTCCGGGCCATCGCGTCGCTGGCGGTCTATCCCGGCGCGATCTCCTCGCCCGGCATCGTCGTGGCCAAGGCGCAGGGATCGACCTACTACGCCCTGGACGACGAGGCCCGCGTGATCCTGGCCGGCCGCGTCGGCTTCGGCTCGGTCTCGGGCGCGCCGCTGGGGGAGATCCCCGACAATTTCAGGTTCTTCGCGGGCGGCGGCGGCTCGGTCCGCGGCTACCCGTACCGGACCCTCGGGCCGATCGGTCCCTTCAACCTGCCGATCGGCGGCCGCAGCCTGCTGGAGGCCTCGCTCGAGGCGCGCATCAAGGTCACCGACACGATCGGCGTCGTGCCGTTCTTCGACGCGGGCACCGCCTTCGCCTCGGCGACGCCGGATTTCGATGAGAAGATCCGCAAATCCGTGGGCATCGGCCTGCGCTACTACACCGGCATCGGGCCGATCCGCGCGGACGTCGCCTTCCCGCTCGACCCCTACAAGGGCGGACACGTGCGTCCCGCCGTCCTGTATCTCAGCCTGGGGCAGGCGTTCTGAATGGTGCTCCGAACCGGACTCACGCCGCGCACCGCGCGTCCGACCGCCCGTCCCGGCCGGTGGAGCCTGGCGCTCGTCCTGGTCTGCCTCGCCCTGCTGCCCTGGACCCTCGCGGCGACGCGCGCCGACGAGGGCGACAAGTCCGTCCTCGGCGGCCTCCTGTCCCGCGCCCTGTCGACGCCCTCGTCGCGGGTGGCGATCGGCGCCATCGACGGCGCCCTGTCCTCGGACGCGACCATCCGGGACGTGGCGATCAGCGACCGCGACGGCGTCTGGCTGAAGCTCGACCGGGCCCGCATCGTCTGGCGGCGGCTGGCCCTCCTGTCGGGACGGCTGGAGGTCGACAGCCTCGAGATCGGGCATCTCGACGTGCTGCGCCGGCCGATACCCGGACCGCCGCCGCCCGAGGCCAAGCCCGACGGGCGGCTCCTCCCGGACCTGCCGGTCAAGGTCGAGATCAAGGGCTTCAAGCTGGCCGAGCTGACCCTGGGCGAGGCGGTGGCCGGGCAGCCGGCGCGGCTGTCGGCGGAGGGCCGGGCGAAGCTCGGCGCCGCCAGCGAGGGGCTCGACCTGCAGGCGAGGGCGCAGCGCCTCGACGCGCCGGGCCGCTTCCTGCTGTCGCTGCTGTTCGTGCCGAACGGCGAGCGGCTGGAACTCAAGGCGAACCTGGTCGAGCCGGCGGGCGGCCTGCTCTCGAAGGCCGCCAACCTGCCCGGCACCCCGCCGATCGACTTCGCGCTCGACGGGACCGGGACACTGGATGCCTGGGGGGCCAAGCTCGACTTCACGGCCGGTCCCGACATCGGCGCCAGGGGCGGGGCGAAGATCTCCCGCATCGGGGCCGAGCGGCGCCTCGCCCTCGACCTCGCGGCCCGGATCGAGGGGCTGATGCCCGGTCCGGCGGCGGCGGTCTTCGCCGGCACCACCAAGCTCGACGGCGGCCTCGCCTTCGCGGATAGCGGCGCCTTCCGGATCGACCGGCTGGAGCTGACCTCCCGCACGGCGCGCCTGACGGCCGGCGGCAGCCTGACCCGCGACCGGGTCGCCGACCTGACGCTGCAGGCGCGCGCCGTGCCGACGGAGGGCGACGTCACCCGGGCCGGCGAGGCCGAGATCGGCAAGCTCGTCTTCGACGGCAGCCTCAAGGGACCGCTGGCGGCGCCCACCGTCCGGGGCCGTCTCGACGCGGCCGCCCTGCGCAGCCGCGATTCCAGCCTCGACCGGATCGAGGCCAGCCTCGGCATCGACCCGCAGGGCGAGCCGTCGGCGCAGCGTTTCGCCATCGCGGCGGACGGCCGGGTCGACGGGCTGAAGCTCGCCGACCCGGCCCTGCGCCGGGCGATCGGCAGCCGGGCCACCGTGACGCTCCGGGCCTCGGCCGGCGCCGACGGCGTTCTCGATATCGCGGCGCTCAACCTCGATTCCGACACGGCGCGGGCCGCCTATGCCGGCCGGGTCGGCCAGAACACCCTGACCGGCACCGTGGACGCGGCGCTGCCGGACCTCTCCGTCTTCTCGGGCCTCGCGGGCCAGGGTCTCGCGGGCAGCCTCGACGCCAAGGCGCGGCTCAGCGGCGATCCGGCGCGCAAGGCCGTCGCCGCCGACCTCGCCGTGACGACGAGCGGCGTCGTCACCGGGATCCGGGCGGCCGACCGCACCCTCGGCCGCGCGCCGAGCCTCCAGGGGCGCGTCTCCCAGACCTTCGACGGGTACGGCTTCGACCATCTGCGCCTGGAAGGCTCCGGCGTCACCGCGACCCTGCAGGGCGAGGCGACGGCGACCCGCGCGGACGTCACCGGCAGGATCGACCTCAAGAGCCTCGCGGATCTCGACGGGCGCCTCACCGGCAGGGCGGGCGTCGACGCGCGCCTGACCGGATCCCTCGAGCATCCGGACGTGACCGCGACCCTGACGGCGCCCTCCGCCACCGCGGCCGGCAAGCCGATCCGGGACCTGCGCGTCGAGGCGGTCCTGCGGGACGCGCTCCTCGCGCCGGACGGCACGGTCCGGCTCGGCGGCGATGTCGGCGGCAAGCCGCTGACCGGCGGCGCGCACCTCGCGCGCGTCGGCGGGGACTGGGTCCTCGACCGGCTCGGCCTCGATCTCGGCTCGGTCTCCGTCGCCGGCCAGGCGACGGTCGCGGCCGACACGTGGCTGTCGGCCGGCGCACTCACCGTGCGGGCCGGCGACCTGACGGACATCGCGCCCCTGGTCCCGGAACCGGTCGCGGGCCGCCTCAACGCCGCACTGACCCTCGCCCGCGACGGCGGGCGCCAGGACGTGACCGTCCGCGCCACCGGGGCCGGTCTCCGCTACGGCGAGACCGCCCTCGCGCGGCTCGACGCGGACCTCTCGGGACGCGACCTGCGCGCCCACCCGGTCCTCGACGGGCGCATCGAGGCCGACCGGCTCGTGGCCGCCGGCCAGCAGGTCGACACGATCCGGCTCCTCGCGAACGGCACGCCCGCCTTCAGCGACGTGAGCCTCACCGCCCGGGCGCGCGGCTTCACGCTCGACGGCGCCGCGCGGGTCGTCCCGGCCGCGGACACGCGGATCGAGATCCAGCGCCTGTCGGCGGCCCGCGGCAACGACCGCTTCGCCCTCACCGGGCCGGCGGCGATCACCCTCCGGGACGGCGGCGCGGTGATCGACGGCCTGTCGATCGCGGCGGGCTCCGGCCGCGTCACGGTCGCGGGCCGCGCCGGGCGGGATCTCGACCTCAAGGTGGCGATCCGGTCGCTGCCCCTGTCGCTCGCCCGGATCGCCGCACCGAGCCTCGCCCTCTCGGGGACCCTGGACGGGGAGGCGGATCTCCGCGGCCCCGCGACGCGGCCGGAGGGGCGCTACGCGGTCAGCGTCGCCAAGCTCGTTGCCCCGCAGACGCGGCAGGCCGGCTTGCCGGCGATCGACGCGACCGCCAAGGGCACGCTGTCGGACGGGCAGGCGAGCCTGGACGGGCGGGTCACGGCCGGGCGCGGCGTCGCCCTGACGGTCTCCGGGTCGCTGCCCGTGGAGGCCGGGGGTCCGCTGGACCTGCGCGCGCGCGGGACGCTCGACGCCGCCCTCGCCAATTCCCTCCTGAGCGTCGGCGGCCAGAGCGTCACCGGCAAGATCGCCATCGACGGCGGCGTCACCGGCACGCTCGCGGCGCCGCGGGCCCAGGGCGCGGCGGTGCTGAGCGGCGGGAGCTTCACCGATCCGCTGAACGGGCTCCGCTTCACCGGGATCGAGGGTCGCGTCACCGGCCGCGGCGACAGCGTCGTGGTCGAGCGCCTGACCGCGACCGCCCGCAACGGCGGTCAGGTCTCCGTAACCGGCCGCGTCTCCCTCGCGCCCGACTTCCCGGGCAATTTCCACGTCGTCGCCGACAAGGCCGAACTCGTCTCGAGCCCTCTGATGACGGCCGTGTCGAGCGTCGACATCACGCTGGCGGGGCCGCTGGCGCGGACGCCGCGGATCGCCGGCCGGGTGAACGTCGTGTCGATCGACGTCGCGGTTCCGGACCGGCTGCCGGCCACTATCCGGCCGCTGCCGGGCGTCCGCCACGTCAACACGCCGCCGGCCCTGAAGGCGCGCCTGGCGCAGCGGGCGGAGCGGAAGGCCGCGACCCGGTCCGGGCGACGGGGCGGGAAGCCGGCCGTCCCGTTCGACGCCACCCTCGACGTGACGATCGACGCGCCGAGCCGCATCTTCGTGCGCGGGCGCGGCATCGACGCGGAACTCGGCGGTGCGCTGCGCGTCACCGGCACCTCCGCGTCGCCCAACGCCAACGGCGCGTTCTCGCTGCGGCGCGGACAGTTCGAGCTCGTCGGCCAGCGCCTGGATTTCAGCCGCGGCCGGCTGACCTTCGCCGGCAGCCTGACCACGCCGGAGCTCGATTTCGTCGCCGAGACCAAGGCCACCGACGTGACCGCCCGCATCGCGGTCTCGGGCTTCGCGGACGCGCCGCAATTCTCCCTGACCTCGGATCCGGTCCTGCCGCAGGACGAGATCCTGTCGCGGATCCTGTTCAAGAAGGCCTCGGCCGGCCTGTCGCCGTTCCAGGCGCTGCAGCTCGCCCAGGCGGTCGCCCAGCTCTCGGGGGGCGCCGCCGGTCCGGACGTGTTCGAGCAGGCGCGCAAGAGCCTCGGCCTCGACAGCCTCGACGTCTCCACCGGCGCGAGCGGCGGGCCGGCGATCGGCGCCTCGCGCTACATCTCGGATCGGGTCAGCGTCGGCGTGAAGGCCGGGGCGAAGCCCGCCGACACCGCCGTCGGGGTCGACTTCGACGTCACCCGCCGGATCAAGCTGAAGGGCGAGGCCGGGACCGACGGCCGCACCAGCCTCGGCGTCGGCGCCGAGTACGAGTGGTAGCCGGCACGGTCACACAGCCGCCCGTTCCACCGCGCCCGCGGGGCTGCGGGATCGACACGCCCGGTCAATGGTTTAGGTTCGGGACGAGCGGCCGCCAGGGCCGCCGATCGGGCGGGAAACACCACGGGCGATGGACGAGCTTTTCGAGACCGATGACGATCCGCCGGTTCCGGAGGGCGGCCTTATCCGCAAGCTCCCGATCATCAACAGGCGGGGCCTCCACGCCCGCGCCTCCGCGAAGTTCGTGCAGACCGTGGAGCGCTACGACGCCGCCGTGACGGTCACCCGGGCCGGCGAGACAGTCGGCGGACGCTCGATCATGGGCCTGCTGACGCTCGGCGCCGCCATGGGCACACGCATCGCCGTCACCGCCGTCGGCCCGGACGCGGAGAGCTGCCTCGACGCCATCGAGGCCCTGCTGGCCAACCGCTTCGGCGAGGACGAGTAGCGTCTAGGCCGTCGCCTTGCCCGGCCACGCGCACAGGTCGGAGACCGGGCACCGGGGGCAGGCGGGCTTCCGGGCCGTGCAGGTGTCGCGCCCGTGCCGGAACAGCCAGACATGGGCGTTGTCCTTGAACGCGTCCGGCACGACTCGGGCGAGGCCGTCGGCCACCGCGTCGACGGTCGCGGCCGGGGCGAGGGGGATCCGGTTCGCGATCCGGAAGATGTGGGTGTCGACCGCGATCACCGGCTCGTGGAAGGCGAAGTTCGCCGTGACCTCGGCGCTCTTCCGGCCGATCCCCGGCAGGCGGCGCATCTCCGCGGCGCTGCGCGGGACGGCGCCGCCGTGCTCCGCGAGCAGGACCGCCGACAGCCTGACGATGTTGCGCGCCTTGGAGGGCCCGAGCCCGACCGGCCGGACGATCTCGGTGATCCGGGCCTCCCCCAGGGCCGCCATGGCGGCGGGATCGCGGGCCTCGGCGAACAGCGCGTCCGCGATCCGCGAGACGGTCGGGCCGGTGGACTGGGCCGAGAGCAGCACGGTCACGAGCAGGCGGAACGGGTCGGTGCGGTCGAATCCGGCCTTCGGATCCGGGTCCCGCTCGGCGAGGCGCGCGAGGATGGCGGCCACCCGGTCGGCCTCGCCCGCCCCGCGCGAGCGCGGCACCGTCCGTGCGGCCGCCTTCCGGCGCGGAGCGGGTCGAACGCCGTGGGGCAGGTCGCGGGTCATGTCGGCCAGCTAGGGTTCGCCGCCCCCGTCGACAGGCGCCCCGGACGCGGCGGATTGACCGCTCACCGACCACTCAGGCCCGGGCGCGGCGCCAGGGCACCGCGTTGGCGCCGGCGCACAGGTGGAGCGTCCCGGCGACCACCGCGCCGGCCCGCCGGCGGAACTCGACCCGCAGCGCGCCGCGGCGGGCGAACAGCCGGGTGACCACACGCACCAGCGACGCCTCGGCCGGATCGGCGATGATCGGCCGCGCGGCCGTGCGGGCGTCGAGGGCGAGGAAGGTCTCGACGGCGTCGCGGACCGCTTCCGGCTCGGTGACGGCGAGCATCTCGGTCTCCGCGGGCTCCCAGCCCTCGGGACGCACGCCGAGCAGGTTCCCGGCCGGGATCGGCCGGGAACGCGCCGGGCGGCTGGCCGCCAGGACGGGGCGCCGCGGCTCCGGATCCGGGGCGGGTGCGGACTGGCCGACGAGTCGGAGCGGGCGGCGCAGCGCCCCGAGCCGCTCCCGCAGCGCCCGGTCGACGGCCTCCGCGGCCGCGCGCTCCACGAGGGCAGCCGCGTCGGGCTCGGCGAGCTGCCAGGGCCGGGCGCGGCGGCCCCAGACCGGATGCGGCATCGCCAGCGGGACCACGCCGCGCAGGGTCTCGTGGCCGTCGCGCGCGTCGCGGCTCCAGGCGAGGGCGACGGCGACGGGACGACCGGCCGGGCGGTGCTGGGCGAGCGGGAGAAGGTGGTCCGGGTCGCGCAGCGGGTCGGTCACCGCGTTGCGCACCAGCATGGCCCGCCACGCGGCGACGGAGGCCGCGTCGACGGCACCGGGTCGCCGCAGATCGACCCGCCAGGTCCCGGTCTCGGCGCCGTCCTCGGCGCCGTCCTCGGCACCGGCTCCGGCTTCCGGATCCGCCGCGCGGTCCGGCCGCTCGGTGAGCCCGCCCTGTATCACGGTGAAGCGTCGCGCCATCCGCGTGTCCTGCCTCTCGACGACCCGTCCCGATCCGGGACGATCCGGCGCCTCCGGGGCGCCCTTCGCGTCGAGGGCTTCAAGGACGGTGCCGACCGCCGGCGTCAGGGGCCGGGGATCGCCAGGGGATTGTCGGTCAGGGCGGCGGCATCCGGCGCGTCGACCCGGGGGCGGCCGAGGAAGGCGTCCCAGAGCTGGCGCACGAAGGCCGGATCGAGGTCGCGCAGGATCAGGACGAGGCGCGAGGTGTGGTCGGGATCCGGCCAGGCCGGCAGGGTGACCGGCGCGTGGAACACGTGCTGGACGCCGTGGACGACGAGGGGCCGCTCGGGATCGTCGGCGAGGGCGACGAGGCCCTTGAGCCGGAGCAGCTTCGGCCCGTGGCCGGAGCGCAGGAGATCCATGAACATCTCGAAGGCGGGGCGCGGCACGGGCGCCGCGCTGGTCAGGCAGATCGCCCGGATCGACGCGTCGTGGCGGTTCACGTCGGCGTGGCGGTGATGCGCCTGCTCCAGCGCCGCGTCGCCGAGCCACGCGCGCACGTCGGCGGTCTTGCCGTCGAGGCCGAACAGGCCGCCGAGGAGCGTGTCCGCGGGGGCGTCGGGCGCGACGATCGGGGCGGCCGGGTTGAGCGCCGCGAGGCGCGCGCGGATCCCCGAGAGGTCGCCCGCGAGGTCGGCCTTGGTCAGCACGATCCGGTCGGCGACCGCGGCCTGCCGCAGGGCTTCCGGATGGGCGTCGAGGGTCGCGGCGCCGGTGGACGCGTCCACCACCGTCACCACGGCCTGGAGACGGTACCGCAGCACCAGATAGGGATGGTAGATCAGCGCGTGCAGGATCGGCGCCGGATCGGCGAGGCCCGTCGTCTCGATCACGACCCGGCGGAACGGCCGGATCCGGCCGTTGTCGCGCTTGCGCAGCAGATCCTCAAGGGTCGCGATCAGGTCGCCCCGCACCGTGCAGCACAGGCAGCCGGCGCCGAGCAGGATCATGTCCTCGTCGACGGTCTCGATCAGCAGGTGGTCCAGGCCGATCTCGCCGAACTCGTTGACGATCACCACCGTGTCGGCGAGCGCGGGATCGCGCAGCAGCCGGTTCAGCAGGGTGGTCTTCCCGGCTCCGAGGAAGCCGGTGAGCACGGTCAGCGGGATGGGCTCCGGGCGGCGCGGGTCCGGAGCGGGGGCGGGGGTCTCTGACAGAGGCGGCGACATGGGCGACGAAGTGGGGTGTGGCGGCCTCCGCGGCAACGCGGCGGTGCGCCGAGCACCGGAGTGGGCCTACTCGTCGGCCGCCGCCTTCTTGGCGGCCGGCTTCCTGGCCGGGGCCTTGGCCGCCGCCTTGTGGGACGTCGTATCGGCCTTGGCGGGCACCGGCTTGTGGGCGGCCGCCTTCGGAGCCGGCTTGGTCAGGCCCTTCCCGGGCTTGGCCTCCGGCATCCCGGGCGTGACGTCCGACGTGTAGGCGCTGGCGTTCCGCGGCACGCCGTGGCCCGGCTTCGCGGCGACCTTGGGAGCGGATTTAGCGGCCGCCTTCGCGGCCTCGGCGCGCTCCAGGCGCGCCGCGCGCGCCTGCTTGGCCGCCTCGAGGGCCGCCGCGCGCTTGGCCTTGGCAGCCTCGAGCTTGGCGGCGCGGGTGTTGGCGGCGGCGGCCTTCTGCTCGGCCTCCTGCGCCTCGAGGATCTGCTGGCCCTCGGCCGGGTTGCGACCGACCCAGACGGCGATCGGCTGGAGCGGCGCCCGCGGCGGCAGGGACCGCGCCCGGAGGGCCGGGTTGGAGAACGCGGCGAGCGCCAGCGCCGGCGAGTTCGCCGCCGAGCCGCCGATCAACTGCGCGGCCGAACCGGGGGCGCTCAGCGCGCCGGGACCGTCCTCGATGGCCGGGGGCTTCTTGCCGCCGCACACGAAGGGACGCATGTCCGGCGGCGCCGGGATCGCGGAGGCCGGCAGCGCGTCGAGGGTCGGGCTGGTCCAGCCGGCGCTCTGGCCGAAGGCGTAGTCGAACAGGTCGGCGGTCTTCACGTCGCGCTCGCGCGGGGTCGGCTGCCCCATCACGATGGTGACGATCCGCCGGCCGTTGCGCGTGGCGGTCGCCACGACGTTGAAGCCGCCCGAGCAGATGAAGCCGGTCTTCATCCCGTCCGTGCCGGGATAGCGCCCGAGCAGCCCGTTGTGGTTCGCCATCACGGCGCGGCCGAACTGGATCGCCGAGATCGAGAACAGGTCGTGGGAATCCGGGAAGTCGCGGATCAGCGCCCGGGCGAGGACCGCCATGTCGCGGGCGGAGGTCCACTGGCGCGGGTCGGGCAGGCCGTTCGGGTTGAACCAGCGGCTGTCATGCATGCCGATCCGCTGCCCGGTCTCGTTCATCAGCGCGGCGAAGTTCTCGACGGATCCCCCGAGCGACTCGCCGATCGCGTAGGCGACGTCGTTCGCCGACTTGACCATGATGATCTTCAGGGCGTTGTCGAGGGTGAGCTGCGTGCCCGGCTTGAAGCCCATCTTCGAGGGCGGCTCGGCGGCGGCGGCGGCCGAGATGGTGATCATCGAGTCGAGCGAAACCTTGCCCTGGCGGACGAGGTCCAGTGCGACGTAGGTCGTCATCAGCTTCGTGATCGAGGCCGGGTACCAGGGGTCGGTCGGCGCCTGCGCGTAGATGACCTTGCCCGAATCCACGTCGGCCACGAGGATCGGCACCGTCACGGCGTTCGCGGCGCCGATCCCGACGAGGCCCGCCCCGAGCAGACCCGTCAGCGCCGCAAGCCCGACGGTGAGGCGTCGGTAGAGAGAAGAGGACATTCGAGCCCGACTCGTCAGAGGATCGCCTGGATCGACGCCCTGGGGGCGTCGGATTTCCGGCCGGCCAGCCGGAGAGTGGCGCAGCCCGGACGGCCGAAAGGCGATCGCCGGACTGCATCTCGGCATGAACGAGCCTACCGTGGCAAGAGCAAGGCGAGATCACATCGCGGGTCTGCACGGCGCGGTTGTCGGTAGCCCGCGCGGGCGGCACGGCTTATGTGCAGGCCGGGCGCGCAAGCCGGATCGCGCGCGACGGTGACTGGGACGGTTGTGGCTTACGCGGTCAAGGAGATCTTCCACACGCTCCAGGGCGAGGGCGCGCAGGCGGGCCGTGCCGCCGTGTTCTGCCGGTTCGCCGGATGCAACCTCTGGTCCGGGCGCGAGGCCGATCGCGCCGCCGCGGCCTGCCGGTTCTGCGACACCGATTTCGTCGGGATGGACGGGGAGGGCGGCGGGCGCTTCGCGGACGCGGCCTCCCTCGCCGACGCGATCGCCGCCACCTGGGCGGGCGGCGCCGCGAACCGCTACGTTGTCTTCACCGGCGGCGAGCCGCTGCTCCAGCTCGACACGCCGCTGATCGAGGCCGTCCACGCGGCCGGGTTCGAGATCGCCATCGAGACCAACGGCACGCTGCCGGCGCCCCCGGGGATCGACTGGATCTGCGTCAGCCCCAAGGGGAGCAACGCCCTCGCACAGGTCTCCGGCCACGAGCTGAAGCTCGTCTACCCGCAGGCGGATGCCGATCCCGCGGCCTTCGTGGATCTCGCCTTCCAGCACCGCTTCCTCCAGCCCATGGACGGCCCCGACCGGGTCGCCAGCACTGAGGCGGCGATCGCCTATTGCCGCCGGGACGCCCGCTGGCGGCTCTCGCTGCAGACCCACAAGATGATCGGCATTCCCTGAGGGGCCTGGATTTGGTCCCGGGATTGGGTTCGGACGAAGTGATCGCCAAGCCGGTGCCGCACGAGGCGCCGGTCCCCTCTCCCGTGCGGGAGAGGGACAGGGTGAGGGATCAGGGCCATCCGGACGAGTCGCGGCCTGTCGGCAACCCGAGAGCGCGCCTGATCCTGAAGCTTCTCGTCCCTCACCCCGACCCTCTCCCGCACGGGAGAGGGGGTTACGGCGCGGTTGTCTCGACCGGGATCGCCGTCTCTCCGAACCGTCAGGACGCGATCGGGGACGGCACTACCTGACGATAGCCCTCCGCTGGGCGCGCGCCGCGCGGATCGCCGAGCGCGCGAACCGTCCGCCCGCGCGCGGCGGATCGGGATCCTGGCCGTCCAGCACGGCGCGGCGCAGGGCCGCCAGCGCGGGATCGCCCCATCCGTCGAGGACGCGTCCGAACGCGGCGTGGCGCCCGGCATCGAACGGGACCGGTCGCCCGGCCCCGTCCCGCGCGGGATGGGCCGGATGCAGCGTCCCGCAGGGGATCCAACCCGGCGGGATCGGCGCGGTGGCCGCGTGCGTGCGTGCGAGTCGCAGGAGTTGCGGCAGCAGGTGGCACCGCGGCCCGGGCCCCGCGGCCGCCCGATCCGCCTCCGGCGCGAAGACCTCGACGCGACCGATGCGGGTGATGACGATCTGGTCCAGGCTCGAGATGACAGCGGACGGCATCGCCGCGGCGCCGGCGGCGAGGAGCGGTCGGCCCGCCAGCGCCCGCAAGCGGGCGATCCGCGCGGGGTCGGCGGTCCGGAGGCAGGCATCCGCGGCGCGCAGACCGAGGCCGAGATCGAACAGGCGCGCGGCGCGGTCCTCCGGCCGGATTGCCGCCTCGTCGGGACCCAGTTCGGTCAGAACGGTGCGCCGGCCCATCGCGCAGGCGGCCGCGGGAAGGCAGAGCGCGACCGCCTGGCTCCAGCCGTCGGCGAAGCCGGTCTCGTAGGCGAACGGCCTGAGATCCGGATGCGCCCGGACCGCGAGCGCGCCGCGGGCCGTGCGGAGCCCGATCGCGTCGTCCTCGAGGGGCCGTGCCGGCTCGTCGGGTTCCCGCGCGAACACGGCGGCGGCTCCGTAGCCGCCGAGGCTCCACGTGCAGGCCGGATCGGCCAGCTGGGCACGCAGCAGGCCGTCCACCGCGGGTCCGGCTCCGCCCGTCATCGGCTTCCCTCGTGCACGCCACCGCAGCCCGCACGCCTTGACACGGACGGCGAATGACCGGAAGTCGCGGTGCATCACCGAGGTTGTGGTCGGCGAGGCGGGCGCGCGACCCGGAACGACCGACGCGGAGACGTCCGCTGGACCTCGCGACGGGATCCGCAAGAAGGGCGCTGGCATGGACGTCATCGAGACCGAGATCCCGGACGTGAAGCGCATCGTCCTGAAGCGCTTCGGCGACGCGCGGGGCTGGTTCTCGGAGACCTTCCGGGCCGACACCCTGGCGCGGGCCGGCATCACCACGCCGTTCGTGCAGGACAACCAGTCCTTCTCGGCCCCGCAGGGGACGGTCCGCGGCCTGCACTTCCAGATCGCCCCCCGCGCGCAGGCCAAGCTGATCCGCGTGCTGCAGGGCGCGATCCTCGACGTCGCGGTCGACATCCGCAGCGACTCGCCGACCTACGGGAAGTACGTCGCCGTCACGCTCGACGCCGAGAACGGCGAGCAGCTCTACATCCCGCACGGCTTCGCGCACGGCTTCTGCACCCTGACGCCCGACGTCATGGTCGCCTACAAGGTCGACGACTACTACAGCCCCGAGCACGACCGGGCGCTGTTCTGGAACGATCCAGCGATCGGGATCCCGTGGCCGGTCTCCGGCGAGGCGGCGATCCTGTCCGACAAGGATCGCCGGGCGCCGAAGCTCGCCGATCTCGGCCGCGTCTTCTGAAGAGCGCGGCCCGGCCGCAATTTTGTCACGACGGCCGGTCTTAGGCTGCCCCGGCTTTCTCAGTTCTCGATCGATCCGAAGAGGTAATCCACCATGCGCATCCTGGTGACCGGAGGCTGCGGCTTCATCGGCTCGGCGCTGGTGCTGCACCTCGTCAACGATCTCGGCCACGACGTCTGCACCCTCGACGCGATGACCTACGCGGCCAACCCGGTCTCGCTGGCGCCGCTCGCCGACAACCCGCGCCATCGCCTGGTCGAGGCCGATATCTGCGACCGCGCCGCCGTGCAGAAGGCCTATGCGGACTTCAAGCCCGAGGCGGTGATGCACCTGGCCGCCGAGAGCCACGTCGACCGCTCGATCACCGACCCGGGCGCCTTCGTGCGCACCAACGTGATCGGCACGCAGACCATGCTGGACGGCGCCCGCGGCCATTACGAGACGCTGCCGGAGGCCGAGAGGAAGACCTTCCGCTTCCTCCACGTCTCCACCGACGAGGTCTACGGCTCGCTGCCGCCGGACGCGTTCTTCACGGAGGAGAGCCGCTACGATCCGCGCTCGCCCTACTCGGCCTCGAAGGCGGCCTCTGACCACCTCGCCCGCGCCTGGCACGAGACCTACGGGCTACCGGTCCTAGTGACCAACTGCTCGAACAATTACGGGCCGCGTCACTTCCCCGAGAAGCTGATCCCGCTGATGATCCTCAACGCCCTCGAGGGCAAGAAGCTGCCCGTCTACGGCGACGGCCTGAACGAGCGCGACTGGATCCACGTGGAGGACCACGCCAAGGGCCTCGTGGCCGTGCTGGAGCGCGGCCGGATCGGCGAGACCTACCTGCTCGGCGGCCGCGCGGTGCGCAACAACCTCGCGGTGGTCAAGGCGCTGTGCGCGGCCTTCGACCGGCTGCGCCCGCAGGGCGCGCCGCACGATCAGCTGATCAGCTTCGTGGCCGACCGCCCGGGCCATGACCGGCGCTACGCGATCGACTGCACCAAGGCCGAGACCGAGCTCGGCTGGCGCCCGCAGAAGACCTTCGAGCAGGCGCTGGAGGAGACCGTGGCGTGGTACCTCGGCAACGAGGGCTGGTGGCGCCCGATCCGCGAGGGCCGCTACAAGGGCGAGCGCCTGGGGCTCAACGGCTGATGGACGTCCTCGTCCTCGGCGGCGCCGGCCAGGTCGGCACCGAGTTGCAGGCCCTGACGTGGCCGGACGGCGTCACCGTCCACGCGCCGGGCCGCGCGGACCTCGACATCACCGACGCGGACGCCGTCGCGGCGGCGCTCGCCGCCCGCGCCTACCGGGCGGTGATCAACACCGCCGCCTACACGGCGGTCGACAAGGCCGAGTCCGACGTCGTCGCGGCGTGGCGCCTCAACGCGCTGGCCCCGGCGATCCTGGCGGCCGCGACCGCCGCCAAGCGAATCCCGCTGGTGCACGTCTCGACCGACTACGTCTTCGCCGGGACCAAGCCCGACGGGGCCTACGCGCCCGACGCGCCGATCGACCCGCAGAGCGTCTACGGTGCCAGCAAGGCCGCCGGCGAGCTGGCGGTGCGCACCGGCAACCCGCGCCACGCCATCGTGCGGACCGCCTGGGTGGTGAGCCCGCACCGGGGCAACTTCGTCAAGACGATGCTGCGGCTCGCGGCGGAGCGCGACGCGCTGACCGTGGTGAACGACCAGCATGGCTGCCCGACCTCGGCCGCCGACCTCGCCGCGGCCCTCGCGACGATCGCGCAGGCCATGGCCGCGGATCCGGAGGCGCCGACCGGCACGTTCCACTGCGTGAACCGGGGCGACACCACGTGGTGCGGCTTCGCCGAGGCGATCGTGGCGGGCTCGGCCCGGCGCGGCGGGCGCTCCGTGCCGGTCAAGGGCATCCCGACCTCCGCCTACCCGACACCGGCCCGGCGGCCGGCCAATTCGCGCCTGTCCACCGACAGCCTCAACGAGGCCTACGGCATCGCGCCGCGGCCCTGGCAGGCGGCGCTCGACGACATCCTGGACCGGCTCGTCGGGCCGGTCTCAGAGGGAGTTTCCAAGCCATGAAGGGCATCGTTCTGGCCGGCGGATCCGGCACGCGCCTGCACCCGGCCACGCTGTCGATCAACAAGCAGCTCCTGCCGGTCTACGACAAGCCGATGATCTACTACCCGGTCTCGGTGCTGATGCTCGCCGGCATCCGCGAGATCCTGATCATCTCGTCGCCGGAGCACCTCGACAACTACAAGCGCCTGTTCGGCACCGGCGAGCAGTTCGGCCTCAAGTTCTCCTACGCCCTGCAGCCGCGGCCGGAGGGCCTCGCCCAGGCCTTCGTGATCGGGCGCGACTTCGTCGGCGACGACGACGTGGCGCTGATCCTCGGCGACAACCTGTTCTTCGGCGCCGGCATGGGCGAGCTCCTGGAGCGCGCGTCGAGCCGCAAGCAGGGCGCGACCGTCTTCGCCTACCACGTCGACAACCCCCAGGCCTACGGCGTCGTCAACCTCGACAAGTCGGGGCGGCCGACGAAGATCGTCGAGAAGCCGCAGAACCCGGAATCGACCTGGGCGGTGACCGGCCTGTACTTCTACGACAACCAAGTGCTCGACATCGCCGCCGACGTGAAGCCCTCGGCCCGGGGCGAGCTGGAGATCACCAGCGTCAACGAGGCCTACCTGCAGCGCGGCCAGCTGCACGTGGAGCGCATGTCGCGCGGCTACGCGTGGCTCGACACCGGGACCCACGACAGCCTGCTGGAGGCGAGCGAGTTCGTCCGCACCCTGCAGAACCGGCAGGGCCTGCAGGTGGCGTGTCTGGAGGAGATCGCCTACCTGCAGAAGTTCATCACCCGCGACCAGCTCGTGGCCCGCGGCGAGATGTTCGCCAAGACCAATTACGGGCAGAACCTGCTGCGCCTCTCCCGCGAGAGCGAGGACGACCTGCGCCTGCGCCGCGGCAAGTAGCGTCGTCGGCGGCACCCGGGCGCTGCCCCCTTATCGGGGGGCGCAGCCGATGCAGATGCCGCGCATGAGCTTGTCGTTCTCCGCCTCGCGCGGCGTCCGCACGCGCCGGTCGTCCGGCGTCTCGGCACCGGCGCCGCGGCTCGGCGGCATGACGCGGCCGACCGACGAGGTGTTGGGGGCGGTCGCCGTGGAGGCGGGGCCGCCGCCGGTGCCGGTCTGGGCCTGAGCCAGCGCGGGGCCGGTCGCCAGGACCGGCAGGAGGAGCGCGAGGCCGAGGGCGGTGAGGGGGCGGGTCATGGGTGCGGAACTCCGTGCCGGGCCATAACGCGGGTGTGACCGTCCGGTTCGATCGGGCCGCGCGATCCCCACCTTTGTTCGCCTTTGCAGACGCGTTGCGGCGCCGTATCAGGGGCCGCGTTCCCGCCGCCGCCATCCTGATGCGTCGAAACTCGGAGCCGCCGCGACGATGCGGGACCCCAACGCGATCGACTTCTGGCGCGGCTTCGCCCTGATCACGATCTTCATCAACCACATCCCGGGCAACACCTTCGAGCGCTACACCTTCTCGCAGTACGGCATCTCGGACGCGGCCGAGCTGTTCGTGTTCCTGGCCGGCTGGTCGATCGGGATCGCCACCCGCGGGCGCGACGGCAACCCGGAGCCGCCGGGCCGGAGCGTGGTGCGGCTCCTCGCCCGCACGGTCGAGGTCTACCGGGCGCAGCTCACCGTGATGCTCCTGGCGCTCGCGATCATCGCGGGGGCGGCGCTGCTGCTCGACAACCCGCTGATCCTCGAGTGGCACAATGCCGGCAATTTCTTCGCGGACCCGATCCAGTCGGTCTGCGGGATGGCGCTGCTGACCTACCAGCTCGGCTACTTCAACATCCTGCCGCTCTACGTGCTGCTGATCGGCATCGCGCCCGTCTTCGTCCTGGTCGGCCGCTTCAGCCTGCTCGGGGCCCTGGGCCTGTCCGTGAGCGTCTATCTCGCGAGCCTCGTCTTCGGGTGGAACGTCCCCTCCTGGCCGGGCGAGGGCGACTGGTTCTTCGATCCGCTCTGCTGGCAGCTCCTGCTCGTCCTGGGCTTCGTCCTGCAGGGCTGGAACCTCCGCTCCGACGCCCTGCGCCGCTGGTCGCGGCGCCTGATCCCGGCGGGCGTCGTGATCGTTCTCCTCGGGATCGTGCTCGCCGTGACGGAGATCCGCCCGGATCCGATGCTCGTTCCGGAGCCGCGCCTACTGTTCACGTTCGAGAAGACTTACCTGACCCCGGCGCGACTGGTTCATTTCCTGGGGGTATTGTTAGCGTTTGCACCGCTTTACGCGGTGCTCGCCCCCCGAATCGGCCGCGTCGTCGGTTATCTGAGTCAGATGGGCCGGAATTCACTGGCTGTCTTCTCGATGGGCTCTATCCTGAGCCTGATCGGACAGCTCGTGCGTTTCCAGACGGGCGGCGGCGCGCTGATCGATATGCTGGTCGCCGGCTCGGGCCTGGTCGGGCTGGGGTTTACGGCATGGTTCGTCGAATGGCGCAGCCGCAGCAGATCGTCGCGACCCCGCGCATGACGCGGGCCCGGCTCGCCGCGGCGCTGGCCGTGCTCCTGCTGTCGGGCCCCGCCGGCGGCGCGGCCGCGGCCGAGCAGGCCGCCGGCCCCGTGGCGGACGATCCGGCCCTGTCGCAGGAATGCCGGGTCCCGGGGGCGCAGCTCTACAGCGTCGCCCAGCTCGGCGCCGTCAAGGCGGCGCTGGCGGAGAACCGTCCGCTCAAGATCCTGGCGATCGGCGGCAGCGCGGCACCGGGCGCCTCGGCCTCCTATCCGGCCAAGCTCGAGGCCGCGCTGGAACACGCCCTGCCGAAGGTCGACGTGGTGATCGACCACCGCGGCCTGCCGGGCGAGATCGCCTCCGGGGCCGCCGAGCGCCTGCGCACCATGGTGGCCGAGGCCGAGCCCGACCTCGTCGTCTGGCAGGTCGGCACCCACGACGCCATCGCCCGCGTCGACGTGGACGCCTTCGCGAGCGCGCTGGCCGAGGCCGTGGGCTGGATGCGGTCGCACGGGATCGACGTGGTGCTGGTCGACCCGATCTACACGGCCAGCATGGCGGCCGACGTCGACTACAACCGGATCGTCGAGGCCGTCCGGAGCGTCGCGACCCAGCAGGGCGTGCCGCTGGTCCGGCGCTACGAGGCCCTGCAGTACCTGTCGCGCCGCAGCGACAAGGGCGAGGGTCACATGCTCGGCCGCCAGTTCCGGCTCAACGACCTCGGCCTGCGCTGCATGGCCGAGCACGTGGCGCTGACGATCGCCACCTCGCTGATGCGGACCGAGACGCCCAAGGAGCCCAAGGCGGCGCCGGCCCAGCCGCCCTTAACCGAGCCGCAACGCGCCCCGGGCTAGACCGGACGGCCAGAGATCGGCCTCCCGCCGAGTTCGGGACCGGCGCGGAGCGCGTAGTGTCAGCCACGGCCCTCCCTGTCCTCGCGCTCCGGCACCTCCGGGCGCTGCGCAGCGGCCCGCAGCGGGCGGCCCTGACGGTCTTCGCGATCCGCGTGGGGTCGGCCGGCTTCGCCTACGGCGCCCAGGTGCTCGCGGCGCGGCTGATGGGCTGGGACGCCTACGGGATCTTCGCGTCGGTCTGGGTCTGGACCGCGATGCTGGGCCACACCCTGACCCTCGGCCTGTCGCAGGGCGCGTGTCGGTTCGTGCCGGGTGATCAGGCGCAGGGCGACCTCGACCTCGCGCGCGGCTACATCCGGGCCGGCGCCCTCGTGACCGGCGGAGCGGCGCTCGCCGTCGCCTGCCTCGGCGCGGCGCTGCTCGTGCTCGAGCCGGACCTGTTCGCCCCCGCCTACTGGGCACCGATCCTGGTCGCGCTCTGCGTGATGCCGCTCTTCGCGCTCCAGGACTACCTCGAGGGCGTGGCGCGCAGCCAGAACTGGGTCGGGCTCGCCATCGCGCCGCCCTACCTGCTGCGCCAGACCCTGATGATGGCCTGCATGGTCGCGGCGATCCTGCTCGGCGCGCCGCCCCGGGCCGAGGTCGCGATGGCCTGCATGCTGGTCGCCGCCGCGGTCGCGACCGCCCTGCAGGCCGCCCTCCTCGCCGCGCGGCTCCGGCGGGAGCTGCCGGCCGGGCCGCACCGCTACCGGTGGCGCACGTGGCTCGGCACGGGCCTGCCGATCGCCGCGATCGACCTCGCCAATGCCGGCTTCACCTTCGTCGACGTGATCGTGCTCGGTGCCCTGGTGAGCCCGGCCGAGGTCGGGATCTACTTCGCGGCGACCCGCATCCAGCAATTCGTGGTGTTCGTGCACTACGCGGTCAGCGCGGCGACGCTCCAGCGCTACAGCGCCGCCCAGGCGCAGGCCAACCGCTTCCTCCTCGCCGAGCTGGTCCGGCGCCAGGGCCGCCTGACGGCGGCCGCGACGCTCGTGGTCGGCGGCGCGATCCTGGCCGTCAGCCCCCTGCTGCTGGCCATGTTCGGGCCGGGTTTCGGCGACAGCGTGCCGATCCTGTGCATCCTGATCGCCGGCAGCGTCGGGGCGAGCCTGTTCGGCCCGGGCGAGGATCTGCTGACCATGCTGGGCGGGGAGCGGCTCTGCGCCGGCATCACGGCGGGGAGTCTCCTCGCCGCCGCCGGCCTGTGCCTCGCCCTGGTCCCGGCGCTCGGGACGCTCGGCGCGGCCGTGGCGGTCGCGGTGGCGAGCGTGGGCCGGGCCGCCCTGCTCGCGCGCGCCGCGGGGCGGATCCACGGGCTTCCGACCCCGGTCTGGGCCGCCGGAGCGGTCCGATGATCGCCGCGAGCCCCCTGCGCGCGCCGTCCGGAGCCGTCGTCACCCTCGGCGACCCGCCGGAGCCGGAGGCCTGGGACGCGCTGGTCGCGGCGGGCGCCGCGGCGCACCCGCACTTCTCCCGGCACGTCATCGAGGCCCATCGGACCGCCGGGCTGCTGCCGGCGGCCCTCCGCTACGTCACGGTCCGCGCGGGCGACCGTCTCGTCGGGCTGCTCCCGTACCATGGGGCCCGGGACCTGACGGGCCTCGGCGGCCGGGTCCTGCGGCCCTTCCTCTCGCCCTACGTGACCGCCACGGCTCCCCTGGTCGCCGACGGTCCGGACCGGGCCGCGCACGCGCTGGCCCTGGTGGCCGGCCTCGAGGCCGCCTCCGGCGGATGCCCCTGGCGCTGGCCGCTGCTGCCGACCGGGGAGGGCGCCGTGCCGGAGATGCTCGCGGCGATGCGCGCGCGCGGCTGGGCCATCGGCACGGTGGCGGGCTTCGACCGCCCGGTCATGGACCGGCGCGCCGACCACGCGGCGTTCCTCGCCGACCATCCCGGCCGGGCGCGCTTCAAGGACCTGCGCCGCCGGGCGCGCCGCCTGTCGGAGACCGGAACCGTCGCCCACGCGTGCGCCACGGGCGGATCGGACCTCGCCCGCCTCGTCGCGGCCTTCCTCGACCTGGAGCGCGCCGGCTGGAAGGGGCAGGCCGGCACCGCCATGGCCTGCCGGCCCGAGAGCGCCGCGCTGGCCAGGGCGCTGTTCACCGCGGTTCCGGGCCCGGTCGCCGTCCGGGCCGACGCGCTGACCCTCGACGGCCGGCCTGTCGCCGTCAGCCTCGCCCTGGTCAGCGGCGGCACCGCGACCCTGCTGAAGACCGCCTACGACGAGGATCTGCGCGGCCACGCCCCGGGCCTGCTGCTCGAGGCCGAGATCGTGCGGGCCTGCCACGAGACCGGCTTCGCCGACCGGCTCGACTCGGCGACGCTGGAAGGATCGGCGCTGGAAGGTCTCTACCGCGACCGGGTTCCGGTCGCCGAGATCATCGCGGTCCCGCCCGGTCGACAGGTGATCTCGCTGGAGCGGCGCCTCCGGCTCGCCCGGTTCGAGCGGGACGCGCGCGCGGCCGCGAAGCGGGCCCTGCGGCGGCGCTAGGGCCGGTTCAGCGCGTTCCGCACGCGGCGCTGGTCCCCTCTCCCGTGCGGGAGAGGGACAGGGTGAGGGATCGGGTCTGTCCGAACGAAGCGCAGTCTGGCCGAGCGGCAATGGTGCGCTCGACCGAGAGGCCTCTTGTCCCTCACCCCAACCCTCTCCCGCACGGGAGAGGGGGCGATGGCGCGGCTGTCGCGTTCGGAGCCGCCGCCCTATCAAACCGTTCCAGAGCGATGGGGACAGGTTCTCGCGCCTCAACCCCATCCTCTCGCGGCGGGTCCACGGCGCCCTGAAACCGCGGTGCGGCCCGCTACCGGCCCCGGTACAGACCGTCGCCCTGCACCCGATCGTAGACGCCGTGCCCGGTCCGGGCACGATAGGCGCGGCCGGCGATCGCGCCGGGGGTCGGCGGCGTGCCGGGCTGCGCGAAGCTCGTCTCGGGCCGGTAGGCCGGCCCCCAGCCGATCTCCTCGTCGCCCGCGGGATCCTTGCCCGGGAAACCCGTGACGTAGCCCGTGCTCTGCGCGAGCGCGGGCCCGGCGGCGAGCCCGAGCAGGAGCGCCAGCGTGCAGCGGTACGTTGTCCTGGATCGCATCGGCCGTATTCTCCAGTCCGGTCCGCCGGGCGGACCACCTGCGGGGCAAACCCGGATCGGGAACGGAGGGTTTTCCGGCGTGTACTCATGCCGCGGGCGAGACGGCGGGCGGGCTGTTGGGAATTCCGGCCGGCCGCGGGGGCGGGCGATGATCGCGGAGGCGGGCGTCATGGACGACTGGAAGGCGGGGCTCCGGGCGGAAATGCGGGCCATCGACATCGCCACGGGCGAGGCGGCCTCGGCGCAGCTGCCGGACCTGCTGCGACGCCTGAGCCGGCATCAGGCCGGTCTCGGCGGCAACCCGGTCCTGTCGCTGTACCGGCGCTGGCGCATCCGGCGCCTGGCACGCGCCGTGGCGGACGCGCGCTGGCACGCGGAACAGGGCCGCCTCGCACGCCGCGGCGGGCTCGACCCGCGTCCGTGAACGGTCCCGCTCAGGCGGCGGAACGGCCCGCCCGCGGCGCCTCGCGCCTGACAATCGTGGAATCGGCCGTCGCGGAAGGGGCCGAGCCGGCCGGAACGCCGGCCTCGCGCTCGGCCGGCGTGGCCGGCAGGCGGACGAGCACGATGGTGCCCACCGTCTCCTCGGAGCGGATCCGGAGCGAGCCGCCGTGGAGCTCGACCATCGATCGGGTGATGGCGAGGCCCAGGCCCGAACCCTTGTGGCACCGGGTCATCTGCCGCTCGACCTGCGTGAAGGGCCGGCCGAGGCGGGCGAGGTCGGAGGTCGGGATGCCTATGCCGTTGTCCTCGATATAGAGGTGGGTGCACGCGCCGGCACGGCGGCCCCGGACGGCGACGCGGCCGCCGGCGGGCGTGAACTTCACGGCGTTCTGCACGAGGTTGGCGAGGATCTGCCGGATCGCCTGCGGATCGGCCAGCAGCTCGAGGCCGGGCACGACGTCGACGCTGACGGTGATCGCCTTCTCGCGGGCGGCCGCCTCGACGGGCGCGAGGGCCGCGCTGATCGCGGTCTCGGCGGAGATCGCCCTGGGGCTCAGGCGCACGCGCCGGGCCTCCAGCCGGGCCATGTCGAGGATGTCGTCGATCATGGACAGCAGGTGCGAACCGCTCTCGCGGATGTCGCGGCAATACTCGGTGTAGCGCGGGGTGCCGAGCGGCCCGAGAACCGCGTTCTCCATCACGTCGGCGAAGCCGATGATGGCGTTGAGCGGGGTGCGCAGCTCGTGGCTCATATTGGCCAGGAACTCCGCCTTGGCCTGGTTGGCCGCCTCGGCGGCCGCCTTCTGGTCGAGGTAGCGCTCGGCGAGATCCGCGAGCTGCTGGGTCTGGAGTTCGAGGGTGCGGCGGGACCGTTTGAGGTCCTTGACGGTCTCGATCAGCTCGCGCTCGGAGGCGAGGAGCTGCTCCTGGTTGCGCTTCAGGCTGGTGATGTCGGTCCCGACCGACACGTAGCCCCCGTCCTTCGTGCGCCGCTCGCTGATCTGCAGCCAGCGGCCGTCGGCGAGTTCCGCCTCGAAGGTGCGGGCCGCCATGTCGGTCAGCGCCATCCCGGCCTCGGGCGATTCCCGCCGGACCTGGGGCAGCACGCCGCGTCCCATCACGTCCGTGTAGCTCCGGCCCGCCTGCGCATCCTCGGGGCTCAGGGCGTGGAGGTGGCGGAATTTCGAATTGCACAGGACCAGGCGGTTGCCGGTATCCCAGAGCACGAAGGCCTCCGAGATCGCCTCGACGGCGTCGCGCAGGCGCATGTCGGCCGCGGCGTTGGTCTCCTCCAGGGCCCGCTGCTCGCTGATGTCGTTGGCGATGCCGACGAGGTGGCGGCCGCCGTCGGCGGCGTCCGCCACGACCTCCGCGCGGGCGCGCAGCCAGACGTAGGCCCCGTCGGCGCCGCGCATGCGGAAGGCGTGGTCGATATGCGTCTGGTTGGCCGCGAGCCCCCGGGCGAGGCTGTACAGGTCGCCGTCGTCGGGATGGACGAGGCCGTTGACGTCGCCGAACGAGAGGTACTCGTGCTGCCGCCTGTAGCCGAGCAGCGTGTACATCGAATCGGACCAGTAGATCCGGCCGCGCGCGATGTCCCAGTCCCACAACCCGCAGGCGCCCCGGCGCAGGGCGGTCTCCAGGCGGCCGCGGATCTGCTCGCGGGCCCGGTCGGCGCGGGCGGCCTGGCGCGTCTGCAGGCCGTAGGCCAGTCCGACTCCGACGATCACGATCGCGGCGGCGGCGATCAGGACGATCTGGTCGCGGGTCCGGGCGCTCCAGCCGCGCAGCAGCGGCTCGATGGGCTGGAGCACCGCCACCTGTCCCGCGCCGCCGGGCAGGCTGTGCACCGCGGCGAGCACGCTCTCGCCGCCGGGAAGCTCGAGGGCCATCGCGCCGGCGCGCTCGCCGAGGCCGGAGAGCGGCTCACTCTCGCCGAGCACCGCCGAGAGGGTCGTGCGGTCGGCCGGCAGCGGCGGATGGGCGGCGACGATGCGGGTGTCAGGGCGGACCACCAGCAGGCGGCGGCCGGGATGCCGCTCGCTCTCGGGCATCAGGGCGCGCAGGTCCTCCGCCACGGTGCCGGCCGGATCCACCGCCCGCGCGGCCAGACGGGCGAAGCCTTCGACCTCGGCCTTCGCGCCCGCCAGGATCTCGGCACGCTGGCCCTGGATATGGAGGGTGGCGAGCCCGACGAGGCAGGCCAGGAACACCGCGAGCGTTCCCGGCACGGCGTAGCGCAGCCAGCGCTCGGCCTGGCCGAGCCGCGGATCCCGGCTCCGCATGGGCCACGAGATCGTGAGACTCGAATCCGCACGCGCGGAGAAGGAAGCGGAAGCCGCCTCCGGCATGGCCGAACCTCGCCCGTGGGAACTGTGATCCGGTGTGGGCACCCGGCCCCCGAAGGCCCCCCGAATCTGACTGAATACAATCACTTCGGGGGGCAGTTTGTCCACGGATTTTTTACCATAAGGGCTTGACGGAACCCAGGTGTTGCCTGGGAGCCCGAGAATCGATTTCTACCGCAGGTTCAGACGGTTAGCCACCTCCGAGGGTGCGCGCGAGGATGTCGGCGGTGTCCCGGGAAAGCCCCGGGATCGCCTTGATCCCATTCAGCATTTCGACCGCTTTGGCGCCGCGTGATTTTTCCAGCCGGCGCCAGGATCCGAAGGCCGTGAGGAGCCGTGCGGCCACCTGTGGGTTGGTCGAATCGAGCGCCGCGACCGTCTCGGTCACGCGGGCGAATCCCGCCCCGTCCCGCCGGGCGAACTGGGTCGGGTTGCCGAACGCGAAGCTCCCGATCAGCGCCCGCACGCGGTTCGGGTTGGTCATGGTGAAGGCCGGGTGTTCCTGCAGCCGCGCGATCCGGTCGAGGGTGCCGGGCTCCGGGATCTGGGCCTGGAGGGCGAACCACTTGTCGAGGACCAGGGGCTCGTCGGCGTAGCGGGCCGCGAACTCCGCGAAGGCGGCCTCGCGGGTCTCCCCCGGGATCAGCGCCAGCGTGCCGAGGGCCGCGAGCCGGTCGGTCATGTTGGTGGCCTCGGCCAGCCGCGCGGCGGCGCGGGCGGCCCCCTCCCGGGGATCGCCGGCGGCGACCAGGTCGAGGGCCGCGTTGCGGAGCGACCGGCGCCCCGCCGAGGCGGCGTCGGGGCTGTAGGGCGCACCGGCCACCGGCGCGAGCGCCGCGTCGATCGATTCGAGCCGCGGCCGCAGGGCCTGGCCCAGACGCGCCCGCAGGTTGAATCGCGCCCGGTGGATCGCGTCGGGATCCACGTCGGCCGGCACCGCGTCGGCGGCCTCGCCCTCGCTCGGCAGCGCCAGGACCAGGGCCGCGAAGGCCGGGTCGGCCAGGGCCTCGTCTTCGAGGAACTGGCCGAGTGCCGCGGCGAACGCCTCCGTCCGATCGGCGTCTGGCTCGAGGATCAGCCGCAAAGCGACGTCCTGCGCGGCCTGCCAGCGGTTGAACGGGTCGCTGTCCTGCGCGAGGAGCCGCATCCGCTCCGCGTCGGTCAGGGTGAGGTCGAGCCGCACCGGGGCGGAGAAGTCGCGCAGGAGCGAGGGGACCGGCTCCTCGGCGACCGCGTCGAACACGATCTCGGCCTCGGGGCGGTCGAGCACGTAGACGCCGTCCCGCACGTCCGGGCAGGTCGCGCCCGTCAGCGGCCCGGACGCCCCGACGAGACCGAGGGCCACGGGGATCACCAGCGGCGGCCCGTCGGGCTCCGCGCCGCCGCCGGGCAGGCTCTGGGCGAGCCGGAGGGTGTAGCGCGCGGCGGCCGGATCGTGCGCGGCCGCGACGGCGAGGCGGGGCGTGCCGGGACGCTCGTACCAGCGGGCGAAGGCGCCGAGATCGCGCCCGGTCACGGCCGCGAAGGCCGCCAGGAAGTCCTCGACGGTGGCGGCGCGGCCGTCATTGTCGGCGTAGTACCGGTCCATGCCGGCCCGGAAGGCCTCGGGACCGATCAGCGTCCGCAGCATCCGGACGATCTCGGCGCCCTTGTCGTAGACGGTCGCCGTGTAGAAGTTGTTGATCTCCGCGTAGGCCCGCGGCCGCACCGGGTGCCGCAGCGGCCCGGCATCCTCGGGGAACTGGCGCGCCCGCAGGGAGCGCACCTCGGCGATGCGGTGCACCGGCCGGGAGCGCATGTCGGAGGAGAATTCCTGGTCGCGGAAGACCGTGAGACCCTCCTTCAGGCAGAGCTGGAACCAGTCCCGGCACGTGACGCGGTTGCCGGACCAGTTGTGGAAGTACTCGTGCGCGATGATCGCCTCGATCGCCGCGTAGTCACCGTCGGTCGCGGTCTCGGGACTCGCCAGGACGTATTTGTCGTTGAAGATGTTGAGGCCCTTGTTCTCCATGGCGCCCATGTTGAAGTCGGACACCGCGACGACGTTGAACACGTCGAGGTCGTAGGCGCGGCCGAAGGCGGTCTCGTCCCAGGCCATGGAGCGGATGACGGCGTCGAGGGCGTAGCCCGCCCGGTCCTCCTTGCCGGGCTCGACGTAGACCGCGCAGGTGACGGCGCGGCCCTCCATCGTGGTGAAGCGCGTCTCGACCTTCCCGAGCCGGCCGCCCACGAGGGCGAACAGGTAGGCGGGCTTCGGGTGGGGATCGTGCCAGATCGCGAAGTGGCGGCCCGGCCCGACCGCGCCGGTCCCGACGGGATTGCCGTTGCCGAGCAGGACCGGCGCCTCGGCCCGGTCGGCCTCGATGCGCGTGGTGTAGACCGACAGCACGTCCGGCCGATCGAGGAAGTAGGTGATCCGGCGGAAGCCGTCCGCCTCGCACTGGGTGCAGTAGACGCCGTTCGACCGGTAGAGGCCCATCAGCTTCGTGTTGGCGGTCGGATCCACCTCCGTGACGAGACGCAGCGCGAAGGGCCGCTGCGGCGGATCGCGGAGGATGAGGCCGGACGGCGTCGCCGCGTAGGCGTCGGGCGCCAGCGGCGCGCCGTCGAGCGCGACCGAGACCAGCCGGAGATCGTCGCCGTCGAGGGTGAGCGGCGCCGCCGGCACGCCGGCCGGGTTCGGCCGCAGCGTCAGCGTCGCGTCGATGCGGGTCGCGTGCGGGTCGAGACGGATGTCGAGGTCGACGCGATCGATCAGGTAGTCGCTGGGCCGGTATTCCTCGAGGCGGATCAGCGGCGGCGTCTCGGTGCGCATTCGGCTCACTCCGGGTGCGGGGCGGGCCCGTTCTGGTCCCTCGGAGCGCGCGGCGCAACGATCGGAGCCGTCGAAACGGCGCGCGTGGGGCGGTCCTCGCCCAGCTCAGAGCCCGGGGGCGGGGCGGCCTTCCGCGCGGAGCGGCCGCTCGAGGCCGACCCTGTCGAGCGTGGCGGACAGGCGCACGCGGACGAACGGCTCGGCCCAGCGCATGACGGCGTAGCTCAGCAGGAGCATGGCGCAGCACGCGGCCAGGAGCGCCGCGTAGGGCGGAACCCCGCCACCGACGAGGCGGTGGATCAGGGCGGCACCGTTGACGTTGTGCAGGAGGTAGAGCGGGTAGGTCATCAGCCCGAGCCGTCGGGCCAGCGCGCAGCCCCGCTCCCCGAGCCGCGCGCGGAGCCACGCGTTGCCGCGCACGCTGGCCACGATCATCAGGACGCAGCCCGCGAAGACGAGGCGCGGGAGGAGCGGAGCCTCGCTGCGGCTCATCTGGAACAGGAACGACCCGGCCGCGTCGCCGATCTCGACGAGCGCCCCGACGGCGCAGACGGCGATCACGCAGAGCCGACCGGCCGTCGGCCCCTTGACGAGCGACAACCACAGGAAGACGCCGAGCGCGAAGAAGCAGCCGTGGCGCAGGAGCGTCAGCTCGGCCACGCGGTTCGCCGCCAGGGCGGAGAGGTTCGGCACGGCCAGGGTCGCGACCCAGAAGAGGGTGCTCACACCGCCGACCACCGCGCAGACCGGGCCGATGCTCCGGAATCGCCCGCGCCGCAGCAGCGCGAAGACGAGTGCGTAGAAGGCGATCTCGACGCCGAGGGTCCAGTAGACACCGTCCAGCCACGGCTCGACCGGAACGAACAGGACGCAGTCGAGATAGGCCCGCAGCACGTGCCGACCGGACCCCATGCGGCCGATGGCGAGCGAGACCAGGGCGGTGAGCGTGGCGCAGATCCAGACCGCCGGCACGAGGCGCAGGATGCGGCTGCGCAGGAAGGCGCGCGCGGTCGCGTGCTCGGCCGAGTAGGCGATCACGAAGCCCGAGATGACGAAGAACAGCTCGACCCCGATCCAGCCGAACCACGTCCAGGCGAACAGGCCGGGGTAAGCTGCGGCGGAGTCGAAGGCGCGCCCGGCCGTCGAGAGCGGCGCCTGCCACGCGTAGGCGCCCAGATGAAAGACCATGACCAGCATTGCGGCGAGAAATCGCGCCGCATCGAGACCGATCATCTGTGCATCATGCCTGCCGCGCTCGGATCCCTGCGTCCTCATCACGGCCCCCGACGTTCGAAACCGCTCTCATCATCCCGCGAGATAAGACGAATCCGTCGCAGCCGGGCTACATCTTGCTGGGTAAGCCGCGCCCATACTTTCGGCCGAAGGGTCTCTCCTCCGGCGGATCGGGAGTTCGCGGCGGGACCGTAGGGACGCACGCGGCGCGAGGCCGGCCGTCGGGCCGATGATGCCGGGGGCTGCCGAAACGCCCGCCCGGCCGGCCCGACGCGGTTCGACCGCGCGAACGCCCGGGCCCGATTGTCCCGAGTCTGTACCGCACGGCCTTCTCACCGCCGGAGCGGCCGCTAGCTAGCGGGGCGAGTCAGCCGGAGCGGGCCGGCGGCCCGGCTTCGAAGAGAACAGGACAGGATCCGATGGAATTTCTGCACACCATGGTCCGGGTCGCCGACCTCGACCGGGCACTCGCCTTCTACGTCGATACGTTCGGCCTGAAGGAGGTGCGCCGCGTCGAGAACGAGAAGGGCCGCTTCACCCTCGTCTTCCTCGCCGCGCCCGGCGATGTCGAGCGGGCCTCGGCGACCAAGTCGCCCCTGATCGAGCTCACCTACAACTGGGATCCGGAGACCTACTCGGGCGGGCGCAATTTCGGCCATCTCGCCTATCAGGTCGACGACATCTACGGCTTCTGCGCGAAGCTGCAGGAGAAGGGCGTCACCATCAACCGGCCGCCGCGCGACGGCTACATGGCCTTCGTGAAGTCGCCGGACGGAATCTCCATCGAGATCCTCCAGAAGGGCGGCGCCAAGGAGCCGCAGGAGCCGTGGAAGTCGATGGAGAATACCGGCACCTGGTAGCGGGCCCGCACCCTTGACCCGGACGGCCCCGCGGGCGCATCTGCCCGCGGATCAGCCGGCCGGGCGGCCGCTCCGGACGCGCGAGCGTTCGGGGAGGAAAGTCCGGGCTCCATGGAGAGACGGTGCCGGATAACCTCCGGCGGGGGCGACCCCAGGGACAGTGCCACAGAGAGCAGACCGCCCCGGATCCGTCCGGGGTCAGGGTGAAAGGGTGCGGTAAGAGCGCACCGCGGACGCGGCAACGCGGACGGCACGGCAAACCCCACCGGGAGCAAGACCGAATAGGGGCGGCGCGCCCTTCGCGAGAAGGGCAGGCCGGCTCTCCAGGCCAGTCGCCCGGGTTGGTTGCTCGAGGCGGTCGGCGACGATCGTCCCAGAGGAATGGCTGCCACGTCGGGGCGCGCAAGCGCTCCGGCCCTACAGAACCCGGCTTACAGGCCGGCTGATCCACTTCCCGATAAGACCTGCGTCTTCAACGCCTTATCGATCCGGCGCGGGGCCGGGCCGGCGGGCGGCGCGCCGAAGATTCCGGCGCGGCAAAAACCTTCGGTTAACCTTGCCGGGTTCAGATCGGTCCGCGCGGCAGTGCCAAGCTTGTGCGTTGACGATCCTCCGAGGCCCATGATACCCGGCATCCTCCCGTCAACGGCGTGTATCGGATCGCCGGGCGCACCCTGCCATCGCGCAGGTCCCGTCCGTGCGCGGCGTCTTGCGCGCTCCGCATCCGGTGCCGTTCCCGTCACGCGCGCCGCGCTCGCGCGGCCCGGCACAGGGCACCATGAGACGCACGAGCCGCATCCGCGCCCGGGTTTCCGGGACGCGCCGACACTCCGCCCGTCCGCGCGCGCCACGGTGCGCCGCCCCGGCGAGGCGCCCATGAGCCGGCGCCGCCCCGCTCCCGAGAGTCCGCCCCGCCACGGCGGCGCCGATGCGCCGTCCGAGCCGCACGTGCCCGTCCTCCTCGCGGAGGTCGTCGAGGCGCTCGGCACCGAGGGCGGGATCGCGGTCGACGGCACCTTCGGTGCCGGCGGCTACACCCGCGCGCTGCTCGCGGCGGATCCGGCCCTGCAGGTCGTCGCGATCGACCGCGACCCCACGGCGATCGCGGCCGGGCAGGCGCTCGTCGCCGAGTCCGGCGGGCGCCTGCGCCTCCTGTCCGGCCGTTTCGGCGACCTCGACAGCCTTCTCGCGGAGGCCGGCATCGCGCAGGTCGACCGGGTCGTCCTCGATATCGGCGTCTCGTCGATGCAGCTCGACGCGCCGGAGCGGGGCTTCTCGTTCCGCAGCGACGGCCCCCTCGACATGCGCATGGGCTGCGACGGGCCGAGCGCCGCCGACCTCGTCAACGAGGCCGACGAGACCGTGCTGGCCGACATCATCTACCATTACGGCGAGGAGCGGCGCTCGCGCGCGGTCGCGCGGACCATCCTGGAGGCGCGCCGCCGCGGGCGGATCGAGTCCACCGCGCAGCTGGCCGAACTCGTCGCCGGCGTGGTCCGGACCGAGCCGGGCAGCCACATCCACCCGGCGACGCGGACTTTCCAGGGCCTGCGGATCGCCGTGAACGACGAGCTCGGCGAGCTGGTCCGCGCCCTGCACGCGGCCGAGCGCGCGCTCAGGCCCGGCGGCCGGCTCGCCGTCGTGACGTTCCACTCGCTCGAGGACCGCATCGTCAAGCAGTTCTTCGCGGCGCGCAGCGGTCGCTCCGCGCAGGGCTCCCGCCACCTGCCCGGGGGGCCGGTCGAGACCGTCCGCAGCTTCCGTCCCGTCACGAAGGGCCCGGTCCTGCCGGGCGAGGCCGAGACCGCCCGCAACCCGCGCGCGCGCTCGGCCAAGCTCCGGGCGGCGGAGCGCACCGAATCCGAAGTTCCCGAACCGCTGGCCGCGCTGACCGCGCTGGCGAGCCTGCCCGACGCGGCCCGCGGAGGCCATCGCCGATGATCCGCCTCCTGAACCTGCTGGCGGTGGCCGGCCTCGTCGCCTCGGCGATCTACGCCTACTCGATCAAGTACGACACGCTCTACCAGGGCGGTCAGGTCTCGAAGCTCCAGACCGCCCTGCACAAGGAGCGGCAGGCGATCGCCGTGCTGCGCGCCGAGTGGCAGCTCCTGACGCGGCCCGACCGGCTCCAGGCGGCCGTCGACAAGCATCTCGCCCTGGAGCCGATCGGCACCAGCCACCTCGCGCGCCTCTCGGATCTGCCCGCCCGGCCGGAGCGCGGCGACGAGATCGGCCGTCTGCTCGCCGCCACAGCGACGCCCAAAGACAAAGGAGCGATCGAGCCGCGCACGACCGGCTCGATCACCCGCACCGTCACCACGACCCGCACCCCGACGACGGCTTCGAGGTAAACCCCCGTGTCCGATCACGCCGACCAGACCCTAGACCCGGCGGTCGAGCCCGCCGTGTCGGACCACGAGGCGGCGCTGCTCGAAGCCGCCGCGCTGGCGCATGCCGCCGGCGCGCCGCGCCCCCTGGAGGAGGAGGCGCGCGAGCCCGAGCCGCGCGCCGACCGCGCCAAGGCGCTCCTGCGCAGCATGTTCCGGCTGGCGATCGAGCGCTCGCACATGCGGGTCGCGATGGTCGGGCTCGTCTTCGTCGGCGTGTTCGGGACGATCTCGGCCAAGCTCCTGATGATGGCGATCTTCGGAGAGCCGCCCAGCCAGGAGCACCGGGTCGCAGCCGCGTCCTCGACCGCCTTCCGGCCCGACATCATCGACCGCAACGGCGAGATCCTGGCCACCGACATCCGCACGGTCTCGGTCTTCGCCGAGCCGGGCAACATCTACGACAAGGACGAGGCGGTCGAGCTGCTCACCGCCGTCCTGCCGGAGCTCAACGCCTCCGAGCTGCGCGCCAAGCTGACGCAGCGCAAGGACAAGAAGGGCGCGGGCTTCGTCTGGGTGAAGCGCGAGCTGACCCCGAAGCAGCAGGCCGAGGTCCACCGGCTCGGCATCCCCGGCATCGGCTTCCTGCCCGACCACAAGCGGGTCTACCCGAACGGCGTCGCGGCCGCCCACATCCTGGGCGCGACGAACCTCGACGGCATCGGCATCGCCGGCATGGAGAAGTACATCGACTCCACCGGCCTGCAGGCCCTCAACAGCTTCGGGCTGATCAACAAGCAGGCCGACCTGAAGCCGGTGCAGCTGTCACTCGACCTGCGCGCGCAGTTCGCCGTGCGCGACGAGCTGGCCTGGGGCATCGACCACTTCAAGGCCAAGGCCGGCGCCTCGATGATCCTCGACGTGAAGACCGGCGAGGTCATCGCGCTCGTCTCCATGCCGGATTTCGACCCGAACGACCCGAAGGACGCGCTCTCGCCCGACCGCATCAACCGGATGAATGTCGGCGTCTACGAGATGGGCTCGACCTTCAAGGCGATGACCCTCGCCATGGCGCTCGATTCCGGCAAGTACAACGTCAACTCGACCTTCGACACCCGGGGCGGCGTGCTGAACTGGGGCCGGCAGAAGATCCACGAGTACCACGGCACGAACCGCGTCATCACCATGCCGGAGGTGTTCACCCACTCCTCCAACATCGGCTCCGCCAAGATGGCGCTCGGCGTCGGCGTGCCCGGCCACAAGGCCTTCCTGAAGAAGATGGGCCTGCTCGACCGGCTGCGCACCGAGCTGCCGGAGAGCGCGGCGCCGATCGTCCCGTCTCGCTGGACCGAGATCAACACCATCACCATCGCGTTCGGTCACGGCATCGCGGTGGCGCCGATCCAGGCCGCGGCCGCGGTGGCGGCCATCGCCAACGGCGGCGACCTGATGACGCCGACCTTCCTCAAGACGACGCCCGAGGCTGCGCGGGCGCGGGCCACGCACGTCCTCTCGGGCCAGACCTCCGAGGCGATGCGCTACATCATGCGGCTCAACGCCGCCGAGGGCTCGGCCAAGAAGGCGGCGGTCCCGTACTACTTCGTCGGCGGCAAGACCGGCACCGCCGAGAAGGTCATCGGCGGCCGCTACATCCACAACCGCCTGTTCACGACCTTCATGGCGGCCGCGCCGATGAACGATCCGAAGTACCTGTTCGTCACGATCATGGACGAGCCGCAGGGCCTGCCGGAATCGGGCGGCTACGCCACGGCGGCCTGGAATTCCGGCGTGGTCACCGGCAAGGTGATCGAGCGCGTGGCGCCGATCCTCGGCCTGCCGCCGCAATTCGAGCCGCCGGTGAGGCCGTTCCCGCAGATGGTCAAGCTCAACGCCTACCACGTCAACCAGCTGGGCGGCCCGTGAGATCGGATCGATGAGGGTGCAGCGATGAGCGCGCGGCTCGCCGACCTCTTCCCCGAGGCCGCCGGCCCCGCCGCGGACCTGACCGTCTCGGACCTCACGGCCGACAGCCGGCAGGTCGCGACCGGCACGGTGTTCGTCGCCGTTCCCGGCACGAAGGCCGACGGCCGACGCTTCGCCGCGCAGGCCGCGCAGCGCGGCGCCGCCGCGGTCGCCGGGGAGGGGACCCGTCCCGCCGACCTGCCCGACGCGGTCGCCTGGATCCCGGTCGCCGACGCGCGCCGGTCGCTCGCCCTCGCGGCGGCCCGCCTCGCGGGCCCGCAGCCCGAGACCGTGGTGGCGGTGACCGGCACCGCCGGGAAGAGCTCGGTGGCCGACTTCGTCCGCCAGATCCTGGCGCGCATCGGCCGCGACTCCGCGAGCCTCGGCACCGTCGGCATCGTCACCAATCGCGGCGCGCAGTACGGCTCCCTCACGACTCCGGATCCCGTGACGCTGCACCGGACGCTGGCGCAACTCGCAGCGGACGGCGTCACCGACCTCGCCATGGAGGCGTCCTCCCACGGGATCGAGCAGCGCCGGCTCGACGGCGTGCGCCTCGACGCGGCGGGCTTCACCAATCTCGGCCGGGACCATCTCGACTACCACGCGAGCATCGAGGAGTACCTCGCGGCCAAGCTACGCCTCTTCACGGACCTACTCCCGGCGGGCCGCCCGGCCATCGTCAACGCCGACGGCGCCTACGCCGAGCGCGTCATCGCCGCCGCCGAGGCCGCCGGCCGGCCGGTCCGCACGGTCGGGCGGGGCGGCCGGGACCTGCGGGTCGAGGCGGTCCGCACGGAGGGGTTCGCGCAGGTCGCCCGGATCCTGTTCGCGGGCCGGGCCCGGGAGCTGCGCCTGCCGCTCGTCGGCGAGTTCCAGGTCGAGAATGCCCTGGTGGCGGCCGGCCTCGCACTGGCTACCCCGGCGGGGGCGGCCGATCCCGACGGCGTCCTGGCGGCCCTCGACCACCTCACCGGCGTCCCCGGCCGCATGGAGCGGATCGGCGAGGCACGGGGCGGCCTCTGCCTCGTCGACTACGCCCACAAGCCCGAGGCCCTGGAGAGCGTGCTCGCCGCGCTCCGCCCCTTCGCGTCGGGCCGGCTGATCGCGGTGTTCGGCTGCGGCGGCGACCGCGACCGGGGCAAGCGGCCGCTGATGGGCGCCATCGCGCAGCGGCTCGCCGACGTCGTCATCGTCACGGACGACAACCCGCGCACCGAGGACGCGGCCGCCATCCGCCGGGCCATCCTGGACGCGGCGCCGGGCGCGGAGGAGATCGGCGACCGGTCGGAGGCGATTCACAGCGCCGTCGACCGGCTCGGGCCGGGCGACGTGCTGGTCGTGGCCGGCAAGGGTCATGAAACCGGCCAGATCGTGGGAGATCGCACGCTGCCGTTCTCGGACCACGCGGTCCTGCGCGCCGCGATCGCCGCGGCGGCCTGAGGACGACGGGGGACCGACGATGACCGCACTCTGGACGCGGCAGGAGCTGGAATCCGCGACGGGCGGCCGGTTGATCGGCGCCGGGCGCGCGATCGGCGGCGCCTCAATCGACACCCGCACGCTCCAGCCCGGCGACCTGTTCTTCGCGATCCGCGGCGACACCCGCGACGGCCACGACTTCGTCCCCGACGCCCTGGGGCGCGGCGCCGGCGCCGCCGTGGTGAGCGCCGCGCGCGCCGAGGCGCTCGCGGTCCACGGCCCCGTCCTGGCGGTGCCCGAGGGGGGCGCCGACCCGGTTCTCACCGCGATGGTGCGCCTCGGTGCCGCCGCCCGGGACCGGACGCGCGCGCAGGTCGTGGCGGTCACGGGCTCGGTCGGCAAGACCGGGACCAAGGAGGCCCTGCGCCACGTCCTGTCCGAGCAGGGCGAGACCCACGCCTCGGCGGCCTCCTACAACAACCACTGGGGCGTGCCCCTGACCCTGACGCGGATGCCGCGCTCCGCGCGCTACGGCGTGTTCGAGATCGGCATGAACCACGGCGCCGAGATCGTATCGCTGACCGCGCAGGTCCGACCGGACATCGCGCTGATCACCACGATCGCACCCGCCCATATCGAGCATTTCGCCTCGCTGGCCGCGATCGCGGACGCGAAGGGCGAGATCTTCTCCGGGCTCCAGCCCGGCGGCGTCGCCATCCTGAACCGCGACGCCCCGCATTTCGACCGCCTGGCCGCCCACGCCCAGGCCTCCCGGGCGGGCCGGGTGGTGACCTTCGGCGAGCACGCGGATGCCGACGTCCGCGCCCTGAGGATCGTGCTGCGGCCCGACCTGTCGGTGATCGACGCGGTGGTGATGGGCCAGCCCGTCACTTACAAGCTCGGCACCGCCGGCCGGCACGCGGCGCTGAACTCGCTGGGCGTCATGGCGGTGGTCCACAGCCTCGGGGCCGACCTCGCCCGCGCGGCCCTGTCGCTCGGGGGGCTAAAGCCGCCGGCGGGGCGCGGCGAGCGCACCCCCCTCGAGATCGGCGGCGGCACCGCCTACCTCGTGGACGAGAGCTACAACGCCAATCCCGTCGCCGTCCGCGCGGCGCTGGCGACCCTGGCGGGGATCGAGACCGGGCCCCGCGGCCGCCGGATCGCGGTGCTGGGCGACATGCTCGAGCTCGGCGCCGCCGCGCCCGACCTGCATCGCGGCCTGGCGGAGGCGATCGAGGCGGCCCGGGTCGACCTCGTCTTCACGGCCGGTCCGCTGATGCGCCACCTGTTCGAGGCCCTGCCGGTGAGCCGCCGCGGCGCGGTGGCCGACACCGCGGCCGACCTGCTCGAGCCGCTCGCCCGGACCCTGCGGTCCGGCGACGCCGTCATGGTGAAGGGATCGAACGGCAGCCGCATGGGCCGGATTGTCGAGGCGCTGAAAGCCCGCTACGCGGTCGATCCGACCCGGCGGACCCAGGCCGTCCCGTGACCGGCACGCCTGCGCGTGCGGCGCCGTCCCCCGAAACCTGAGCCTGAACAAGGGGGCCGAGCGCCCGGATGCTGTACCTTCTCTCGGACCTGAGCAGCAGCTTCACGCCGCTCAACGTGTTCCGCTACATCACCTTCCGCACCGGCGGCGCGCTGTTCACGGCGGGCCTGTTCGTGTTCTGGTTCGGGCCCTGGATCATCTCGCTGCTGCGGATCCGCCAGGGCAAGGGCCAGCCGATCCGCGAGGACGGGCCGCAGACCCATCTGCTGACCAAGCGCGGCACGCCGACCATGGGCGGCCTGATGATCCTGGCCGGCGCCGTCGTGGCGATCCTGCTCTGGGCCAACCCGCGCAACCACTACGTCTGGGTGACGCTGACCGTCACCCTCGGCTTCGGCGCGATCGGCTTCTACGACGACTACCTCAAGGTCACGAAGCAGTCGCACAAGGGCTTCTCGGGCAAGTTCCGCCTCGCCCTCGAGGCGTTGATCGCCATGGCGGCCTGCGTGACCATCGCGGTCTACTCGCCCGCCGCGCTGCAGAATCAGCTCGCCTTCCCGGTGTTCAAGGACGCGCTGCTGAACCTCGGCTGGTTCTACCCGCTGTTCGGCGCCTTCGTGATCGTCGGGGCGGGCAATTCCGTGAACATGACCGACGGCCTCGACGGCCTCGCGATCGTGCCGGTGATGATCGCCTGCGGCACGTTCGGCTTCATCGCGTACCTCGTCGGCAACTCGTTCACCGCCAGCTACCTGCAGGTGAACTACGTCCGCGACACGGGCGAGCTCGCCGTCGTCTGCGGCGCGGTCATCGGCGCCGGACTCGGCTTCCTCTGGTTCAACGCGCCGCCGGCCCAGATCTTCATGGGCGATACCGGCTCCCTGGCGCTGGGCGGCCTGCTGGGCTCCATCGCGGTGGCGACGAAGCACGAGATCGTCCTGGCGATCGTCGGCGGCCTCTTCGTGCTGGAGATGATGTCGGTGATCATCCAGGTCGCGTCGTTCAAGCTCACGGGCAAGCGCGTGTTCCGCATGGCGCCGATCCACCACCATTTCGAGCAGAAGGGCTGGAAGGAGCCGCAGGTCGTGATCCGGTTCTGGATCATCGCGGTGATCCTGGCGATGGCCGGCCTGGCGACGCTGAAGCTGCGCTGAGAAATCGTGCTAGACGGGCGGCCTGAGAGGTCGATCCGATCCTCGCCCTCGTCCTGAGGCGCGGCCGCGGAGGGGAGCCTCGAAGGAGGCTTCCGGCCGGCCGCGCGATCCCGGGAGCCCGCCTTCGGGGTCGCCGAGGCGGGGCGCCCGGGACGAGGGTCCGGTTCGGGTCGGCCGGGTCCGGCCGCCGCATCCGGAGTTCCGCATGACACCCGTCACCGTCTTCCAGGACAAGACCGTCGCCCTGTTCGGGCTCGGCGGCTCGGGGCTCGCCACGGCGCTGGCGCTGAAGGCCGGTGGCGCGGCCGTGCAGGCCTGGGACGACAATGCCGACAGCCTCGCCCGCGCGCGGGAGGCCGGCATAGAGACGCGGGACCTGCGCGCGGCCGACTGGTCTGCGTTCGCCGCCTTCGTGCTGAGCCCGGGCGTGCCGCTGACCCATCCCGAGCCGCACTGGAGCGTCCGGCTCGCCCGGGATGCCGGCGTCGAGATCATCGGCGACATCGAGCTGTTCTGCCGGGAGCGGCGGGCGCAGGCGCCGGGGGCGCCGTTCGTGGCGATCACCGGGACCAACGGCAAGTCGACCACCACGGCGCTGATCGCCCACGTGCTCGCGCAGGGGGGCCGCGACGTGCAGATGGGCGGCAACATCGGCACCGCGATCCTGTCGCTGGAGCCGCCGGCCGCCGACCGCGTCCACGTGATCGAGATGTCGTCGTTCCAGATCGACCTGACGCCGAGCCTCGACCCGAGCGTCGGCGTGCTGATGAACATCACGCCGGACCATCTCGACCGGCACGGCACGATGGAGCAGTACGCGGCCATCAAGGAGCGCCTGATCCAGGGCGCCGACCTCGCGGTGGTCGGCGTCGACGACGCCCCGAGCCGCGCCATCGCGGACCGCCGCGGCGCCGACCTCGTGCGCGTCCACGTGCCCCACGGCGACGTGCTGTGCACCGACGCGCTGACGGTGCGCGACGGGATCGTCCGGGAGCCGGACGGGACGGCCCTCGCCGACGTCAACGGGATCGGCTCGCTCCGGGGGGCGCACAACTGGCAGAACGCCGCGGTGGCGGTGGCCGTCGCGCGGGCCCTCGACCTGTCGCCGGAGCAGATCCAGGCCGGCCTCACCTCGTTCCCGGGCCTGCCGCACCGGATGGAGGAAGTCGGGCGGCGCGGCCACGTGCTGTTCGTCAACGATTCCAAGGCGACGAACGCGGATTCCACCGAGAAGGCCCTCACCGCCTTCCGGGACATCCACTGGATCCTCGGCGGCAAGGCCAAGGAGGGCGGGATCTTCCCGCTGGTGCCGTATTTCGAGCGGGTCGCGCACGCCTACCTGATCGGCGCGGCGTCGGACGCCTTCGCGGCGACCCTGGAGGGCGCCGTGCCCTACACGCGCTGCGAGACCCTCGAGAACGCCGTCCCGAAGGCCGCCGAGAACGCCGCCGCCTCGGGCGCACCGGAGCCGGTGGTGCTCCTGTCGCCGGCCTGCGCGTCCTACGACCAGTTCCGGAACTTCGAGATCCGCGGCAACCGCTTCCGCGAGCTGGTTCAGGCGCTGCCCTGAGGCAGCGCCACTTCAGCGCGCCAGAACCTCAGCGCGCCAGAACCTTGGCGGCGTCGCGGGTGGTGTCGACCGCATGCGAGACGTTGGCCACCGACTGGACGATCGCCCCGATGTTGCCTGTGATCTCCGTGACGGCCCCCGCGGCGCTCTGCATGCTCTCGGCCAGATCCCGGGTCACGGCACTCTGCTCCTCGATGGCGGCCGCGGTGGCCACCACGGTCTCGCGCATCACCGAGACCGAGGACCCGATCGAGCTGAGAGCCTGCACGACCTCCTGCGAGACGCGCTGCACGCTGGCGATCTCGCCGTTGATCTGACCGGTGGCGCGCGCCGCCTGGTCGGCCAGCGCCTTAACCTCGGAGGCGACGACCGCGAAGCCGCGGCCCGCCGCGCCCGCGCGGGCGGCCTCGATGGTGGCGTTCAGCGCCAGCAGGTTGATCTGGCCGGCGATGTCCTGGATCAGACCGACGATGCCGGTCATGGCGGTGGCGGTCTCGGCCAGCCGTTTGGTGTGGCCGTCCGCGTCCTGAACGCAGGCATAGGCGGTGTCGGTGGCGCTCTGGGAGCGCACGATGCTCTGAGACATCTCCGCCACCGAGGCCGCCAGCTCCTCGGCGGCGGCCGCCACGGTCTGGACGTTCCCGGAGGTCGAGTCCGCCGCCGACGAGGCCAGCGAGGCCGCCGTGGTCGAGTGCGTCACCGCCTGCTCGATCTCGCCGAAGTTCTGATCGATCAGGGTCCGCAGGTTGGCGAACAGTCGGACCTGGTCGCTGATGTCGGTGGCGAATTTCACCACCTTGTAGGGCCGGCCGGCGGCGTCGAGGATCGGGTTGTAGGAGGCCTGGATCCAGACTTCGCGCCCGTCCTTGCCGATCCGCCGGAACTGGGCCGCCTGATAGGTGCCGTTCCGCAGGGCCGCCCAGAAGGCCCGGTAGGCCTCGCTCTCCCGGTAGGCGGGCTCCACGAACAGGCTGTGATGCTGCCCGAGCACCTCGGCGCGGCTGTAGCCCATCGCGGCGAGGAAATTGTCGTTCACCGCGATCACCGTGCCGTCGAGGTCGAAGGCGATGACCGCCTGCACCTTGTCGATCGCGGCGATCTGCCCGGCGCGGTCGGCCTCCTCGGTGCGCTGCTGCGTGATGTCGGTGGCGAACTTCACCACCTTGTAGGGCCGGCCGCGGACGTCGAGCATCGGGTTGTAGGAGGCCTGGATCCAGATCGACCGGCCGCCCCGACCGACCCGCTGGAACTGGCCCGACTCGAAGGTGCCGGAGCGCAGGCGCTCCCAGAAGGCCCGGTAATCCGGGGCGTCCCGCTGGGCCGGCTCCATGAACATGCTGTGGTGCTGGCCGACGATCTCCGGCAGCGTGTACCCGACGACGTCGAGGAAATTCCGGTTCGCCGACAGGATCCGCCCCGCCAGGTCGAACTCGATCACGCCCTGAACCCGGTCGAGGGCCGCGAGCTTGGCATGCGCTTCACGGACGTTCAGGGCAGAGAACATGGCGCGTCGGCTTCCGCTGGGCGGATCGGGCGCGGCGCACCGCGACCCGCCGGGTCGATACATCCGAAAGTTGCAATGGGAAGATTAACATAGAGTGTCTTTTTACTAGTATTGCGCGGTCCTAATACAGCATCCCAGGGGCCGCCGGCTGCGTGGCCGGCGCGTCCTGACGTGCCCCGACGCGCCCCGATCTGTCGGTCATAAGGCTCCGTTTACCATTCCTGCCGAGGATCCCGGCCGACCCGCGCGGATCGGCATCCGCGCGGCCTGGAGTCGTTGCCCGGCATGATGTCACGCGCGGAACGCACCCCCCTGACGGACTGGTGGTGGACGGTGGACCGCGGCCTGCTCGCGGCGCTGTTCGCGCTGATGGTCGCGGGCCTCGTCTTCCTGATGGGCGGCGGCCCGCCCGTGGCCGAGCGGATCGGCCTGCCGACCTTCTACTTCCTCAACCGGCAGGCGATGTACCTCGCGCCGACCATCCTGCTGATCTGCGCGGTCTCGTTCCTGTCGCTGCGCGGCATCCGGCGGCTGGCGCTCGTCACCTGGATCCTGGGCGTCATCCTGTGCCTGCTCGCCGGCAAGTTCGGGCCCGAGATCAAGGGCGCGCATCGCTGGATCCAGTTCGGCCCCTTCGGCCTGCAGCCCTCGGAATTCGTGAAGCCGGCCTTCGTAGTCGTCGCCGCCTGGGCCTTCTCGGAGGGCGCCCAGCGCCGCGACATGCCGGGCGGCATCCTGGCGCTGCTGCTCCTGCCGATCACCATCGTGCCGCTGCTGCTCCAGCCCGATTTCGGCCAGACCATGCTGATTACCATGGTGTGGTGCGCGCTGTTCTTCGTGGCCGGCCTCCACCTGATCTGGGTGGCCGTCCTCGGCGTGCTGGGCCTCGGAGGTGTGTTCGCTGCCTACCTGTTCTTCCACCACGTCCGCGAGCGCTTCAACAAGTTCCTCGACCGGGATTCCGGCGGCGGCTTCCAGGATTTCTGGTCGCGCGAATCGTTCCGCTCGGGCGGCTGGTTCGGCACCGGGCCGGGTGAGGGCGTGGCCAAGCGCCACCTGCCGGACGCGCATACCGACTTCATCTTCTCGGTCACCGGCGAGGAGTTCGGCGTGATCGTCTGCCTCTGCCTCGTGGCGCTGTTCGCCTTCATCGTCCTGCGCGGCCTCAAGCTCGCGCGGCGCACCGACGACACCTTCTCGCGGCTGGCGATCACCGGCCTGACCACGCTGTTCGGCCTGCAGGCCTGCATCAACATGGCGGTGAACACCCAGCTGATGCCCGCCAAGGGCATGACGCTGCCGTTCGTCTCCTACGGCGGCTCCTCGCTGATCTCGCTGGCGCTCGGCACCGGCTTCCTCGTCGCCCTGACCCGTAAGCGCCCCCGCACCGTCATGCTCAGCCAGAAGCCCCCCGGCACCGCGCCGGCCACCGTCGCCGGGGTGATGCGGTGACCGTCTTCACCCCCACGATCCTGCTCTGCGCGGGCGGCACCGGTGGCCACCTGTTCCCGGCCGAGAGCCTCGCCCACGCCCTGCGGGCCCGCGGCATCCGCGTGGCGCTCGCCACCGACGCCCGGGTCGATTCCATCGCGTCCGAGTTCCCGGCCTCCGAGGTGGTCACCATCGCCTCGGCGACGCCGTCCGGCCGCTCGCCGCTGAAGCGGGCCGGCGCCGTGCTGACCCTCGGCCGGGGCTTCGGCGTGGCCGCGAAGGAGATCCGCCGGATCAACCCGGCCGCCATCGTGGGCTTCGGCGGCTACCCGACCGTCCCACCGGTGCTCGCCGGCCAGATCCTGCGCGTGCCGACGATCCTGCACGAGCAGAACGCCGTGATGGGCCGGGCCAACGCCTTCCTGGCGCGGGGCGCCCGCACCATCGCCACCGGCTTCAAGGTCGTGCGCGGCGTGCCCGACAAGGCCAAGGCCCCGCGGATCCACACCGGCAATCCGCTCCGCCCGGCGGTGATCGAGGCGGCCAGGTTCCCGTATCCCGCTTTCGGCGCAGGCGACGCCCTGCGGCTCCTGGTGTTCGGCGGCAGCCAGGGCGCGCGCGTGATGGGCGAGGTCGTGCCGGAGGCGATCGCCCGCCTGCCCGACGCGCTGCGCGCCCGCCTGCACCTCGTCCAGCAGGTCCGCCCCGAGGACCTGACGGCCGTTCAGAATCGCTATCTCGCCATGGGGCTCGCCGGGATCGAGGCGGCGCCGTTCTTCAAGGACCTGCCCGCCCGCATGGCCGCGAGCCACCTCGTGGTCTCGCGCTCGGGCGCCTCGACGGTCTCGGAACTCGCGGCGATCGGCCGCCCGTCGATCCTCGTGCCGCTGCCGGGCTCCCTCGACCAGGACCAGGCCGCCAACGCCGCGACCCTCGACGCCATCGGCGCGGCGCTGGCGGTGAAGCAGCCGGATTTCACGCCCGAACGGCTCGCCGCGGAGCTGACCGCCTGCTTCGAGACGCCGGCAAAATTGACCGCGGCGGCCGATGCGGCCAGAAGCGCGGGCATCCACGACGCCGCCGAGCGGCTGGCCGAGGTCGTCGTCGAGACGGCCGCCCGCACCTGATTTCTTGAGGGATTCCGCACCGGCGGTCCCGCCACCAGACGGTTCGACCCATGAAGCTGCCCGACAAGCTCGGCCCCATCCACTTCATCGGCATCGGCGGCATCGGCATGTCCGGCATCGCCGAAGTGATGCACAACCTCGGCTACACGGTGCAGGGCTCGGACGCCTCCGACAACGCCAATGTCCGCCGTCTCGCCGAGAAGGGCATGCGCACCTTCGTGGGCCACGACGCCGAGAACGTCGAGGAGGCCGCCCTCGTCGTCGTCTCGACCGCGATCCGGCGCGACAACCCCGAGCTGCAGGCCGCCCGCGAGCGACGCCTGCCCGTGGTGCGACGGGCCGAGATGCTGGCGGAGCTGATGCGCTTCAAGTCCTGCGTGGCGATCGCCGGCACGCACGGCAAGACCACGACCACGTCGCTCGTCGCCACGCTGCTTGACGCCGGCAACCTCGACCCGACCGTGATCAACGGCGGCATCATCAACGCCTACGGCACCAACGCCCGCATGGGGGCGGGCGAGTGGATGGTGGTGGAGGCCGACGAGTCCGACGGCACCTTCCTGAAGCTGCCGGCCGACGTCGCGATCGTCACCAACATCGATCCCGAGCATCTCGACCATTTCGGCTCGTTCGACGCGATCAAGGACGCGTTCCGGCGCTTCATCGACAACATCCCGTTCTACGGCTTCGCGGTGATGTGCATCGACCACCCGGTGGTCCAGGACCTCGTCGGCCATATCGAGGACCGGCGGATCATCACCTACGGCGAGAACCCGCAGGCCGACGTGCGCCTGATCGACGTGGACCTGCGCGGCGGCCAGAGCCGCTTCCGGGTGATGATCCGCGACCGTCGGCCCGGCTACCGGATGGAGATGGAGGATCTCGTCCTCCCGATGCCCGGCAAGCACAACGCCCTCAACGCCACCGCGGCGCTCGCCGTCGCGCACGAGCTCGGCGTGAAGCCGGACGCGATCCGCCAGGCGCTCGCGGGCTTCGGCGGCGTGAAGCGGCGCTTCACCCGCACCGGCGAGTGGAACGGCGCGACGATCTTCGACGATTACGGACACCATCCGGTGGAGATCAAGGCGGTGCTCAAGGCCGCCCGCGCCTCGACCGAGCACGGCGTCGTCGCCATCGTGCAGCCGCACCGCTACACCCGCCTGCAGTCGCTGTTCGACGATTTCTGCACCTGCTTCAACGATGCCGACACGGTCATCGTCGCGCCGGTCTACGCGGCCGGCGAGCAGCCGATCGAGGGCTTCGACCGCGACAGCCTCGTGGCCGGCCTGCGCTCCCGCGGCCACCGCGACGCCCGGGCCCTGGAGCGGCCGGAGGAACTCGCGGGCATCATCGCGGACCTCGCCAAGCCCGGCGACTACGTGGTGTGCCTTGGCGCCGGCACGATCACCCAGTGGGCCTACGCCCTGCCGGACGAACTCGCCGCGCGGGGACGGTAGGCGCGGTGCGCGCGCCCGCCCCGGGAAGCCTCTCGGGTCGGCGGCACCCTCGACCGTCCACACTGGGCTGCGCTCCGAGGATGAACCCGGCGGTGACTCTCCGGACCCCGGCCTCGCAGCGTCCGCTGCCACCCCGATGCGACGACACCAGGATCGCCGCATCCCTCTCCCCGCGGGCGGGGCGAGGGGAGACACACAGATGACCGCCTCTCTGCACGATCGCATCCGGGCCGCCGCGCCCGACCTCCGCGGGCGCCTGCTCGCCGACCAGCCGCTCGCCGACCTCACCTGGTTCCGGGTCGGCGGACCGGCCGAGGTGCTGTTCACCCCGGCCGACGAGGAGGATCTCGCCCGCCTCCTCGCCGCTCTCGATCCGGACGTGCCGGTCACGGTGATCGGGCTCGGCTCGAACCTGATCGTGCGGGACGGCGGCGTGCCGGGCGTGGTCGTGCGCCTCGGCGGCAAGGCCTTCGGCAGCATCGCGGTCGACGGCGACGCGCTGACCGTCGGCACCGCGGTCCCGGACATGCGCCTCGCCAAGGCGGCCGCCGAGGCCGGGCTCGACGGGCTCGCCTTCTACCGGGGCATCCCCGGCTCGATCGGCGGGGCGCTGCGCATGAACGCGGGCGCGCATGGTGGCGAGACCACCGACGTGCTGGTCGAGGCCCGCGGCATCGACCGCGGGGGCGCGCTGCGCACCTTCAGCCACGCCGACATGGGCTTCTCCTACCGGCACTCGGACGCCCCGGAGGACGTGATCTTCACGCGCGCCGTCTTCCGCGGGCGGCCCGGCGACCGGGTCGCCATCGAGGCCGAGATGGAGCGGGTCACCGCCGCCCGCGAGGCCGCGCAGCCGATCCGCGAGCGGACCGGCGGCTCGACCTTCGCCAACCCGGACGGCGGCAAGGCGTGGCAGCTCGTCGACGCCGCCGGCTGCCGCGGATTGAGGCGGGGCGGCGCCCAGGTCAGCGAGATGCACTGCAACTTCCTGATCAACACCGGTACCGCGAGCGCGGCCGACATCGAGGGGCTCGGCGAGGAGGTCCGCCGCCGCGTCCGGGAGACCAGCGGGGTCGCATTGCGCTGGGAGATCCGGCGCATCGGCCGCCCCGCCGGCACGACGTGAGAGCGGTGTTCCGGACGGACCGGTGCGCTCAGATCCTGATTGAAGCCGACCTATTCGAGGTGCCCTGATGTCCAAGCACGTCGCCGTCCTGCTGGGCGGCACCTCCGCCGAGCGCGAGGTCTCCCTCAGTTCCGGCAAGGCCTGCGCCGACGCGCTCGAAGGGGAGGGCTACCGGGTCACCCGGGTCGATGTCGGCCCCGACATCGCCGCGGTGCTGACGGCGCTCCGGCCGGACGTGGCCTTCAACGCGCTCCACGGGCCGGACGGCGAGGACGGCACCATCCAGGGCCTGCTGGAGATCCTCAAGATCCCCTACACCCATTCCGGCGTCCTCGCGTCGGCGCTCGCGATGAACAAGGAGCGGGCCAAGACCGTCATGCGCGCCGCCGGCGTCGACGTGCCCGAGGGCCGGATCGTTAACCGTCGTGAGGCCGCCAGGACACACCCCCTGCCGCCACCCTACGTCGTGAAACCGATCGCGGAAGGCTCATCGGTGGGTGTGATCATCGTGCGCGACGGCCGCTCGCACCCGCCCCAGATCCTCGCCTCCGAGGAGTGGACGTTCGGCGAGCAAGTCCTTGCAGAACCTTACATTGCTGGCCGCGAACTCACCTGCGGCGTGATGGGCGACAAGGCCCTCGGGGTGATCGAGGTGAAGGCCGCCACGGGGGATTGGTACGATTACGACGCCAAGTACGCCCCGGGGGGCTCGGTGCACGTGCTCCCGGCCGAACTTAAACCAAATGTTTACCAGCGTGTCCAAGAACTGTCGTTAACGGCGCATCAAGCACTGGGCTGTCGGGGCGTCAGCCGTGCCGACCTTCGCTACGACGACACACCGGGTGGAACCGGTCTGCTCGTGGTTCTGGAGGTCAACACGCAACCCGGCATGACCCAGACGAGCCTTGTGCCGGAGATGGCGGCCCATGCGGGCCTGAGTTTCGGTGAGCTCGTCCGATGGATGGTGGAGGACGCTTCCCTGAATCGCTGAGCGGCGACGCCGCCGGCCGGAGCGGTCCCGCGCGCCTCGCCGGCGCGATCCTGGGACGGCTCACCGGCCGCGGCACGTCCCGGTCGCTCTCGGTTCGTCGGGCCCGCCCGAGTCAGCGCCTGAGCGAGCGCCTGCCCCGCGGCGCCGGGATCGTGGCGGTCTCCGTCTCCGCCGCCGCCGTGGCGCTCGCCGCTTTCGTGGCCAGCGGCCGCTACGACGCGTTCGTGGCCGAGCAGGGCCGCCCCCTCGACATCGCCGCGCGCGTCGCCGGCTTCGGCGTCGAGCGCGTCACCATCTCGGGCATCTCCCGCATGTACGAGCGCGAGGTCCTGGCGGCCGCCGGGATCGACTGGCGCTCCTCGGTTCCCTTCCTCGACGTCAACGACGTGCGCGAGCGGCTGCTCCGCGTGCCGCTGATCGCGCAGGCCTCGGTCCGGAAGATCTACCCCAACGAGATCGCCATCACCCAGGTGGAGCGCGAGCCCGCGGCCCTCTGGCAGAAGAACGGCGAGATCAGCGTGATCGCCGCCGACGGCACCGTCATCGACGCCATGCGCGACGACCGCTACGCCAGCCTGCCCCTGGTGGTCGGCGAGGACGCCAACACCAAGCTTCCGGAATACCTCGCCCTCATCGCCGCCGCGGGGCCGCTCGCCGAGCGGATCAAGGCCGGCACCTACGTGTCGGGCCGGCGCTGGACCCTCAAGTTCGACGGCATCGACGTGCGCCTGCCCGAGGTCGATCCGGCCGCGGCGCTCGCCCGCCTCGTCCGGTTCGAGCGCGAGGCCCACCTGCTCGAGAAGGACGTCATCGCGGTGGACCTGCGCATGCCGGACCGCCTGGTGGTGCGCCTGACCGAGGAGGCCGCCGCCGCCCGCGCGGAAGCCCAGAAGGCGAAGAAGAAGGGCGCGGCCAGCTGATGCCCTTCCTGTCGATCTCCGCCCGTCCCGCATCCCGCGCCCGGTAGCGTCAATGCACAGCCAACACGGCCTCACGCCGCGCTTGAAGCCGCTCTCCGCCCGGCGCTCGACCACCCTCTCGGTGCTCGACATCGGCACGAGCAAGGTGGTCTGCCTCATCGCCGAGCTGCAGCCCGCCGAAGCGCTCACGACGCTCCGCGGCCGCACGCACCTCGCGCGCATCATCGGCATCGGCCACCAGCGCTCCCTGGGCCTGAAGGGCGGCGCCATCGTCGATCTCGCCGCGGCCGAGAGCGCGATCCGTCAGGCGGTCCACGCCGCCGAGCGGATGGCCAAGGTCGAGGTCCAGTCGGTCATCGTCAACATGTCGGGCGGCCGGCTCGCCTCGCAGCATTTCCAGGCGCGGGTGAACGTCCGCTCGGGCACCGTCACGGGCAGCGACGTCGAGCGGGTGCTCGAGACCGCCAGCGCCCACGGCGTCAGCCCCGGCCGGGCCGTGCTGCACGCGCTGCCCACCGGCTACGCCCTCGACGGGCAGGGCGCCGTCATCGACCCGTCGGGCATGATCGGAGAGGCGCTCAGCGTCGACCTGCACGTCGTCACCAGCGAGCTCGCGGCCGCCCGCAACGTCATGCTGGCGGTGGAGCACTGCCACCTCGGCGTCGAGGCGGTGATCGCCACGCCCTACGCGGCCGGCCTCTCGGCGCTGGTCGACGACGAGGCCGAGATGGGCGTCTGCGTCGTCGACATGGGCGGCGGCACCACCAGCGTCGGCGTGTTCTCCGGCGGCCACCTCGTTCACGTGGACGCCCTGGCGGTCGGCGGCCACCACGTCACCATGGACATCGCCCGCGGCCTCTCCACCCGCATGGCGGCGGCCGAGCGGCTGAAGACCCTCTACGGCTCGGCCCTCTCCACCCCCTCCGACGACCGCGACATGATCGCCGTGCACGGCGTCGGCGAGGACGAGGGCGAGGCGCCGGCCCACATCCCGCGCTCGCAGCTCGTGCGGATCATCAAGCCGCGCGTCGAGGAGGTGGTCGAGCTGGTGCGGGACCGCCTGCGCGACGCGGGCTTCGCCGCCCAGGCCGGGCGGCGCGTCGTCCTCACCGGCGGCGCCAGCCAGCTCGTCGGTCTGCCCGAGGTCGCCCGCCGCGTCCTCCAGGGTCAGGTGCGGATCGGACGGCCCCTCGGCATCCGGGGCCTGCCGGAAGCCGCCAAGGGTCCGGCCTTCTCGGCCGCGGTCGGCCTGCTCGTCTACCCGCAGGTCGCCCATGCCGAGCATTTCGAGCCGCGGGGGCACGGCGCCTTCGCGGCGACCGGGACCGACAACTACCTGAACCGGGTCGGCCGCTGGCTCCGGGACAGCTTCTAGGTTTCACGCCCGCCCGCTCGCGCGGGGGGATCGAAGGGATCCGGCGCCCAGGCGTCGCACGGACAGCACAGTTAGCGAGAGGCTCGACACCATGGCCATCACCCTCCAGGCGCCGGACATCCGGGAACTGAAGCCCCGCATCACCGTCTTCGGCGTCGGCGGCGCCGGCGGCAACGCCGTCAACAACATGATCGAGTCGGGCCTCCTCGGCTGCGAGTTCGTCGTGGCCAACACCGACGCGCAGGCGCTCACCTCCTCGAAGGCCGAGCGGGTGATCCAGATGGGCCTGGGCGTCACCCAGGGCCTCGGCGCCGGATCGCACCCGGAGGTCGGCTCGGCCGCCGCCGACGAGGTGATCGACGAGATCCGCGACCAGCTCTCCGGCGCCCACATGTGCTTCATCACCGCCGGCATGGGCGGCGGCACCGGCACCGGCGCCGCGCCGGTCATCGCCCGGGCGGCCCGCGACATGGGCATCCTGACGGTCGGCGTCGTGACCAAGCCGTTCCAGTTCGAGGGCATGCGCCGCATGCGGACCGCCGAGTCCGGCATCCAGGAGCTGCAGGCCGCGGTCGACACCCTGATCGTGATCCCGAACCAGAACCTGTTCCGGGTCGCCAACGAGAAGACCACCTTCGCGGACGCCTTCGCGATGGCCGACCAGGTGCTCTACTCGGGCGTCGCCTGCATCACCGACCTGATGGTGAAGGAGGGCCTCATCAACCTCGACTTCGCCGACGTCCGGGCGATCATGCGCGGCATGGGCAAGGCCATGATGGGCACCGGCGAGGCGTCCGGCGAGAAGCGCGCCAACCGCGCCGCCGAGGCCGCCATCGCCAACCCGCTGCTCGACGACGTCTCGATGAAGGGCGCCCGCGGCCTGCTGATCTCGATCACCGGCGGCTCCGACTTGACCCTCTACGAGCTCGACGAGGCCGCCACCCGCATCCGCGAGGAGGTCGACCAGGACGCCAACATCATCCTGGGCGCCACCTTCGACGAGAGCCTCGACGGCATCATCCGCGTGTCGGTGGTCGCCACCGGCATCGAGCCGGCGCTGATCTCGGCGAACTCGCCCAACAACCCGGCCATCGCCGAGACCGAGCAGCGCATCGCCGAGGTTGCCGAGCGCCTGCGCGCCGAGGCCCGCTCGCGCGCCGCCTCGCCGGTGCCGAGCATCCGCACCGAGTCGGTCGCCCCGGCGCCGATGCCCGCCCCGGCCCCCGCGCCGCTCGCGGCCCCCGAGATGCGCCCCGAGTCGCGGATCGACAGCCGCATCGAGGCCGCCGCGCCGATGACCCGCGACGACGTCGTGCTCGCCCCGGTCCAGGCGCGCGCCGCGGCGCCGTTCGTCCCGGCCCCCGCGCCGCAGCGCGTCGAGGCGGCGCCCGCCGTCGAGGCCGGCCCGTTCGTGCCGCCGCGTCCGGCCGCCCCGACGGGCACGCCGCTCGCCCGCGCCCCGCGCATGCCGCAGATCCACGAGCTGCCGCCGATCGCCCAGACGCAGATCATGGCGAACCGCGCTGCCGAGGAGGCCGCCCCGGAATCCAAGCGGACCTCGCTGCTGCGCCGGCTCGCGACGGTGGGCTTCGGCGGCCGCCGCGAGGACATGGACGGCGCCCCGGCGGCCCGGCCGGCCTCGCCAGCCGCCCCGCAGCCGCATATGGCCCAGTCGCACATGGCCCAGTCGCACATGGCCCAGCCCCACATGGCGCAGCCCCACGTGCCGCCGGCCCCGCGCGCTCCGGCCGCCCCCGCGGTCCCGCAGTACCGCCCGGCCCAGGGCAACCTCGACGGTCAGGGACGGGCCGCGCCCCAGCCGCGGATGATGGACGACGATCAGCTCGAGATCCCGGCCTTCCTCCGCCGTCAGGCGAACTGACCGGGGCGGGTCTCCGGCACGGCCCGGGGCTGGCGGGAAACCGCCGGCCCCTTCGCGCTGCAGCAAAGCAACTCATGGTTGTTGCAGTGAGGAATAGGGCTCGACGAGGCTGTGCACCGCGGCTCTCGAGCCGTGGCGCATGGTGCATCCGCGCCACAGAACGGCCGCGGGTTAGTCACGCATTAACCAACCTTTAAGCCTTTGGTGGAGCAGCGCTTTGTGGTTACGAACCGCTAAGCGTGTCTGTAACAGACCGTAAGAATCCGTGATTTGGCTGCCCTGTGCGGCGCAGCTATAGAAACCATGTGATCGAGACGACACGCAGCAGGACACAACCTGATCGCGTGGGCTAGGGCATCAAGCAGCGGACGGATCAGTCAGTTTCTCCTCACCCCCAGTCGGGGTGGCGGAAATGATCGCGCCCGGGGGCTAAGGAATGCGAACGCATAAACAGACGACCCTCAAAGGGCCGGCGACTCTCTCGGGGATCGGAGTTCACTCCGGCAACCCCGCCGAGATCACCATCCGACCCGCTCCGGCCAATCACGGCATCGCCTTCCTCCGCACCGGCACCACCCACGGCAACGACCGCCTGATCAAGGCGCATCACGCCCTCGTCTCCGCCACCGAACTCTGCACCGTCCTGGGTGACGTCGAGACCGGCGCGGTCGCCACCGTCGAGCACCTGATGTCCGCCCTGTACGGGCTGGGCGTCGACAACGCTCTGGTCGAGATCGACGGCCCCGAGATGCCGATCCTCGACGGGTCCGCTCTCCCCTTCGTCCAGGCGATTGACCAGACCGGCATCGCCACCTGCGACACGCCGCGGCGCTGGCTCAAGATCCTCCGCCACGTCCGCATCGAGACCGGGACATCCTTCGCGGAACTGCGCCCGATCGACCGCGGCTTCCGCCTCGACGTCGAGATCGACTTCGAGAGCCCGGTGATCGGCCGTTCCCGCAAGGCGATGGACCTGTCGCCCGCGACCTACCGCCGCGAGATCGCCGGCGCCCGCACCTTCGGGATGATGCGGGACGTGGAGCGCTACTGGAAGGCGGGCTTCGCCCTCGGCGCCTCCCTGGAGAACACCGTGGCGGTCGGCGAGACCGCGGTGGTCAATCCCGAGGGCCTGCGCTTCCAGGACGAGTTCGTCCGCCACAAGATCCTCGACGCCATCGGCGACCTCGCCCTGGCGGGCCTGCCGATCCAGGGAGCCTACCGCTCCTATTGCGGCGGCCACCGGATGAATGTCGGGGTGCTGTCGGCCCTGTTCGCCGACCGGGCGAACTACGCCATCGTCGAGGCGCAGGGCTCGCGCCGCGAGACCGTGCTGTCCGAACTCGGCGCCGGCCTGGGCCTCGCCGCCTTCGCGGGCGACCTGTAGCCCCTGTGACCGACGGGCCACAGCCCGCAACCGATCCTGACTGCCGCAGCCTTGCCGCTTTCGTGCCCGAATCGAACGGCACGGTTTAACGGTCCGTGAACGGCGGGCACGGCCCGGGGCGGGCCGGATCCACCCACGCGATGGCATGACGGCGCGCAACGGCGCCGGTTCCGGGAAAGAGCGCCAGATGCCTGTCACCATTCGTTATCGCCGGGCAGCGGCCTTCGCGGCGCCCCTCGTGGCCGTCCTCGGCCTGGGCCTCGGCGGCTGCGACTTCGACCCGACGAGCATCTTCGCCGAGAAGTACAAGCCCGAGGTCGTGCCGGACGTTCCGGCCGACAAGCTGTACAGCGACGGCCTCGCCAAGCTCGAGGACAGCGACTACGAGGGCGCGGTCAAGAAGTTCGACAGCCTGGACAAGCAGTACCAGTACTCCGATTGGTCCCGGAAGGCGCTGCTGATGACGGCATACGCCAATTACGAGGGCCAGAAGTACGACGACGCGATCAGCGCCTCGAAGCGCTACCTGCAGCGCCATCCGGCCAGCAAGGATGCGGCCTACGCGCAGTACCTGATGGCGATGTCGAACTATAAGCAGATCCCGGACGTCACCCGCGATCAGGAGCGCTCCGAGAAGGCCCTCGTCGCGCTGCAGGAGCTGGTGCAGAAGTACCCGACCTCCGAATACGCCGCGGACGCGAAGGCGAAGATCCAGATCACCCGCGATCAGCTCGCCGGCAAGGAGATGGAGATCGGCCGCTTCTACCTCGAGAAGCGCAATTTCCCGGCGGCGATCAACCGCTTCCGCGACGTGGTCGCCAAGTATCAGACCACCCGGCACGCCGAGGAGGCGCTCGAGCGCCTGACCGAGGCCTACTGGGCGCTCGGCATCACCCAGGAGGCGCAGAACGCCGCCGCGGTGCTCGGCCACAACTTCCCGGAGAGCCTCTGGTACAAGGACGCCCACGCGCTGCTGGCGCAGGGCGGTCTCGAGCCCCGCGAGGAGAAGAGCTCGTTCCTCTCGAAGATCTACCGGACCGTCACGGGCAAGACCGCCTCGGCCCAGTAAGCCGCCGCGCCCGCGCGGGGACTGCCCACGAAACCTCGAGGCCCGGAGCCGCCGCTCCGGGCCTTGCCCATTGCGGCGCCCGGCGCGTTGCACCGACCGCGCGGTGCGACGCATTTTTGGGGTGAATCCGCGCCGCGGCGGCCTTATGTCTGCGGTCCCATCCTGAGGAATCCCCGTCGCCGCATGCTGGCGCAGCTCGCGATCCGCGACATCGTCCTGATCGACAGGCTCGAACTGAATTTCCGATCGGGACTCAGCGTCCTGACCGGGGAGACGGGCGCGGGCAAATCGATCCTGCTCGACGCCTTCGCCCTGGCGCTCGGCGGCCGCGGCGACGGCCGCCTCGTCCGCCACGGCGAGGCGCAGGGCGCGGTCACGGCCGTGTTCGACCTGCCCCTCGACCATCCGGCGCGCCGGATCGCGGCCGAGGCCGAGATCGACACCGAGGGCGACCTGATCCTGCGCCGGACCCAGATGGCGGACGGCCGGACCCGCGCCTTCGTCAACGACCAGCCGGTGGGCGTTCAGGTCCTGCGGGCGATCGGCGCGGCTCTCGTGGAGATCCACGGTCAGCACGATGACCGGGCGCTGGCCGACCCCGCCTCGCACCGGGCGATCCTCGATGCCTTCGGCGGCCTCCAGACCCAGCTCGCGAAGGTCGCCGCCGCGTCGCGAACCGTGCGGCATGCCCGCACCGAACTCGCCGAGCACCGCGCCCGCGTTGAGGCGGCCCGAAAGGAATCCGACTTCCTGCGCCACGCCGTGGAGGAGCTCGCCGCACTGGCGCCGCTCGCCGGTGAGGAGGCCCAGCTCGCCGAGCGCCGCACGATCATGCAGCAATCCGAGAAGGTCGCGCGCGAGCTCAACGAGGCGCTCGAGGCCGTCGGCGGCCCCCATTCCGGCGTGCCGCACCTCTCGGCCGCCCTGCGCAAGCTGGAGCGGCGCGCCGCGCAGCTGCCGGCCCTGGTGGACCCGTGCGTGAACGTCCTCGACGCCGCGATGGTCGCCCTCGACGAAGCCCGCGCGGTCCTCGAGGCGGCGGTGGCCGAGACGGAGTTCGATCCCCGCGACCTGGAGCGCGTCGAGGAGCGGCTCTTCGCCCTGCGCGCCGCCTCGCGCAAGTACGATGTCCCGGCCGACGACCTCGCCGCCCTGGCGGAACGCTACGCCGGCGACGTGGCGGCGATCGATGCCGGCGAGGCGGCGCTGGCCGGGCTGGAGCAGGCGCTCGCGACGGCGGAGGCCGCCTACGCCGAGGCGGCCGAGAAGCTCAGCGCCGGGCGGCGCCGGGCGGCCAAGCAGCTCGACGCGGCCGTGAAGGCCGAGCTGCCGCCGCTCAAGCTGGAGCGCGCCCGCTTCATCACCGAGATCGCCACGGACCCGGATTCCCGCGACCCGGCCGGCACCGACCGGGTCGAGTTCTGGGCCCAGACCAATCCCGGGACCAAGCCCGGCCCGATGATGAAGGTCGCCTCGGGCGGCGAGCTGTCGCGCTTCATGCTGGCGCTGAAGGTCGTGCTGGCCGACAAGGGCTCGGCCCCGACGCTCATCTTCGACGAGATCGATACCGGCGTGGGCGGCGCGGTGGCGGATGCCATCGGGATGCGGCTCGCCCGGCTGGCGGCGACCGTGCAGGTGGTCGCGGTCACCCACGCGCCCCAGGTCGCCGCGCGGGCGGAGACGCATTTCCTGATCGCCAAGGCCCCCGTGAAAGGGGCCGGCCGCGTCGCCACGCGGGTCGCGAGCCTGCCGGTCGCCGAGCGCCGCGAGGAGATCGCCCGGATGCTGGCGGGCGCCACCGTCACCGACGAGGCCCGGGCGGCGGCCGCGCGACTCCTCCAGGGCGCCGACGCGTGAACCGGCGTCAACCTTAACCGTTGGTTGAAGGTAATAATTCGTTAACTATTCATCGTGAGAATGCTGTCATCCCGGTACCGCGGCAGGGTTGGGCGGTCGAAGGACGGGAGGAGCCATGAAGCCGTCAGTCGTCGACTCCGATGGGTCTCTGCCCGCGGGACAGCCCCTGAAGCGGGCGGTCGACACCCGCCAGCTCGGCCTCACGCTCCGCACGGTCTACGAGGGCAGCGTCGACACGCAGCCGATCACCGACACGCATGTCGAGCTGCTCCTGCGCCTGCGCCAGAAGGAGCGGGAGCTGCGCCGGGCGGTCTGACCCGGGGCGGCGGCCTCACCAGCGGCGCGCCCCCGGCCGGCGACGGTACTCGGCCGCACGAATCAGCGTCAGCACGCGGTCGAGGCTCACCAGCAGCTCCGCCTCCTCGACGCGCGCCGCGGAGGCCGCGTCCGGGTCGGGGCTGAATTTCTGCCGGGCCTGCGCCAGCGCGAGCGCCCGCTCCACGGCCTCCCGCTCGGCGTGCAGGGCCAGCCAGGCCGGATCGGATTCCGTCGCCGCATCCACCTCGTCGCCGCCCACGATCCGCGCGTCCTTCTGCTGCCGGCTGCCGCTCCTGGCTGAGAGGAACGCGCGAGAGGCCGGAACCGTGCCGCGCCCGGCCGACGCGCGGTGTCGTCCCCCGTGTCGTCCCCCCGTCATCCCCCGTGTCATCCCGGTGTCATCTACTTGTCGTAACCGCCCGGCCATCGGGCGGCCGGCGCTGGGTCTCTTCGGAAGATCGGCCGCAGGGCTCTGCCGCGGGCACGGGCCCGCCGGCGGGGCAGCGCAGGCTCTAGCCCGACGGCAACGGAGATTCCTTTGAGACCCTTCGCTTACGCGCTCGCCGTCGGCCTCGCGACGGTTCAGCTGGCGTCCGCGGCGCTCGCCGCCGATATCACCGGCGCCGGCGCCACCTTCCCGTTCCCGGTCTACTCGAAGTGGGCCGAGGCCTATCGCAAGGAGACCGGCTCGGGCCTCAACTACCAGTCGATCGGCTCCGGCGGCGGCATCAAGCAGATCCAGGCCAAGACGGTCGATTTCGGCGCCACCGACGCGCCCCTGAAGCCCGAGCAGCTGGCCAAGGACGGCCTCGTCCAGTTCCCGACCGTGATGGGCGGCGTCGTGCCGGTGGTGAACATCCCCGGGATCGAGCCCGGCAAGCTGAAGCTCACCGGCGACGTGCTGGCCGACATCTACGCCGGCAAGATCGCGAAGTGGAGCGATCCGCGCATCGCCAAGCTCAATGACGGGCTGAAGCTGCCCGACGCCAACATCACCCCGGTCTACCGCTCCGACGCGTCGGGCACGACCAACATCTTCACCACCTACCTGTCCCAGGTCTCCGAGCCCTGGAAGAAGGAGTACGGCGCGGCCACGACGATCTCCTGGCCGGTCGGTCAGGGCGGCAAGGGCAACGAGGGCGTGACCGCCACCGTCAAGCAGGTTCCGAACGCCATCGGCTACGTCGAGTCGGCCTACGCCAAGCAGAACAAGCTCTCCTACGCCCTGCTGCAGAACAAGGCCGGCCAGTACCCGCAGCCCGACGACAAGGCGTTCCAGGCCGCGGCGGCGAGCGCCGACTGGAAGGCGACCCCGGGCTTCGGCATCTCGCTGACCAATCAGCCGGGCGAGGCGGCGTGGCCGATCACGGCGGCGACCTTCATCTTGGTCCACAAGGACGCCGCCGATCCGGCCAAGTCCGCCGCCGTGCTCAAGTTCTTCGACTGGGCCTACAAGAACGGCGACACGCTCGCCACCGACCTCGACTACGTCCCGCTGCCGGACAACGTCGTCGAACTGATCCACCAGGAGTGGAAGGACGTGAAGGGCAAGGACGGCAAGCCTGTCCTCAACATGTGAGCGTGGCGGGGAGGGGGTGAGAACCTCCTCCCTCGCTTCCGGGAACGCACCGCGCTACCACGCCCCCCTTCGCAGAGAACCGCGGATGCCCGCTTTGACCGAATCGATCGCCCTCGGCCGAACCCGTTCCGCGACCGCGCGGAAGGCGCCGAGCCGGAGCCTCGACACGCTGTTCCGGACCTGCTCGTACGGCGCGGCCCTGCTGGTGCTGCTCGTGCTCGCCGGCATCCTCGGCTCGATCCTGTACGGCGGCTGGCCCGCCTTCCGCGAGTTCGGCTTCGGCTTCCTGACCTCCAGCGCCTGGAACGTCGGGACCGAGCAGTACGGCGCCCTGGTCGCGGTGATCGGGACTGTCGCCTCCGCCTTCCTGGCCCTGCTGATCGGCGTGCCCGTCTCGCTGGGCATCGCGGTCTACCTCACCCAGCTCTGTCCGGGCTGGGCCCGCAAGCCGGTCGCCATGACGATCGAGCTGCTCGCGGCCGTGCCGAGCATCATCTACGGCATGTGGGGCCTGTTCGTGTTCGCGCCGCTCCTGGCGCGCTACGTCCAGATCCCGGTCTCGAACCTCGTGGAGGGCATGCCGATCGTCGGCACGCTGTTCTACGCCCGGGTGCCGTCGGGCGTCGGCGTCTTCACCGCCGGGATCATCCTGGCGATCATGATCGTGCCGTTCATCGCCTCGATCGCCCGCGACATGCTCGACCAGATCCCGACCGTGCTGCGCGAGAGCGCCTACGGGATCGGCTGCACCACCTGGGAGGTCGTGCGCCACGTGCTGGTGCCGCAGGCGGCCGTCTCGATCATCGGCGCGATCATGCTCGGCCTCGGCCGGGCGCTCGGCGAGACGATGGCGGTGACCTTCGTGGTCGGCAACGCCAACCGGCTCTCGGCCTCGATCTTCGACCCCAGCTCGACCATCGCGTCGCGCATCGCCAACGAGTTCAACGAGGCGGACGGCCTCCAGCTGAACGCGCTGATGGCTCTGGGCTGCATCCTGTTCGTGATCACCTTCGTGGTGCTCATCATCGCCCGGCTGCTGACGCGCCGCGTCCAGGCCGCCTGAGGAGCACGCGCGATGGTTTCCTCCAGCACGATCGCCGCCACCGCCCAGCGCCGCCCCGGCCGGGTCCGCCAGGGGCGCCGCGTCGCCGACCGGACCCTGCGCGTCGCCTGCACCGGCGCCACCGTGGTGGGTGCCCTGGTCCTCGGCTCGATCCTGGTGATGCTGATCGTCCAGGGCGTGCGCGGCTTCACGCCGACCCTGTTCACCAACCCGACCCCGGGCCCGGGCTCGGAGGGCGGCGGCATCGCCAACGCCATCCTGGGCAGCCTCGTTCTGACCGGGATCGGCATCCTGATCGCGACGCCGGTCGGCGTCATGGCCGGGACCTTCCTGGCCGAGTACGGGCGCGGCTCGAAGCTGGCCGCCCTGATCCGCTTCCTCAACGACGTCCTGCTCTCGGCGCCGTCGATCCTGATCGGCCTGTTCGTCTACACGCTGATGGTGCGGCCGATGGGCACCTACTCGGGCTGGGCCGGCGGCGTGGCGCTGGCGATCATCGCCGTGCCGGTGATCGTGCGCACCACCGAGGACATGCTGCGCCTCGTGCCCGGCACCCTGCGGGAGGCCGGCGCGGCGCTCGGCGCGCCGCCCTCGACGGTGATCATGAGCGTGACCTGGCGGGCGGCCTCGGCCGGAATCGTCACCGGCATCATCCTGGCTCTCGCCCGCATCGCCGGCGAGACCGCGCCGCTGCTGTTCACCGCGCTCAACAACAATTCCTGGTTCTCGGCCAACCTGATGGGCGGCGTCGCGAACCTGCCGGTGATGATCTACCAGTTCGCCCTCTCGCCCTACCCGAACTGGCAGGGCCTGGCCTGGGCGGGCGCGCTCCTGATCACCACCACCATCCTGGCGCTGTCGATCATCGCGCGCCTCGTGATCAAGCCGCAGGCCTCGCGCTGAGCCCCCTTTCGAGGACACGACGATGAACGCCGCCTCCGCGATCCCCACGGTCGAGCTGAACCGCAACCGCGCCGAAGAGGGCGGCCCCGTGCGGATCGCCGTCAAGGACCTGAACTTCTACTACGGCAGCTTCCACGGGCTGAAGGACGTCAACCTCAACTTCCACGACCGGCAGGTGACGGCGCTGATCGGCCCCTCCGGCTGCGGCAAGTCCACCCTGCTGCGCTGCTTCAACCGGATCTACAGCCTCTACCCGGAGCAGCGCGCGGAGGGCGAGATCCTGCTCGACGGCGAGAACATCCTCAGCCCCTCCGTCGACCTGAACGAGCTGCGCTCGCGCATCGGCATGGTGTTCCAGAAGCCGACGCCGTTCCCGATGTCGATCTACGACAACGTGGCCTTCGGCCTGCGCCTCTACGAGAAGCTGCCGAAATCCGAGCTCGACGGCCGGATCGAGGAATCCCTGCGCAAGGCCGCCCTCTGGGACGAGGTGAAGGACAAGCTCCGGCAGCCCGGGACCGGCCTGTCGGGCGGCCAGCAGCAGCGCCTGTGCATCGCCCGGACGGTGGCGCAGAAGCCGGAGGTGATCCTGTTCGACGAGCCGACCTCGGCGCTCGACCCGATCTCCACCGGCCGCATCGAGGAGCTGATCGAGCAGCTGCGCGACGAGTTCACCATCGTGATCGTCACCCACAACATGCAGCAGGCGGCGCGCATCTCGCAGTTCACCGCCTTCATGTATCTGGGGCAGCTCGTCGAGTTCGGTCCGACCAACCGGATGTTCATGAACCCGACGGAACGCCGCACGCAGGACTACATCACCGGCCGCTTCGGCTAGTCTGCCGGGCCGCTCCGGTCCCGGGACCGCCGCTCGCGTCTCCGGCGCGCCGGCGGGTCCCGCAAGCCTCCCGGAGGGCCGTCCCCGGGACCCCATCGAAGGATCCGCCATGCCCGGCCATATCGTCACCTCCTACGACACCGACCTGGAGAACCTGCGTCGCTCGATCTCGGAGATGGGCGGCGTCGCCGAGAAGATGACCGCGGAGGCGACCGACGCCCTCGTGCGCCGGGACGACACGCTCGCCCAGGCGGTGATCCTCGCCGACAAGCGCCTCGACGCGCTGCAGCGGGACATCGAGGAGCGCGCCGTGCTGCTGATCGCCCGGCGCCAGCCCCTGGCGATCGACCTGCGCGAGACCATCTCGGCGATCCGCGTCTCCGGCGATCTGGAGCGGATCGGCGACCTCGCCAAGAACGTCGCCAAGCGCGTGGTGGCGATCTCCGACCAGGCGCCGGCCCAGAAGATCGTGCTCGGCGTGCGCCACATGAGCGACCTCGCCGAGGGTCAGCTCAAGGACGTGCTCGACGCCTACGGGAGCCGCGACGTCCAGGCGGCCCACGACGTCTGGGAGCGCGACGGCGAGATCGACGCCCTGTACAATTCCCTGTTCCGCGAGCTCCTGACCTACATGATGGAGGATCCGCGCAACATCTCGTTCTGCACGCATCTCCTGTTCTGCGCGAAGAACGTCGAGCGCATCGGCGACCACACCACCAACATCGCCGAGACGATCCACTACCTCGCCACGGGCGAGACGCTGGCGGGTGACCGGCCGAAGAACGACGCGTCGAACTACGCGACCGTGGACGGCGTGCAGGCGCCGTGAGGCGCCGACCCCGGCGCCTTCCTGTGGGCGCGGCCGGGGTCACTCTCCGTGCGGGTTGAGGCGGGGCGGCGCCTCCTGCACCATCCGGGGACCGCCCGCAGAACGAGTCTTCGAACGTGAGCATGCAAGTCCTGATCGTCGAGGACGAGGAGGCCCTGAGCACGCTGCTCCGCTACAACCTGGAGGCCGAGGGCTTCCTGGTGGATTCGGCGGCGCGCGGCGACGACGCCGAGCTGCTCCTGGCGGAGCGGATCCCGGACCTCGTCCTGCTCGACTGGATGCTGCCCGGCCTCTCGGGGATCGAGCTGTGCCGCCGGATCCGGGCGCGCCGGGAGACCGAGCGCCTGCCGGTGATTATGCTCACCGCCCGGGGCGAGGAGGGCGACCGCGTCCGCGGTCTCGGCACGGGCGCCGACGACTACATCGTCAAGCCGTTCTCGGTCCCGGAGCTGCTCGCCCGGATCCGCGCGCTCCTGCGCCGGGCCAAGCCCGCCCACGTCTCGGACCGGCTAGCGGCCGGCGACCTGGAACTCGACCGCACCGGCCACCGCGTCCGCCGCGGCGGCGAGGAGCTGCATCTGGGCCCCACGGAGTTCCGGCTCCTGGAATTCCTGATGCTGGCGCCGGGCCGGGTCTTCTCCCGCGAGCAGCTCCTCGACGGGGTGTGGGGCCACGACGTCTACATCGACGAGCGTACCGTCGACGTCCATGTCGGGCGGCTGCGCAAGGCGCTGAACGGCCCGCGCCAGACCGACCCGATCCGTACGGTCCGGGGCTCGGGCTACGCCTTCGACGAGACCTTCTCGCTGGAGGCCTGAGGCGGCCTCACTGGCCGTCCGGATAGGACTTCGCTCCGGCGCACCGTCATCGCGAGCGCAGCGAAGCGACCCAGGGCGGCGGGACGCCGATGCGCGCGGCGCTGCTGGGTTGCTTCGCTCCGCTCGCAAAGACGGTGGGACGGGCCCGCGAAGATCCGCGCGTCCCGGTCTCCAGGGATTCAGCGCGCCAGCGCCGCGCTCCGGCCCGAGGCGGCCGGCACCGCCTCCAGCGCCGCCAGGACCGTCCCCTCGGTGAGGATCTGCGGCAGCACCTGGGGCTCTCCCGTCCCGGTATAGAGCAGGTAGAGCGGGACGCCGCTGCGCCCGTGCTTCTCCAGGAGGCGGGTAATCTCGGGGTTCTGGTTGGTCCAGTCGCCCTTCATGTAGGTCACGCCGCGCTCGGCCATCGCGGCCCGCACGGCCTTGGTGTTGAGCGAGGTCGCCTCGTTGACCGCGCAGGTGATGCACCACGCGGCGGTCATGTCCACGAAGACGGGGCGGTGCGCGTCGACCAGGGCGTCGAGGCGCGCCTGCGTGAACGGCTCGATCCCGTCGGCGGCGGCCTGCGCGGCCGGCGCGGCGCGGTCCCGGGGCAGGGTGACGGCGAGGGCCCCGACGGCGATCAGCGCCAGCGCGGCGGCGGCCTGCGCGACCCGGCCGGCCCGCGGCGGGGCGGCGCGGCCGTGCTCCCAGGCCCAGGCGGCGAAGCCCACGAGGACGAGGCCGATCAGCGCCGCCAGCAGCCCGCGCGGGTCGACCTGCTGCGCCAGCACCCAGATCAGCCACGCCACGGTGGCGTAGACCGGGAAGGCCAGCACCTGCTTGAGGGTCTCCATCCAGGCGCCCGGCCGCGGCAGCGCCCGCAGGGCCGGCGGCCAGAGGGTCAGGAGCAGGAAGGGCAGGGCGAGGCCGAGGCCGAGGCTCGCGAAGACGGCGAGCGCCACGCCGGCGCTCTGGGTCAGCGCGAAGCCCACCGCCGAGCCCATGAACGGCGCCGTGCAGGGCGTCGCCACCAGGGTCGCGAGCACGCCGGTGAAGAACGAGCCGCTCAGGCCGCCGCGCCGGGTGAGGCCGTCGCCGAGGCCGGCGAGCCGGCCTCCGACATGGACCGCGCCCGAGAGGCTCAGGCCCATCGCGAACAGCAGGTAGGCGAGCCCCGCCACGATGGCGGGCGACTGGAGCTGGAACCCCCAGCCGATCGCGGCCCCGCCGCTCTTCAGGCCGATCAGCGCGGCGGCGAGCGCCAGGAAGCTCGCCAGGACGCCGGCCGTGTAGGCGAGGCCGTGGAGCCGCAGCCGAGCCGGCCCCTCGCCCGCGTGCCGCACGAGGCCGAGCACCTTGATCGACAGGACCGGGAAGACGCAGGGCATCAGATTGAGGATCAGGCCGCCGAGGAAGGCGAAGGCCGCGGCGGTCGCCAGCGTCAGCGCGTCGAAGTCGGCGGCGGCCGGCGCGGTCGCGGGCGGCGCGGTCGCGGCCGGCGCCGCGGCGGCCGGGAGGACCGGCTCGTCGCCGTACGCGAAGGCGAGCCGGCGGGTCCCGGCGGCGTCGACCGCCTCGACCGTCAGGACGCCGGGCAGCGCGGCGGGCACCGGGTTGGTCGGGCTGCTCCGGGCGAGGGTCAGGTGCAGGCCGGTCCCGTCGACGCTCATCACCTGCGCGGCGGCGTTGTCGATCGCCGTCTCGGCGTAGGGGAAGTACGCGGCGTTCCGGACCGCCTCGGGCTTGAGGCCGGCCGCGACGAAATCGAGGCGCAGGGTGTCGCCCTGGCTCGACAGGCTCAGGGGCCAGAGCGCCGGCACGGGGAGCGCGGCGCGGGCGCGCGCGAACAGCGCGGCGTTGGCCGGGTCCGGCTCGGCCTTGCCGACCGGCAGGGTCAGGGCGAGATCGGCCGAGCCGGGCACGCACTCGGTCTCGCAGACGAGGTAAGTCAGCTTGGCCTGGATCCGCACCGGGTCGGCCGGGTCGAGGCTCGGCGGCGGCGTCACCGGGACGAGGAGCGTGACCTCACCCTCGTAGCCGTAGTTCATGAGAGTCGCGATCGGGATGCGCTCCGGCGCCGGCCAGCGGATCGCGCTCGCGTTGAAGCCGGCCGGCAGAGTCCAGGTCACCTCCGGGGGCAAGCCGGAATCGCCCGGGTTGCGCCAGTAGACGTGCCAGCCGGGCTTGACCTGCATCCGCACCGCCAGCGTGAAGGGCTGCGCGCCGGCGACGGCGGCGGGCTCGGCCACGAGGCTCGCGCGCACGAGGTCCGCGGGCGTGCGGAACCCCTGTGCCGCGGCGGCCGAGAGGCTCGCGGCGACGGCCAGGATCAGGAGGGCGAGGCGGCGGATCATGCTGTCCCTTCGCGCGCGGGGCGGTCGCGGTTTCACGCGCGGCGTGTCGGGCTCGGCGCGGGCGTTTCCATGGCGTCCGGTCTTACCATGGCGTCGGGTCTTACCACGGACCGCGTTCGGGATCCCCTGCGGCCGGCTCACTCCTCGAGCGGCGCCGTCGCCCGCTCGAGCCAGTCGCGCGTCGCGGTGTCGAGCCCGGGCGCCAGGGTCTCGCGGACCCTCGCATGATAGGCGTCGATCCAGGCCCGCTCCCCGGGTTCGAGCAGGTCCGGCCGGATCAGCCGGCGGTCGTAGGGAGCGAGCGTCAGCGTCTCGAAGCCGAGCATCGGGCGCTCCCCGCCCGCGATCGCGCGGGCCTCGACCAGGACGAGGTTCTCGATCCGGATGCCGTAGGCGCCGCGGGCGTAGTAGCCCGGCTCGTTCGACAGGATCATGCCGGGCTCGAGCGCCACCGTGCCGGTCTTGGCGATCCGCTGCGGCCCCTCGTGCACCGACAGGAAGGCGCCGACGCCGTGACCGGTGCCGTGGTCGAAGTCGAGGCCCGCCTGCCAGAGCGGTGCCCGCGCGAAGGCGTCGATCTGGGCGCCGGTCGTGCCGACCGGGAACACCGCCCGGGCGATGGCGACGTGCCCCTTCAGCACCCGCGTGAACCGGTCGCGCATCTCCGGGCTCGGCGCGCCGACCGCGACCGTCCGGGTGATGTCGGTAGTGCCGTCCGGGTACTGCGCTCCCGAATCGATCAGGAACAGCTCGCCCGACTGGACCGCCCGGTCCGTGGCGCGGCTCACCCGGTAGTGGACGATCGCGCCGTTCGGTCCGGAACCCGAGATCGTGGGGAACGAGACCTCGCGCAGGTCGCCGCCGGCGGCCCGGAAATCTTCTAGGGCCTCGACGGCGGCGATCTCGGTGAGGCCGCCGGCCACGGCCGCACCGTCGAGCCAGGCGAGGAAGCGCGCGACGCTCGCCCCGTCCCGGACATGGGCGGCGCGGGCGCCCGCGATCTCGGCGGCGTTCTTGACCGCCTTCATGCCGGTTATCGGGTCCTTGCCGACATCGGCCGTGCCGCCGGCGGCCTCGATCTTCTCCTTCAGGGCGACGGCGCCGGTCGCGGCGTCGAGGCGGACGCGCACGCCCGCCAGGGATGCCAGCCCGTCGTCCAGGTCCGCTCGCGGCAGGATCTCGGCGATCGGCGCGAGCTCCGCCCGCAGGGCCGGATCGATGTTCGGAGAGACGAGGTACAGCCGGGCCCGTCCCTCGCGCGGCAGGATGGCGTAACCCAGCGCCAGGGGCGTGTGGGCGACGTCGGACCCGCGCAGGTTGAAGGCCCAGGCCAGGTTGTGCGGGTCGGAGATCACCAGGGCATCGCAGCCGCCCTCGGCGAGCGCCGCCCGGATTCGGCCGAGCTTGTCGGCGGCCCCCTCGCCGCACAGCGCGTCGGGATGGACCACCACCGGACCGGCCGGCGACCGCGGCCGACCGGCCCAGACCGCGTCGACGAGGTTCGGCACCGCCCGCACGGTCCCGCCGGCGCGGGTCACGGCCCGCTCGAGGCGCGCCAGACCGTCCGGGGTGTGCAGCCAGGGATCGTAGCCGAGCACCTGATCCCGCCGCAGGTTGGCCCCGACCCAGGCCTCCGGCGTCGATTCGGCGAGCGGCACCACCGTGACGAGGCCGGTATCGACCTGCTCGGGCGCCTGCAGGGTGTAGCGCCCGTCGACGACCAGCGCCGCGGACTCCATCAGGATCACGGCCGTGCCGGCCGAGCCGGTAAAGCCCGTGAGCCAGGCCAGCCGCTCGGCGTCGGCGGGAACGTATTCCGACTGGTGCTCGTCGGCCCGCGGCACGACGAAGCCGTCGAGCCCGGTCTCGCGCAAGGCGGCCCGCAGCGCCTCGATCCGCTCGGCACCCTTCCGGTGGCTCGGGTCGTCGAAGCTCTGGAAGCGTTGACGCTGTCGGGACGGACGGGTCTCGGTCATGCGGCGAGCCTAGCGCCCGCCGCTCCCGCGTCGCAACACCCTGTTGTCATGAGAAAGAGGTTGGTCGGAGGTCGGTTGCGGTGCTTAAAGATCGTTAGCAATCTTATCACGCCGCGGATTCTCGCTTATTACTCAGACATGCCACGCCGCGTTTACTACCGGATCAGCGACAGACCCGACGGCCGCTTCGACGCCGTCGTGACGATCGAGCCCGACACGGTCGTCCGCCGCGACGGCTTCGATTCGCTCGCCGAACTCGAAGAGTGGATCGACGGCCTGCGCACGCTGATGGCGGCGCTCGGCGCGCCGGTGTCGCAGGCGGACGCACCGGGGTCGCCGGCCGAGACCGCGGGCGCGCCGGACCGGCTGCGCACCGCGCGCTGATCAGCCGTTCGTGATCGGCAGGTCCGGCGCCCGGTCCGCGGGTGCCCCATCGTAGCCCTCGAGCCAGGCCCGGCGCGCGGGCGAGTCGGCCGGATAGGGGCAGGCATCCTTGGGCCGCCCCTGCGCCCGGGCGCGGGCGCCCTCGGCGATGGGGTCCGCGGGCGGATCGTGGAGCGACGTCTGGCTCATGGCCGGACAACACGCCGGCGCGCGGGGAGTTCGGGGCGATGCCGCGCGGGTCAGCGCCGCGGACGCTGCGCCGCACCGCCGCGCGTCAGGACCAGGGCGACCCACCCCTCGATCACGCCGCGCCGCACGAGGGAGAAGCCCTGGAGACGGTAGGCGGAGAGCACGCCCGGCACGTCGCGCTCGATCAGGCCGGACAGGACCAACACACCCTCGGTGGCGACGACCCGCGCCAGGGTCGGCGCCAGGAGCCTGAGTGGCCGGGCCAGGATGTTGGCGAAGACGAGATCGAAGTGGCGCGGCCGGTCGGCGAGGCGGTGGCGGACCCCGGGCCCCTCGTAGAGCTTGAGGTAGGGGCCGAGCCCGTTGGCGCGGGCGTTCTCGCGGGCCGTGCGCACGGCCTCCGCGTCGAGGTCGCCGGCCACCACGGGCTGCCGCAGGGCCTTGGCGGCCGCGAAGGCGAGGATCCCGGTTCCCGTGCCGACATCGAGGACGTGGACCGGGCGCCGGCGCTTGAGTTCCGAGACCAGGGCGCGGAGGCAGCCCAGCGTCGTTCCGTGATGCCCGGTCCCGAAGGCGAGGGCGGCCTCGATCTCGATGGCCAGATCGTTGCCCCGGACGGAGGCGCGGTCGTGCGAGCCGTGGACGAGGAACCGGCCCGCCCGGACCGGCTTCAGGCCCTCCAGCGACGCGCGCACCCAGTCCTGCTGGTCGATCGTGCGGAACTCCGCCGCGTCGGCCGCGTCGCCGATGACTGGGCGGATCAACTCGCGGACGTAATCCTCGTCGGGGGCGTCCGCGAAGTAGGCCTCAAGCCGCCACGTGCGCCCGTCCTCGTCCTCGAAGGCCGCCACCGCGGTCTCCGTGGGATCGAACATCTCTCCGAGGAGGTCGGTCATCGCGCGGGCCGAGCGTTCGTCGGTCAGCAGACGCAGGACGTGGGACGGGCGATGGGGCGGCAGGCCTTCGAGCATGGTGCCCGGCTGTAACGCCGGGGCGCGCCGCAGCCCAGGGGCTGGCGAGAAAAAATCCGGGCCCGGCAAGGGTGGGGCCGCGGGGCAGGGCGGCGGAGCGGACCGGCGGCCCCGCCCGTTGTTGCCGGACGGTCACAAGCGCCAATACTTATCTTCTGCGCGACTTAAACCAGTGTCCACAGCCATCGCGTGTGCTTAAACAATCTCGGCTTACCCAAGGCCGGACCCTCAACTCGGGCGCGCCGCACTTCCCGGAGCGGCGCGCCTGTTTTGACAGACGATCGTGCTGCCATGACCGCGCCTCTCCTCATCAGCGTCGCCTTCGCGGCCGTGACCGCGGGCGCCGCCACGCTCTGGGCCTTGCTGGTCGCGAACGGCATGAACGGCATGCCGGAGGCGCGCCCGACCGAGCGGCACGACATCCGGACCTGGTGACGGCGCGACACCGATTCGCGCGAGCGGGCGCCCAGGAATGAGGCAGGTTGTTCGCGCGTTAACCAAATGATGTACGGCAGCTGCGGAACTGGCCGACTTGCGCGGCGTTTTTGCCGGCTTTTTACGTGAATCACGATTGAGCAGGGTGCGTACAGCGTGACCAAGTCCCGGCGTTCCGGCCCCCGCGGGCCCGTGGTCGTCAACGGTGCGGCCGTGCCTGCCCGACCACGCGAGCGGATCTTCGGCGGTCCCGCACCGGACGGGCCGCTCCCGGGCCATCTCCTCGTCCTGCTGAGCCGCCTCCACCGGGCCGAGGCCGAGCCCAAGGACCGGCCGGAGGCCAAGCTCGGCTGACGCGCGGTCACCCGGGTCGGCCGGGCCTTGGCCGACCGCCCGCGCGCGCCTATGATCCCCGTCGTTCCCCGCCGTATATAGCGGGTCGCGACCGGAGAGATCTGCGTGATGCCCCTGACTCGACGGATCCTGGTCGCCTGCGCGCTCGCGGCGCTGGTCCTCGCGCCGACCGACGGAGCCGCGCGGGCGGACGAGCCGGTCGTCGTGTTCGCGGCCGCGAGCCTCAAGAACGCCCTCGACGACGCCGCGGCAGCCTGGACGAAGGCGACCGGCAAGACCGCGCGGATCTCCTACGCCGGCTCGAACGCCCTCGCGAAGCAGATCGAGGCGGGGGCGCCGGCGGACCTGTTCATCTCGGCCGACCTCGCGTGGATGGATTACGTCGACCGGGCCGGGCTGCTGAAGGCCGGCTCGCGGATCGACCTCCTGCGCAATGCCCTGGTGCTGATCGCCCCGGGGCCGAAGGACAGCGCCGCGGATCCGCAGGTGGCCCTGGCGCCGAACCTCGGCACCACGCTGACGCGGATCCTCGGCGGCGGGCGGCTGGCGATGGCGACGATCGACGCCGTTCCCGCCGGCAAGTACGGCAAGGCCGCCCTGGAGAAGCTCGGCGCCTGGGACGCCGTGAAGGGGCAGGTCGCCCAGGCCGAGAACGTGCGCGCCGCCCTCCTGCTGGTCGCCCGGGGCGAGGCGCCGCTCGGCATCGTCTACGCCACCGACGCGGCCGCGGACCCGAGCGTCCACGTTGTGGCGACCTTCCCGGCCGACAGCCACCCGCCGATCGTCTATCCGGCGGCGGTGACCCGGGAGTCGCGCAACCCGGATGCCGGGACGCTGCTCGGCTACCTGCGCGGCCCGGAGGCCCGGGGCTCCTTCGAGCGCCAGGGCTTCACGGTGGTCGCGCAGCCCGGCGCCAGCCAGTAGCGGCGCGCCGCCCCCTTGCTCGGGCTCACGCCGGACGAGTGGACCGCCGTCGGCCTGAGCCTGCGGGTGGCGACGGTGGCGACGCTCGCGAGCCTCGTGCCCGGCCTCGCCGTGGCGTGGCTGCTGGCGCGGCGCCGGTTCCCCGGCCGCGCCCTGCTGGACGGGCTGGTCCACCTGCCGCTGATCCTGCCCCCGGTCGTGACCGGCTACCTGCTGCTGCTGGCCTTCGGCCGGCGCGGCCCGCTCGGCGCGCCCCTCGCCGAGATCGGCGTGGTCTTCTCCTTCCGCTGGACCGGGGCGGCGCTGGCCTGCGCGGTGATGGGCTTCCCGCTCATGGTGCGGGCGATGCGGCTGTCGATCGAGGCCGTGGACCGGCGCCTGGAGCAGGCGGCCGGGACGCTGGGCGCGAACCCCTTCGCGGTGTTCCTGACGATCACGCTGCCGCTCAGCCTGCCCGGGTGCCTCGCGGGCGCCGTGCTGGCCTTCGCCAAGGCGATGGGGGAGTTCGGCGCGACCATCACGTTCGTCTCGAACATCCCGGGCGAGACCCAGACCCTGCCGTCGGCGATCTACACGCTGACGCAGGTTCCGGGCGGGGAGGGGCCGGCCCTGCGCCTCACCCTGATCTCGATCGCGCTGTCGGTCGCGGCGCTGCTGGTGTCGGAATTCCTGGCGCGGCGGGCCGGTCGGCGCCTGGGGGCGGGCTGAATGGCGATCGATCCGGGGCGGGACGCCCGCTCAGGCATACGCGTAGGGCCCGCCCTGCTGCAGCGCCCTCTGGTAGGCCGGACGGGCGTGGATGCGCGCGAGCCAGTCCGCGACGCGCGGGCCCGCGCCCGTGCCGCGCGCCGCGAAGGCCTCCAGCGGGAAGCTCATCAGGATGTCGGCCGCGGTGAAATCGGCGCCGCAGAAATACGGGCGGCCGGCGAGTTCCGTCTCCCAGAAGGCCGCGTGCCGGCGCAGGTCCGGATCGACGAAGCCCCGCAGCACCGTGTCGGCGATCCGGCGGACAAGGGGCCGCAGCGGCCAGGGACTGCCCGGCGCCAGCCGCCCGAAGACCAGCTTCAGCAGCAGCGGCGGCATCGCCGAGCCCTCGGCGTAGTGCGACCAGTAGACGTAGCGCCGCCGCTCCTCCGTCCCGGGTACGGGCACCAGCCGCGCGCCGGCCAGATCCGTCAGGTAGGCGACGATCGCGCCGGTCTCGGCGACCACCGTCCCGCCGTCGGTGATCACCGGCGCCTTGCCCAGCGGGTGGACGGCCAGGAGTTCGGCGGGCGCGCGCAGGGTCCGCGGGTCGCGGGCGTGGCGGATCACGCGGTAGGGCAGCTCCAGTTCCTCCAGCAGCCAGAGCACGCGCTGCGAGCGGCTGTTCTCGAGGTGGTGGACCGTGATCATCGCGGGCAAGTCCGGGCCGGCGTCGGGACGCGCCGGGGCTCCTGTTACGCGAGTCTGTCCGCGTGAGCATCCAGGTCGACGTCCAGCTCCGGCGCGGCGCCTTCGCGCTCGCGGCCGCCTTCGAGGCCGGTCCGGGGCTGACCGCCCTGTTCGGGCGCTCGGGCTCGGGGAAGACCACGCTGATCGACCTGATCGCCGGCCTCGCGCGGCCGGACCGGGGCCGGATCGTCGTCGGCGGCACCCCGTGGGTCGACACCGCGTCCGGCCTGGTGCTGCCGTCGCACCGGCGCCACGTCGGCGTGGTGTTCCAGGACGCGCGGCTGTTCCCGCATCTCAGCGTCCGGACCAATCTCGGCTACGGCCGGGTCTTCGCGCGGCGCCGCGCCGACCCGGCGGCCTTCGCGGCCGTGACCGACATGCTCGGCATCGACCATCTCCTCGACCGGCGGCCCGCCGGTCTCTCGGGCGGCGAGCGCCAGCGGGTGGCGATCGGCCGAGCGTTGCTGGCGAGGCCGCGCCTCCTGCTGATGGACGAGCCCCTCGCGGCCCTGGACGAGGCCCGCAAGGCCGAGATCCTTCCCTACATCGAGCGCCTGCGCGACGAGGCCGGCGTGCCGATCCTCTACGTCAGCCACGCCGTCTCCGAGGTGGCCCGGCTCGCCAACACGGTGATCGTGCTGGAGGCCGGGCGGGTGGCCGCCGCCGGCCCCGCGGAGACGATCCTGCGCCGCGCCGATCTCGTGCCGATCCACGAGGCCGAGGCCGGCGCGCTCCTCGACATGGTCGTCGAGGCCCTCGACGCCGCCACCGGGCTCACGCGCCTGACGGGCGCCGCCGGGAGCCTGCTGGTGCCGGGCCTGTCGCGCCCGGCCGGGACGCGGCTGCGGGTGCGCATCCCCGCCCGCGACGTGCTCGTCGCCACCGAGCCTCCCCGCGGCCTCAGCGCCCGCAACGTGCTGGCCGGCCGGATCTGCGGCCTGACGGCCGCGGGCGCCGAGACGGCGGTGGAGATCGACTGCAACGGCGCCCGTCTCGTGGCGCGCGTGACCGGCGCGGCCGTCCGCGAACTCGGCCTCGCCCCGGGGCGCGAGGTCCACGCCATCGTCAAGAGCGCGTCCTTCGATCCGGCGGGGATCGGCCTGCTGCGGCCTCCGCGGGCGATCTGAGACCGCGACACGGCTCGGCGCGACGAGCCGGTCGAGCCCGGGAGGCGCACCCGGGACGCGAACCACTCGCTTTGGTTGTAAAATTGAGCATTAAAACAACCATTAGTTAGAACATCGCCGCCACGATGGATCGTGCAGTGGTCGTGCTGCGCGAGTCGCGGAGGGCGATGCGATGGGCATGCGGCGCTTGCGCCGGCGGAGCGCGCCGAACGGGTGGACCTGCCGGCGCGGCAGTTCCGCGGTGGAGTTCGCCCTCGTGGCACCCGTGCTGTTCCTGCTCTTCGCCGGGATCGCGGTGTTCGGGATCTGCCTCGGCGCCGCCCACAACCTCCGCCAGATCGCCGCCGAGGCGGCCCGCGCCTCCGTGGCCGGCGTCACGGATGCCGAGCGCGCGAATCTCGCCCAGTCCATGGTGAACCGGAGCCTGAGCGCCGGCGCGATGTTCCGGCCGGGCAGCATCGTCGTGCAGGTCGGGCCGGATCCCAGCGACGCGACGGTGTACACGGTCACCGTCACCCTCGACGCCAACACGCTCGGCATCAACGCCTTCGCGCGCCTGCTGCCGATGCTCCCGACCGTGCTGCGCAGCACCGTCAGCGTCCGGAAGGGCGGCCTGTGATCGGCCGGGGCGGGCGCCTGCGCCGCTTCGGGGCCGCGCGCGGCGGCAACGTCGCGATCCTGGTGGCGCTCGGCAGCGCGATGCTGATGGGGGCGGGCGCGGTCGGGATCGATCTCGGCCTGGTCTTCCAGGCGCGGCGCAAGGCGCAGGGGGCGGTGGACATCGCCGCCATGCTGGCGGCCGTCGATCCGAGCCAGGCCGACACGGTCGCCCGCCGCTCCCTCGGCGACAACGGCTACGGCGCGGCGACCGCCACGGTCGCGCCCGGCAGCTACGACGCGAGCACCAAGGGCGTCGCCCCGGGCGGCCGGTTCAGCGCCGGCGGCAGCCCGGCGAACGCGGTGCGGGTCGGCCTCGCGACCTCGGTCCCGGTGACCTTCGGCCGGGCGATCGGCCTGCCCGCCGCGGTGCCGCTGCGGGTGACCGGCACCGCCGCGAGCGCGCAATTCGCCGCCTTCACGATCGGGTCCGGCACGCTGAAGCTCGACGGCGGCATCGCCAACGCCCTGCTCGGCGCGCTGCTCGGCGCCAAGCTGTCGCTCAGCGTCAGCGACTACGATGCCCTGGCCAGCGCCCGCGTCGACGGGCTGCGCGTCCTCGACGCCCTCGGGGCGAGCCTCAACATGCAGGCCGCGAACTACACCGACATCGTTCAGGCGAATGCCAGCGTCGGTCAGATGCTGATGGCGCTCCGGGTCGCCGCGGCGGACAACGGCAGCGCGGTGTCGGCCCTGTCGGGGATCCTCAACGCCCTGCCGAATGCCGGAAACCTCGTCGCGATCGGCCAGGTGGACGGGCTCGGCGACGCCGCCGCGCTGGCGCCGCCGCGGGGCTTCGCCGGCCCCTCGCTCAACGTGCTGAACCTGCTGGGCGCGGCCGCCTCCCTGGCGAACGGCCAGAATCAGGTGGCGATCGATCTCGGAGCCACGGTGCCCGGCCTGCTCTCGACCCGCCTGACCCTGGCGATCGGAGAGCGCAAGCGCAGCTCCGGCTGGGTCCGGCCGGGCAGCCGGAACGCCACCGTGCAGACGGCGCAGACCCGGCTGCTGATCGAGACCACCGTCACGGCGCTCGGGCTCGGAACCATCACCCTGCCGGTCTACGCGGAGGTGGCACCGGCGCAGGCGACCCTGCGGTCGCTCAGCTGCGCCGGGTCCGGCGGACGCAAGGTCACCCTCGACGCGCAGACGGGACTGGCGACGCTGGCGATCGCGCAGGTGCCGCGCACCGCCATCAACGGGGGCAGCGCGAGCCCCGACCTGTCGCAGCCCGCGCCCCTGGTCACGGTGCTCGGGATCACCGTCTCCGGGCGCGCCCTGGCGACGCTCGGCAGCGGGTCGCAGACCCTCGTGTTCTCGGACGCGGACATCGCCAACCACACGGTTCGCACGGTCGCCTCGGGCAACCTGACCCAGTCGCTCACCGGCAGCCTGCTGCGCAATCTCGTGCTGAGCGTCGGCGACGTCGGCGTGCCGCCGCTGATCCAGTCGACCCTGACGACCGCCCTGGGCACCGTGACGCCGGGTGTCGACCTCGTGCTCGACACCGTCCTGCGCAGCCTCGGCCTGCGTCTGGGCTACGCCGACCTCGAGGTCGACGGCACCCTCTGCAACCAGGCCGTGCTGGTGCAGTGAGCCGGGCCGGACGGCCCGGCAGAGCCCCGACAGGACGCGGCAGCCCCGCTCAGTGGCCGCCGCGGCGCGCACCGGTCGTGGAGGCCTTGGCGATGCGCCGTCCGAGGTGCAGCAGCAGCATGTCGATCAGGAGTTGAAGCTCGGAATCCGCCACCCCCTCCAGGGCGTCGCGGCATTCGAGAGCGCGGTCGACCGCCTGGGTGAGCGCGTCCGCGGGCTCGGGCATCGCGCGTGTCGCCGACGGCTCGTCGGTCACGTCGATGATGACACCGTGCCCGAGGCGCCGGCTCGACGCGCCCGGCGGGATCCGGCCGCGATCGAGGATCCGGCGGACCTGCCCCGAGGGCGACAGCGTCCGGTACTCGGCCACGAATAGGCCGCCGCGCTCGCGCAGAGCCTTGAACTGCCGCACCACGGCCGGCCGATCCTCGGGATGGACGCAGGCCTTGGCGACCGAGAGCGGGAGGGGGCGCCCGGCGAGCCCGGCATCCCCGGCCAGCACCTCGGCGGCGCCGGCATCGAGGACGCACCGCTCGGCGCGCGGCGACCACGACCACGCGCCGATGATCCCGGAGGCGTCGAGGGCGGCCGAGAGGTCGACCGGCCGAGGGCGGGGGCCCTGGATTGCGTCGGCCATCATGGGCGAACTCCGGTTCCAGCGCGCACCGTGCCCGCCTTCGTCGGAGATATACAACCGCTGATGGAATTAATGAGCAGTTAACTCAACTCGATAGCCCGTGAAGCATCAACGGCATTCCCCTGCGCGGACGGCGGAATCCAGATCGTCGGGCCGCCGGGCCGCGCCGATCGGGGCCGGGATCGACCCGCTCAGGTTGCAATCGCGGTCGCGCCTCAGCCGAGCTGCGTGAGCAGCGTGAAGGCGCCGAAAATCAGGACCGCCCCCACCGAGGCGGCGAGCAGGATGAGCGCCGCGCGCGATTCCCGCATCTCCGGTGACATGGCGCCCTCCCTTCGCGGCCCGCGTTGGCTCGCGGGCGAGTTCCGTCAGGATTCGCACCGGCCGGCCGCGCTGTCGACGGCCGGACGGGCTCGCGCGGCGACATCGCCCGCCATCCGGAAAGTCCCGGAGGGCGGGGACGGCGCCCGGCGTCAGGCCGCGGTGCGGCGCTCGACCATCCGCGCCAGGAAGGCGCTGCCGATCGGGATGATCGAGTCGTCGAAGTTGTAGCCGGCATTGTGCAGGCCGGGCCCCGGATTGGCGCCGAGCCAGACATAGGCGCCGGGGACCGCCATGGTCATGTCGGCGAAGTCCTCGCTGCCCATCTTGGGCACGACGTTCGACTCGACCTTGTCGGCGCCCAGGAGCTCGGTGGCGACCTCCGTGGCGGCGGCCGCCTGCGCGGGGGCGTTCTCCAGGACGGAGAACACGTCCTGCAGGTCGACCGTGACCTCGGCGCCGTAGGCGGCGCCGAAGCCGGCCGCCAGCTCGCGCATGCGGGTTCCGGCGAGCGCCCGGATCTCCTTGTCGAAGGTGCGGATCGTGCCGGCGAGATGGGCCGTCTCGGGGATCACGTTGTAGGCGGAGCCCGCCTCGATCCGGGTGATCGACAGGACGATGGACTTCAGCGGGTCGGCGTTGCGCGACACGATCGACTGGAGCGCCTGGGCGAGGCCGGTGGCGATGATGATCGGGTCGACGCCCCGGTGCGGCTGGGCGGCGTGGATGCCCTTGCCGCGGATGTGGATGTCGAAGAAGTCCGCCGCCGCCATGATCGGCCCCGGCCGCAGCTTGATCATGCCGTGGCCGCCGCCGGGCTGGTTGTGCAGGCCGTAGATCTCGTCGCAGGGGAAGCGCTCGAACAGGCCGTCCTTCAGCATGGCCCGGGCGCCGCCACGGCCCTCCTCGGCCGGCTGGAACACGAACACCGCGGTGCCTTCGAAATCGCGGGTCTCGGCGAGGTAGCGCGCCGCCCCCAGCAGCATCGTGGTGTGCCCGTCATGGCCGCAGGCGTGCATCTTGCCCGCGTAGGTCGAGCGATAGGGGAGGTTGGTCTCCTCCTCGATGGGCAGGGCGTCCATGTCGGCGCGCAGGCCGATGCGCTTTCCGTTGTCGGTGCGGCCCTTGAGCAGCCCGACCACGCCGGTGCCGCCGACGCCGCGATGGACCTCGCAGCCGAGCTTCTCCAGCATGTCGGCCACGATGCCGGCGGTGCGCACCTCCTCGAAGCCGAGCTCCGGATGGGCGTGCAGGTCGCGGCGCAGGGCCGTCAGCTCGTCGGCGTAGGTCTTGATGCGGTCGATCGGGCTCATGACTCGGAACTCTCGGGGGGGGAGGTGTTGGGGGACGAGGCGTCGGGGGGCGTCGCGCAGGCGTCGCCCGCGTCCGCGCGCCGGAACGGCGTCAGCGTGTCGAGAACGTCGACCGCCTCGGCGACGTGGGCGCGCTCCCGCTGCAAGTAATCGGCCACCGCGCGGCGCAGCGCCGGGTCGGCGATGTCGTGGGCCGAGTGCATCAGGACCGGCCGGTAGCCGCGGGCGAGCTTGTGCTCGCCCTGGGCACCCGCCTCGACCCGCTTCAGGCCCCGGGCAATCGCGAAGTCGATCGCCTGATAGTAGCAGATCTCGAAATGCAGGAAGGGGTGGTCCTCGATGCAGCCCCAGTTGCGCCCGTAGAGCGCGGTATCGCCGATGAGGTTGATCGCCCCCGCGATGTAGGCGTCCCCGCGCTTCGCCATCACGAGGAGCACCCGGTCGGCCATGCGCTCGGACAGGAGCGAGAAGAACCGGCGGTTGAGGTAGGGCCGCCCCCACTTCCGCGAGCCCGTGTCCATGTAGAAGGCGTAGAACGCGTCCCAGTGGGCCTCGGTGATGGCCGCGCCGGTCAGGTGCTCCACGGTGATGCCCGGCGCCAGGGCGTCGCGGCGCTCCTTGCGGATGGTCTTGCGCTTGCGCGAGGCGAGGGCGGACAGGAAGTCGTCGAAGGTCGCGTAGCCGTCGTTCTGCCAGTGGAACTGCTGGTCGGTGCGCTGCAGGAAGCCGGCCGCGCCGGCCCGCTCCCACTCCGGCTCGCGCATGAAGGTGACGTGGATCGAGGAGGCCTTGGTCTCGCCCCGCAGGGCCCGCAGGCCCGCGACGAGGCCGGCCGTGGCCTCGTCGGGATCGGCCCCCGGCGCGATCAGGAAGCGCGGCCCGGTCACCGGCGTGAACGGCACGCTGACCTGGAGCTTGGGGTAGTAGGCGCCGCCGGCCCGCTCGTAGGCGTCGGCCCAGCCGTGGTCGAAGACGTACTCGCCCTGGCTGTGCGATTTCAGGTAGCAGGGCGCGACGCCGAGGCGGACGCCGTCGCGCTCGACCGAGACGTGGAGCGGCAGCCAGCCGGTCCTGCGCGAGACGCAGCCCGAATCCTCCAGCGCCGACAGGAAAGCGTGCGAGAGGAAGGGGTTGTGGGTCTCGTCGCCCGCCGCCAGGGTCTCGGGCGAGAAGGCGCAGGCATCCCATTCCGCCGCGCCGATCTCCTTCAATCCGGGAAGCGCCCGCACGGTCAGTGCGGCGGTCTCCGGCGTCGGCCCGGGTGCTTGCTTCATGGGCCGGACTCTAGCTCCTGACCGGCCGGGGGCAAGCGGGCGGATGCGCGCGGCGACCATGGCAGCGTTGTCAGACGGCCGCCGACGTCACCCGCCCCGCGCTTTCGCGCGGCCTCCAGGACGGCGCGCGGCGACGCGCGCGCGCTCCGAACCGGACGGCGCCGTCGCGGCCCGCGCTCACTCGCCGAGGCGGCCGACGCACGACACGTCGTCCGCCTTGCAGTCGAGGTATCCCTTCAGGACCTTGATCCGCGCGTCGGTCAGCCCCTTCAGGCAGCCGTTGTACTCCATCGCGTAGGCCGAGCCCCCGTCGAGGCCCATGGTCTCGAGGAAGCAGGTCGCGTCCCGGTACGACAGCCAGGCCTTCTGGGCGCCCCGCAGGGCGTCCTTCGTCTTCGGGCCGATCTTCTTCATCAGCTGCCCGTAGACGGCGTTCAGCGCCGTGTCGGCGGCCCGGTAATCGGCAGCCGCGCAAGCGTTGAGATCCGCCTGGGTCGTGCCCGCGCACGGGTCGGCCGCCGAAGCGGGCGCCGGGGAGAGCAGGGTCGCGGCGAGGGCGAGGCCCCCGCAGAGCCGCGCGAATCGGGCGCGCGCGTCACTCGAAGCGGTCATGGCGATCTTGGTCGGACAGAATCGGACAGGGCGTAGGAAAATTCACGGGACGAAGCCCTCGAACACCATCTGGTCCGCGTGCGCGGCCGCGCGGGCGCGCTGCTCCGCATTCCGGACCGTCCAGGTCATGACGGGGATCTGACCGAGCAGTCGGCAGAGGTAGGTCGGGGCGCAGGGCAGGTCGTCCACCCGCCAGGACAGGAAGTCGGGCCGCGTCTCGGCGAGGTGCAGCAGGTCGGAGAGGGACCGGCGGAGCGAGGGCGTCAGGGCCGCGTAGACCGGGTCGTCCTGCGTCGTCTCCGCCACGATGCCCCGCGGGATCGCGGCGGGGCAGAGGTCGCGCAGGGCCGCGACCACCTGCGGGTCGAAGGATTTCAGCGCCACCGGCCCGTCATAGGCGGCGGCCACTTCGGCGGTGCGGGTCGCGAGCCGCAGGTCGCCGTCGTAGCGGGACTTCACCTCGATCACCACCGGCACCGCCCCGGCCACCGCCGCCAGGAAGGCCGGCAGCGTCGGGATCGTCTCCGCGGACCCGGCGACGGCGAGCGTCCCGAGTTCGGCGGCCGACCGGTCGGCCAGAGCCGCACTCGCCCCGGTCAGGCGCCCGAGCGCGGCGTCGTGGAAGACCATCGCCTCGCCGTCGGCGCTGAGCTGGACGTCGCACTCGATGGCGAAGCCGCCCGCGACGGCCGCCCGGGCCGCCGCCAGCGTGTTCTCCGGCCGGCCCGCCGCGCGGTCGTGCAGGCCGCGATGGGCGATCGGCCGCGCGGTGAGCCAGTCGGGGGCGGCCACCGTCAGCGGACCTCGAACATCGCCTCGACCTCGACGGCGGCGTCGAGGGGCAGCTCGGCCACGCCGACGGTGGAGCGCGCGTGGCGCCCGCGGTCGGCGAGGAGCTCGACCATCAGGTCGGAGGCGCCGTTCATCACCCCGGCCACGGCCGAGAAGCCCGGCGCCGCGTTGATGAAGCCGCCGAGCCGCACGCACTGGACCACCGCGCGGTCGAGGTCGCCCACCGCGGCCTCGAGCTGGGCGAGCACGTTGAGGGCGCAGAGGCGCGCGGCCGCCTTGCCGGCCTCGGCCGAGACGTTGCCGCCGACCTTGCCCTTGTGCTCGGCCGCGATGGCGCCGTCCGCGCCGAAGCAGACCTGGCCGGAGATCACCACGAGGTTGCCGGCGCGCACGAACGGCACGTAGTTGGCGACCGGCGCCGCCGCCTTCGGCAGCGTCAGGCCCAGCGCCGCCAGGCGTTCCTTGATCGAGCTCATCGGGTTCTCCCTGGTTCCTGCGAATCCGCGGGAGCAGGAGCACGGCCGCCCCCCGCGGCGCAAGGGCCGCCGCCGCGAAGGCCGGGATCGCGGCCCCGCGATTCTCCGGTGATCCGGGACGGGCCCGCCGCAGATTCGCCGTCAGGATCGGCTCTATCGGTGCCGCGCGCAGGGCTGCCCGTCGGGCCCGCCGGGCACTGAAACGTTGACAGGCGCCGGCTCTTTCATAGTAATCGCGCGCGTGCCGCCCAGGACTGAGGCGGCACTTTCATTTGGAGCCGGCTCAACGCTCGCTCCGGGATCCTGCGTGAAACGGAGATGGGACCCGTGACGTCAGCCCTTCTGCCGACCTACGTCCGCGCGCCGCTCGCTTTCGAGCGCGGCGAGGGCGCCTGGCTCGTGACGGAGGGTGGGGAGCGATATCTCGACTTCGGCGCCGGCATCGCGGTGAACGGCCTCGGCCACGCGCACCCGCACCTCGTCGGCGCGCTGACCGAGCAGGCGGGTAAGATCTGGCACACCTCGAACCTGTTCCAGATCCCGGGCGGCGAGCGCCTCGGGCAGCGCCTCGTCGACGCGACCTTCGCGGACGTGGTGTTCTTCTGCAACTCGGGCGCGGAGGCGAACGAGGCGGCGATCAAGATCGCCCGCAAGTACCACGCGGCCGGCGGGCAGCCGGAGCGCTACCGGATCGTCACCTTCGCGGGCGCCTTCCACGGGCGGACGCTGGCGACGCTCGCGGCCGGCGGCCAGCAGAAGTACATCGAGGGTTTCGGTCCGAAGGTCGAGGGCTTCGACCAGGTCCCGGCCGGCGACTGGGCCGCGCTGGAGGCGGTGATCGGGCCGGAGACGGCGGCGCTGATGATCGAGCCGATCCAGGGCGAAGGCGGCGTGCGGGAGATCCCCCACGCGGACCTGCGCCGGCTGCGCGAGATCTGCGACGCCAACGGCCTCCTGCTGATCATGGACGAGGTCCAGACCGGCGTCGGCCGCACCGGGCGGCTGTTCGCGCACGAATGGTCCGGCATCACCCCGGACATCATGAGCGTCGCCAAGGGCATCGGCGGCGGCTTCCCGCTGGGCGCCTGCCTCGCGACCCGCGAGGCCGCGCGCGGCATGACCGCCGGCACGCACGGCACCACCTTCGGCGGCAACCCGCTCGCCATGGCGGTGGGCAACGCCGTGCTGGACGTCGTGCTGGAGGAGGGCTTCCTCGCGCGCGTCGCCCGCTCCGGCCTGCTGCTCAAGCAGAAGCTCGCGGCCCTGCGCGACCGCCACCCGCACGTCATCCAGGAGATCCGCGGCGAGGGGCTGATGCTCGGCCTCAAGCTCGGCGTGCCGAACACCGACTTCGCCGCCGCCGCGCGGGACGCGCATCTGCTGGTGATCCCGGCGGGCGACAACATCGTCCGCCTGCTGCCGCCGCTGACCATCGGCGAGGCCGAGATCGACGAGGCGGTCCGCCGCCTGGACGCGGCGGCGTCCGGCTTCGAGGCCGTGCGCGGCGCGGCCGAGTAGGATCGATCCGCGCGATTGAGAACACCGCCCCCCGGACCCCGGAGGGCGGCCCGAAGCATTTCCGGGCGCGGTCGATCCCGCCGCGCGTGACGGAGATGCCCCTGCCAGGAGGTAGAGTGCGGTTCATGATCAGGTGATCGGTGAGCAGACTCTAGTGATTGTGACGCGATGAAAGCCCAGATTGACGGCCGGGCACAGGCCCCGGCCAGGCACCTGAACGGTGCCGGCCCTCGTCATTTCCTCGACCTCAAGGATTTCTCCGGTGCGGAGCTGCGCCGGGTCCTCGATGCCAGCGCCGCCATCAAGGCGCGCCGCCGCAAGGGCGAGCTGGCGGCCGAGCGCCCGCTCACCGGCAAGACCCTCGCTATGGTGTTCGACCGGCCCTCGACCCGCACCCGTGTCTCCTTCGACGTGGCGATGCGCGAACTCGGCGGCGAGACCCTGATGCTCACCGGCTCCGAGATGCAGCTCGGCCGCGGCGAGACCATCGGCGACACCGCGCAGGTGCTCTCGCGCTTCGTCGACGCGATCATGATCCGTATCCTCGACCACGGTCAGATGCTGGAGCTGGCCGAGTACGCCACCGTCCCGGTGATCAACGCCCTGACCAAGGTCTCCCACCCGTGCCAGATCATGGCCGACGTGCTGACCTTCGAGGAGCATCGCGGGCCGATCCGCGGCCGCAAGGTCGCGTGGTCGGGCGATTCGAACAACGTGCTGGCGAGCTGGGTCCACGCCGCCGCCCGGTTCGACTTCACGCTCAACGTCGCGAGCCCGCCGGAGCTCGCGCCGCCGCCGGCGCTCCTCGCCTGGGCGCAGCAGGAGGGCGCCGACGTCCACGTCACCACCGACGCCTTCGCGGCCGTCGACGGCGTCGATGCCGTGGTCACCGATTGCTGGGTGTCCATGGGCGACGACGACGAGGCGCACCGCCACAACCTGCTCAGCCCCTATCAGGTCAACGACAAGCTGATGGCGGCGGCGAATCCGGGCGCGATCTTCATGCACTGCCTCCCGGCTCATCGCGGCGAGGAGGTGACGGCCGAGGTGATGGACGGCCCGCGCTCCGTGGTGTTCGACGAGGCCGAGAACCGCCTGCACGCGCAGAAGGGCATCCTGGCCTGGTGCCTCGGCGCCAGCGGGCTCTGATCCCGCACTCATACTGTCCGGCCTCGCGCTCGCGGGGTCGGCGCACCATATAGGCGTGAGCGGGCGGCCCGTGCTGCCCGTCTCCCCATCACGGCCGCCGGAAGGCGGCATCCCGGCGACGAACGGAGCGCGCTGCGCCGCCGCTCCCGCTCCGGGCTGGACGGGGTGAGGGATCCGATCGCTCCGCCAAGGTCATCGCCTCACGCCGCCCGGCCCCCGGGAGGACGGATCCCCGCTTTGCCGGCACGCGCCGCCGGACGCATCGATCGGAGAGGGCATGACCTCAGGAACGCAGTCGCACCCCCAGTCGCCATCCCAGCCGCAGGCCCCGAATGCCGGCAACGGCCATGCCGGCGCCGACGACGCCGTGCTGCCCTTCGCCGTCGAGGCGCTGGACGTGCGCGGCCGCGTCGTCCGCCTCGGCCCGGCCGTCGACACAATCCTGCGCCGCCACGGCTACCCGGACCCGGTGGCGCGCCTGCTCGGCGAGGCCGCGGCGCTGACGGTGCTGCTCGGCTCCTCCCTCAAGTTCGAGGGCCGGTTCCAGCTCCAGACCAAGACGGACGGTCCGGTCGCGATGATCGTGGTCGATTTCGAGGCCCCGGACCGGCTGCGCGCCACCGCGCGGTTCGAGCCGGAGCGGGTCGCGGCCCTCGGGACCGGCCCGCTCAAGGATGCCGAGCTGATCGGCACCGGGCATCTCGCCATGACCATCGACCAGGGCACCGCCGCGAGCCGCTACCAGGGCGTCGTCGCCCTCGAGGGCCAGAGCCTGGAGGAGGCCGCGCACCAGTATTTCCGCCAGTCGGAGCAGATCCCGACGCAGGTGCGCCTCGCCGTGGCCGAGGCCGTGGAGGAGGGGGCCGGGCGCTGGCGGGCCGGAGGGCTGCTCGTGCAGTTCCTGCCCCAGTCGGTGGATCGGGCGCGCCTCGCCGACCTGCCCCCGGGCGATATCCCGGAGGGGCACGCGCACCTCTCGGGGGAGGCGCCGGAGGACGATGCCTGGGTCGAGGCCCGCTCGCTGGTCGCGACCATCGAGGATCACGAGCTGGTCGACCCGAACGTGTCGAGCGAGCGGCTGCTCTACCGGCTGTTCCACGAGAGCGGGGTGCGGGTGTTCGACCGCCAGCCGGTTCAGGAGACCTGCCGCTGCTCGCGGGAGCGCGTGATGGGCATGATCCGCTCGTTCACGCCGCAGGAGCGGCACGAGATGGTGGCGGATGACGGGCGCATCGTCATCACCTGCGAGTTCTGCTCCCGGCGCTACGACCTCGATCCCCAGGAGGTCGAGGCCGAGATCGCCGGACAGCCCGGCCAGTAGAGCGCAGGACAGCGGGCCTGCGGACCAGCATGCCCGCGTCTACGGCCAAGCTTTTCCGCGCGAAACGCACGAAGATCGGTATTCGTTGCGTAAATTTTTGATCCCTCCAGGCTGAACCGTTTCGCGACCTTTGACGTTGCGTCGCAGATTCAACATTGGAGGGTACGCCATGCGGAAATTATCGATCGGATTGGCCGCGCTGCTGATCAGCACCTCGGCCTACGCCCAGCAGGGTGGCGCCGATCGCGGCGCCGGGATGGGCGGTCGCGGCGGTCAGGGTAACGCCGAGTCCGGCATGAAGGCCGGCGGCGGCGAGCGCGGCGGCATGCAGGGCGGCGCCCAGGGTGGCATGCAGGGTGACATGAAGGGCGGCCGCCAGGCGGCGTCCGAGCGCTCCGGTGCCGAGGCAGGCCGGTCCGCGCAGGGCCGCGAGGCCGGCGGCGAGGGCCGCACGGGTCAGGATCGCATGGCTCAGGACAAGGACCGGGCCGGCACCGAGCGGGGCGACCGCCGCGGTGATCGCGCCGACCGCGACGAGCGCGGGGATCGCGACGGCGCGCGTGCCGATCGCGGTGACCGTCGCGGTGACCGCCGCGCCGACCGCGCCGATTTCCGGGGCCGGACCGACGTGAGCCGGACGGATGTCCGGTCCGAGCGGGTCGAGGGCGGCTTCCGCCGCGAGGGCCGCTACGTGTTCATCGGCGGCCGCCGGGTCGTGTACGGCTCGCCGGAGTATCGCCGCCTGATCGTCACCGAGAATCGCGGCCCGCGCGCGCGTTACGTCGTGATCCGCGGCCAGCGCGTGCTCTACGGTTCGCCCGAGTACCGCCGCTTGGTCAGCGTCCGCGAGACCGGCCCGCGCGAGCGCTACGTCGTCATCCGCGGCCAGCGCGTGGTGTACGGCTCCCCCGAGTACCGCCGCCTCGTCTCCGTCCAGGAGGACCGCTTCGTGACGATCCGCGGCCAGCGGGTGCGCTACGGCTCCGCCGAGTACCGGCGCCTGAGCGGCGGCGGTGCGGTCAGCGCGAGCTTCCGCTCCGAGCAGCGCGCCGGCGCGCGCTTCGACAACCGCGGCGAGCGCGACGGCATCCGCAACGCGTCGCGGAACGAGGGCCGCAACGAAGGCCGGATGGACCGGAACGACCGCGGCCAGGATCGGGGGATGGACAAGGCCTCCCGTCAGCAGGAAGGCAAGAACGACGGTATGCGCAACAGCGACATGCGCGGCGGTCAGCAGGACGGCATCCGCAACGCGTCCGATCGCGGCGGCCAGCAGGGCGGAATGAAGTCCGGCGCCGAGGGCGGCCGGACGGGCGGCGCGGAGCGCGGCGGCATGAGCGGCGGCAGCGCGGGCGGCAACGGCGCCATGGGCGGCGCCCAAGGTGCCGGCCGGGCCGGCGGCCAGACGGGCGGTGCCGGCCGCAACTGAGCGGCGTGAGCGCGGGGGCGGGGCCGACGGGCTCCGCCCCCGCGTCGTTTCAAGCTCGTCCGTCGCCCGTCGGCGGCGGACGAGACCCGGTTCAGACCTTCAGGACGGGCTCGGCGATGTCGCCGCCTCCGCCGCGGGCCCTCAGGTAGTCCGGCTGGAACAGGCACATCCGCACGGCGTCGCGGTAGCGCCCGTTCACGAAGAACTCGTCCTTCAGCACGCCCTCGGGGTGGAAGCCGCAGCGCTCGTAGATCCGCACGGCCCGGGCGTTGTCCCGGTCGACGTGCAGGTAGAGCTTGTGGATGTTGAGCACGCTGAACGCGTAATCCATGGCGATCCGGGTGGCCTGCCACGCGTAGCCGCGGCCCTGGAAGCTCGGGTGGATCGCGATCTGGAACTCGCAGCGCCGGTGCAGGTGGTTGATCTCGACGAGCTCGATCAGCCCGGCCGGCTCCCCGCTCGGATCGGCCACGATGAAGCGCCGCTCGGTCTGGTTGTGGATGTTGCGCTCGTAGAGCTGCTGCAGTTCGGCGAAGGACTCGTAGGCCTCCTCGAACCAGTAGCGCATGATGCTGTCGTTGTTGTTGAGCTGGTGGACGAAGCGCAGGTCCTCCCGCTCCAGCGGACGCAGCTTGATGGTGATACCGGTCGCCGCATTCATGACGCACTGGCCTCGATCAGCTCGCGCAGGAAGTGCTCACCCTGGCCCAGGGCATCCAGGGTGATGAACTCGTCGGGCTGGTGCGCCTGGGCGATGTCGCCGGGGCCGCAGACCACCGTCGGGAGACCGGCCGCCTGGAAGCGCCCGGCCTCGGTGGCGTAGGGGACCGCGACGGTGTGGTTGCGTCCGGCGAGGCGCAGGCAGAGGCGCTCGGCCGCCGAGCCCGGCTCCGGGGCGAGGCCGGGGATGTCGACCTCCTCCAGCGTCTCGATCCGCCCGAACGCGCCGTAGCGGTTGAGGCGCTCGCGGGTGACCCGCTCGACCTCGGCCGCGAAGAGCCGCGGGATCTCGGCCGGGTCGAGATCCGGCAGGCCGCGATACTCCCAGAGGAAGCGGCACTCCTTGGCGAGGATGTTGCGGGCGGTGCCGCCCTGGATCGTCCCGACATGGACCGTGGTCGAGGCCGGGTCGAACCGCCCGGACGGGTCGCCGCGCTCGATCATCAGGTCGGCGATCCGGTTGAGGCCGGCGACGAGGTCGCAGGCGGCCGATACGGCGTTCGCGCCGAGGGCGGGGCGGGCGGAATGGGCCTCGTGGCCGTGGACCGTGGTGAGGCAGGTGACGATGCTCTTGTGGGCGTCCGCCACCTCCATGCCGGTGGGCTCGCCGACGATCACCGCGGCCGGTCGGGGCAGGCCGTCGCCGAACCGCGCGATCCCATCCATCGAGCCGAGGCAGGTCGTCTCCTCGTCGTAGGAGAGCAGGATGTGGATCGGCCGCTTCAGACCGGCGGCGAGCATGTCGGGCACGAGCGCCAGGGCCAGCGCGTCGAAGCCCTTCATGTCGACCGCGCCCCGTCCGTAGGCCCGGCCGTCGGCGACGCGCAGGGTGAACGGGTCGCCGGTCCAGGCTTGGCCCGCCACCGGCACCACGTCGGTGTGGCCGGACAGGATGGTGCCGCCGTCGACCATCGGGCCGACCGTGGCGAGGATGGCGGCCTTGTCGCCCGCCGCGTTCGGGAGGCGCAGGTACGGGACGTCCCAGCCGTCGAGATAGGCGCAGACGGCGTCGATCAGGGCGAGGTTGGACTTGTCGCTCTCCGTGTCGAAGGACACGAGGCGGGCGAGCATGTCGAGCGGGCTCAGCCGCTCGCCGGTCGCGGACATGGATTCCTCCGGGGCGAGGCCCCGGGCCGGGACCTCAGTGCAGGCTGCGGCGGACGTGCGGGCTGTCGAGGGAGAAGGCGGGGATCTCGGCCTCGAAGCTCTCGCCGGCCACCGTCGCCATGGTGTAGCTGCCGGCCATCAACCCGTCGGGCGTGTTGAGCGGACAGCCGCTGGTGTAGCAGAAGGACTCGCCCGGCTCCAGCACCGGCTGCTTGCCGACCACACCGGTGCCGCGCACTTCCTGGCAGGCCCCGTGGCCGTCGATGATCCGCCAGTGGCGCGAGCGCAGCTGGACCTGCTCGCTGCCGTTGTTCACGATCTCGACCGTGTAGGCGAAGAAGTACCGGCTCTCGGTCGGCGAGGACTCCTCCTCGACGAAACGAGACTGGACCGTCACACTTATTCCCCGCGTCTCGGCCTTGTACATCGCCCTATTTGGCCCTTCTTCGGACGGTACGACTCGCGGAAGCCGAATGGAACGCGCTTCCCGGCCGGTGGTAGTGGGCGGCGGAATCGCCGTCAATTGCGGCGGACTACCTCGCGCGGCGCGGCGGGCCGCCGGTCGCGGCGCCGGCCTCACGAGGCCTCCGGACGCGGTTAAGCCCGCGTTAGCGGGTCCCGGCGGACAACGCTGCTCGGCGTGACGCGGACCGGCCGGGGCGCGCGAGGGAGTCAGGGGCGCGATGAACGCGGGCGCAGCCACGGGAGCCGCCGAGACGAGCGCGGACGGCCGATCCGGCATCCTGCCGGCCCAGGCGATCGCCGCCCTCGCGCGGGCGGGCGGCATCCGGAATGCGAGCCCCTTCGCGGCCGATCAGATCCAGCCCGCGAGCCTCGACCTGCGCCTGGGCGCCAGGGCCTACCGGGTGCGGACGAGCTTCCTGCCCGGCTCGGGACGGACGGTCCAGGCCTGCGTCGACCGGCTGTCGCTGCACGCCGTCGACCTGCGCCCGGGCGCCGTCCTGGAGACGGGCTGCGTCTACATCGCGGAGCTTCAGGAGAGCCTCGCCCTGCCGGCCGATCTCGCGGCGGCCGCGAACCCGAAGAGCTCGACCGGGCGCATCGACGTCTTCACCCGCGTCATCACCGACCGGGGCGAGGCCTTCGACCAGGTCGAGCCCGGCTACGACGGGCCGCTCTACGCGGAGATCTCGCCGCGCACCTTCCCGGTCCTCGTGCGCAGCGGCTCGCGGCTGTCGCAGATCCGCTTCCGCCGCGGGGCGCCGCGGCTGACCGAGGCCGAGCTCGGCCTGCTGCACGCCCGCTCGGCCCTGGTCGACGCCGGCAGCCCGTCCTTCCAGGGCGGCGTGGCGGTCTCGGTCGACCTCGCCGGCTTCGACGGCCTCGTCGGCTACCGGGCGAAGCGCCACACCGGCCTCGTCGACGTCGACGCCCCCGGTCGCCACCGGGCGGCGGATTTCTGGGAACCCCTCGCCGCCGACGGATCGGGCAGCCTGATCCTCGATCCCGGCCAGTTCTACATCCTGGCCTCCAAGGAGGCGGTGCAGGTCCCGCCGGACCACGCCGCCGAGATGGTGCCGTTCGATCCCCTCGTGGGCGAGTTCCGCGTCCACTACGCGGGCTTCTTCGACCCGGGCTTCGGCTATGCCGGGGCCGGCGGGGCGGGCGCGCGGGCCGTGCTGGAGGTCCGCTCCCGCGACGTGCCCTTCCTTCTGGAGGACGGGCAGATCGTCGGCCGCCTCGTCTACGAGCGGATGCTCGACCTGCCGGAGACGCTCTACGGGGCGGGGGCCGGCTCGAACTACCAGGCCCAGGGGCTCAAGCTCTCGAAGCACTTCGCCCTGTAGTCCGGCCCGGACGCGCCGACGGGAGCATCGATCGCATGGACGCCGTGGACCGGAAGATCCTCGATCTCCTCCAGCAGGACGCGACGCTCCCGGTGGCCGAACTCGCCGAGCAGGTCGGCATCAGCGCGGCGCCGTGCTGGCGGCGGGTGAAGAAGCTGGAGGCGTCCGGGGTGATCCGCCGCCGGGTCGCCCTGGTGGACCGCCGCAAGGTCAACGTCCCCACCACGGTGTTCGTGGCCGTGAAGGCACCGCGCCACGCCGCAGACTGGTCGGACGCGTTCCGGCGGGTGGTCGCCGGCTTCCCGGAGATCGTCGAGGCGTGGCGCCTGACCGGCGAGATCGACTACCTGCTGCGGATCGTGGTGCCCGATATCGAGGCCTACGACGCGGTCTACCAGCGCCTCATCGCCAAGCTCGACTTCTCGAACCTGTCCTCCTCCATCGCCATGGAGGAGATGAAGTACACGACTGCCGTCCCGACGATCTACGTGGCGTGACGCGGCCGCGCCGCGGCGGGGCTCAGCCCGCCGCCACCGCGTAGGTCCGGTGGATCGACGAGTCCTGCGCCCGGTGGTCGTAGCCGTAGACGTGGATCGAGACGGCCGCCTCCGGCCCGTCATTGGCGATCCGGTGCAGGTTCGGCCCCGTTGGCATCATGCAGGCGACGAAGCCGGGCATGCGGACGGCGTCCATGGTCGCCACCGCGTGGGTCTCGCTGATCGGACGGTACCACGTCTCCCGCAGGCTGCCGCGCAGCAGGCCGAAGCAGCACGAGCAGTGGTGGTCGTGGACCGGCGTGACCGTGCCGGGCGCCCAGACCATCGCCCAGACGCTGATCGCCTCGGTGCCGAACAGGAGGTTCCGGCTCAGGCCGGGCCCCCGGCCGACCAGCCGCGACGGGTCGAGCAGATCCGGCTGGGCCAGCAGGCGCACCAGGGTCGCCCGGGCCGAGGCCAGATAGGCCTCCGGCGAGCGGCTCGCGGAGCGCGCGAGGTTCGCCAGCATCGCCTCGACGTCGGTCGGGGTGGTGGTCTGCGGCATCGGCAGGTCTCCTTCGGTGCCCTTTCACGAGGCTGCACGAAGGATACCCAGAGGCTGGCGATGACGGGTTGCGTTCTCGAACGTCATCACGTGCGACGTGGCAATGCCATTGCCCGGTGACGCCCGAGTAGGAAATGGTGTTGCGCGCGCCCGATCATTCCCGCGCGGCTGACGCCGGCGCGGCGGGTTCAGCCGGCCGCGGCCTCGTCGAGCAGCCACGCCACGGCGCCCGCGCTGGTTACGCGGCCGGCCGGCAGGGTCTCGCCGGCGGCCAGCCGGGCCAGCGGGACCCGCTTGCCGGCCCCGGTGACGAGGAACAGCACGTGCCGGGAGGACGCGAGCGCCGGCAGCGTCAGGCTGATCCGCGGAACGAACGGCTCCAGGCCGGCCTCGGGCACGGCGACGACGAGCCGCCGGGTCTCGTCGACGGCGGGCTTGCCGGGAAACAGCGAGGCGGTGTGCCCGTCCTCACCGAGGCCGAGGAGCACGAGGTCGAACAGCGGGCGGGCCGGATCGAGGCGCTCGGCCCCGTAGAAGTCGAGGAGCGTCCGCTCGTAGGCGCGGGCGCCCGCCTCCGGACCCTCGTCCGAGGGGATGAAGTGGAGATGCGTCGGCGGGATCTGGGAACCGTGCCCGAAGGCCTCCCGAACCATCCGGACATTGCTGCGCGGATCGTCCCACGGCACGGCGCGGTCATCGCCGAAGAACCAGTGGATCCGCTCCCACGGCACCCGGGCCGCGTAGTCCGGCCCGGCGAGCAGGCCGTACAGCACCTTGGGCGTCGAGCCGCCCGAGAGGCAGAGCGCGATCCGGTCGGACCGGCTCTCGCCGCAGGCCACGATGATCCGCTCGGCCGCCTCGCGGGCAACCGCCTCCGGATCCTTCAGGACGTGGGTTCCGACGGGAAGGCTCATGGGTTCGGGCCCTGCGGCTTCGGGGGTCGGACAGGTCGGCCTGCGGGCGTCCCGCTCAGCCCTTCGGCTCCTGGTGGCCGCCGAAGCCCTTGCGCATCGCCGAGAGCAGCTTGTCGGCGTAGCTCGCGTGCTCGCGGGAGCGGAAGCGGCGGTAGAGCGCGGCGGAGAGCACCGTCGCCGGGACGCCCTCCTCGACGGCGGCGTTGATGGTCCAGCGGCCCTCGCCCGAATCCTCGACGTAGCCGGAGAAGTCGGTGAGCTGCTCGTCGCCCGCGAGTGCCTGGGCGGTCAGGTCGAGCAGCCAGGACGAGACGACGCTGCCGCGGCGCCAGACCTCGGCGATGTCGCCCATGTTGAGATCGAAGCGGCGCTCGGCCGGCAGGTCGGACGCGTTGGCGTGGCGGAGGATGTCGAAGCCCTCCGCGTAGGCCTGCATCAGGCCGTACTCGATGCCGTTATGGACCATCTTGACGAAGTGGCCGGCGCCGGTCGGGCCCGCGTGAATGTAGCCCTGCTCGGCGCGGGGGTCGCGCCCCTCGCGGTTCGGCGTCTTCGGGATGTCGCCGATGCCGGGCGCCAGGGTCTTGAAGATCGGGTCGAGGCGGTCGACGGCTTCCTTGTCCCCGCCGATCATCATGCAGTAGCCGCGCTCCAGGCCCCAGACGCCGCCCGAAGTGCCGACATCCACGTAGTGCAGGCCCTTCTCCTTCAGGGCGGCCCCGCGGCGGACATCGTCGCCGTAGAAGGAGTTGCCGCCGTCGATGATGCAGTCGTCCGCCTGCATCAGCCCCGAGAGCGCCTGGACGGTCTGCTCGGTGATCGCCCCGGCCGGCAGCATCACCCAGGCCGCGCGCGGCACCTCGAGCTTCGAGACCAGGTCCTCCAGGCTCGACGCGCCGACCGCACCGGCCTCGACCAGGGCGGCGACGGCCGCCGGATTCTGGTCGAACACCACGGCTGTGTGCCCGTCGCGCAGGAGACGCCGGACGATGTTGCCGCCCATCCGGCCGAGGCCGATCATGCCGAGTTGCATTGCTGCCCTTCCTTACCGATTGCCCCCGCGCGGCGAGGGTCAGGCCCCTACGGCTTCACCGACGTCACAGGCGATCCGCCGCGGCGGACCGGCGGCGGGCCGGGAAGCCCCCCGCCGGCGGTCCGGGACGGCTAGACGACAGCCATCTTCAGCGCCGCCGCGACCCGCACGAGGCCGGCCTTCGTGTCGCCGCCCTTGAGGTGGACGCGCAGCGCCCGCCGGCCGCGCTCGGCGAGGACGGCGAAGTCGCCCCGCGCCTGCGCCGCGACGACGGTGCTGAACCCGAGCTTCCGGCCCGGGATCGGCAGGTCCTCGGCAGCGTCCGCAGTGATCTGCAGGAACACGCCGGTGTCCGGGCCGCCCTTGTAGGCCTGGCCGGTCGAGTGGAGGAACCGCGGCCCGAACTCCAGGCAGGTCGCGACTTTGCGGGCGTCGCGCACGGCGATCCGCGGCTCCTGCAGGATCGCGGCGGCCTCGGCGTCGCGCGGGACGTAGGCCAGGAGCCCCAGGTAATCGCCGTCCTTCAGGCGGCCGATCTGCGCCTTCATCGCGGCCTCGAGCCCCTCGGCGGCCGGCTTGAGGGCGTCGGCGTTCCGCGGATCGGCGTAGAGCGCGACCCAGTCGTCCTCGTAGAGCGGCGTCTCGGCGGGGAGGGCGCCCTTCGCCTCGGCCTCGGCGAACAGCTTCTTCGTCTCGACCTTGCTGGCCTCGACGTCGGGCTGGTCGAACGGGTTGATCCCGATCACTGCACCGGCCACCGCGGTCGCCATCTCCAGGCGGTAGAATTCCTGCGGCAGCTGCTCGATCGAGTCGAGGGTGATGCGGGCGATCGGGTGGCCGTCCCGCTCCAGGGCGCGCAGGGCCTCGTCCTGCGCGGCCTCGGCGTTGCCGTCGAGGCGCAGGTAGACGAAGAACCGGTCGTGGCCGTAGACGGCCGGGACGCCGACCGGCTCGCCGTCCACCGGCACGAGGCCCTTGCCCTGCTTGCCGGTCGATTCCGCGATCAGCTGCTCGGCCCAGGCGCCGAAGCTCGCGATCGCCGGGGAGGCGACGATCGTCACCTTGTCGCGCCCGGCGAGCGCCGCGGCGCCGATGGCCGTGCCGAGCAGGACGCCCGGGTTCACGGCCGGCGGCACGGCCGGGCCGCAGGAGCGGACCATGATGCGGGCGGTCTCGAGGAGCGCCTTCACGTCGAGGCCCATGGCGGCGGCCGGCACGAGGCCGAAGGCCGAGAGCACCGAGTAGCGCCCGCCGATCTGCTTCACGCCGTAGAAGATCTTTTTGAACCCATCCGCCTTCGCGGCGCGCTCCATGTCGGAGCCCGGATCGGTCACGGCCACGAAGTGGTCGCCGGCCTTCTCGCCGAGCACGTCCTTGGCGCGGGCCAGGAAGTAGTCGCGGAAGACGTTCGGCTCCAGGGTCGAGCCGGACTTGGACGCGACGATGAACAGCGTCTTGGCCAGGTCGATGCTCGCCTCCAGGGCGCGCACCTGATCCGGGTGGGTCGAGTCGAGGATCTGGAGCTTCGGGAACCCCTCGCGCTGGCCGTAGGTCAGGCTCAGGACCTCCGGGCCGAGGCTCGACCCGCCCATGCCGAGCACGACCGCGTCGGTGAAGCCCTGCGCCTTCACCCAGTCGGAGAAGGCGGCGTAGTCGGCGGCCTTCTCGAGCTCTTCCTCGACGATGTGCAGCCAGCCGAGCCAGTTCGCCTCGTCGTGGCCGGACCAGACCGAGGCGTCGCCCGCCCAGAGCCGGCGGATCGACCCGCTGGCGCGCCAGGATTCGACGGCCTTCTTGGCCTCGGCCGCCAGGGTGTCGTCCATGGCGAGGCTCTGCCCGTCCAGACGGTGCCCCAGCAGCGCGACGCGCTTGCCGGCGACGGCGCCCAGCAGGTTGTCGGCGGCGTCGATGAAGAGCTGCACGCCCTCCTTCACCAGCTGCTCGGCCACCGCCTCGATGTCGATCCCGGCCCGGGCGAGGCGGTTCATCACCGCCTCGGCGCCGGGCACGTCCTCCTCGATCGTGGCCCGCACCACGCCGTGGTCGCGGAACGCGTCCATGGTGGCCGGCGGCATCGTGTTGACGGTGTTCGGTCCGATCAGCTCCTCGACGTAGAGGACGTCGGAATAGGCCTTGTTCTTCACGCCCGTGGAGGCCCAGAGCAGCCGCTGCGCCTTGGCGCCCTTCTCGGCCAGGGCGGTCCACTTGGATTCGGCGAAGATCGTCTTGTAGCGCTGGTAGGCGAGCTTGGCGTTGGCGATCGCCACCTTGCCCTTCAGCTGCTCGAGGGCGAACTTCTCGTCCGGATCGTTGGCCTGCGCGATCTTCTCGTCGAGGAGCTTGTCGACCAGGACGTCGATGCGGCTGATGAAGAAGCTCGCCACGCTGGCGATCCGCGAGACGTCGTGGCCGGCCTTCGCGCGCGCGTCGAGACCGTCGATGAAGGCGCGCGCCACGGCCTCGTAGGCCTCCTGCGAGAACAGCAGGGTGACGTTGATCGAGATGCCCTCGCTCGTCAGCTGCCGGATCGCCGGGATCCCCTCCGGGGTGGCCGGCACCTTGACCATCAGGTTGTCGCGGGAGACCGCCTTGTGCAGGCGGCGCGCCTCGGCCAGCGTCGCCTCGGTGTCGAGGGCGAGGTAGGGCGAGACCTCCAGGCTGACGTAGCCGTCGGCGCCGTCGCTCGCCTCGTAGACCGGGCGGAGCACGTCGGCGGCCGCCTGGATGTCGGCGATGGCGAGCCCCTCGTAGAGGTCGATGACGCGGCTGTCGCCGGTCGCCTGCACGGCCTTCAGGCTGTCGTCGTACTCGTCCGAGTGGCCGATCGCCTTCTCGAAGATCGACGGGTTGGAGGTGACGCCCCGCAGGCCGTCGCGCTCCACGAGCTGCTTCAGCTCGCCCTTCTCGATGAATCCGCGGGCCACGAAGTCGAGCCAGACCGCTTGATCCTGTTCGTCGTGCAGGGCCTTGAGCGCGTTCATGTCGGTTCCTCGCCTCGCGTACCGCGTACTCTCGCCCGAACGCACCCTCCCGCCCGGACCGGGCGGGAGAGCAGGCCCCCGGGCTACTTCTTGTGCTTGGCCACCTGCGCCTTCGCGGCGTCCAGGACCTTCTCGGGGGTAAAACCGAACTTGGTCTGGAGATCCTTGATCGGCGCCGAGGCGCCGAAGGTGTGCATGCCGATGATCGCGCCCTCGGAACCGGCGTAGCGGTCCCAGCCGATGACGCTGCCCTGCTCGACGGCCACCCGGGCCTTGACGGCGGGGGGCAGCACCGAGTCGCGGTAGGCCTCGTCCTGGCGCTCGAACAGGTCCCAGGACGGCATCGACACGACCCGGGCCTTCACCCCCTCGGCCTTCAGGGCCTCGTAGGCACCGACGCAGAGCTGCACCTCGGAGCCCGAGGCGAGCAGGATCACGTCGGGCGTGCCCTCGCTGTCGGCCAGCACGTAGCCGCCCTTGGCGGTGCCGGAGGCGGCCCCGTACTTCGCGCGGTCGAGGGTCGGCAGCGGCTGGCGCGAGAGGGCGAGAACCGCCGGCTGGTTCTTCAGCGTGAAGATCACCCGGTAGGCCTCGGCGACCTCGTTGGCGTCGGCCGGGCGCAGGGTCACGAGGCCCGGGATGCAGCGCAGCGACAGGAGCTGCTCCACCGGCTGGTGGGTCGGCCCGTCCTCGCCCACGCCGATCGAGTCGTGGGTGAAGATGTGGAAGACCGGCAGCTCCATGAGCGAGGCGAGCCGGATCGGCGGGCGCATGTAGTCGGCGAAGACCAGGAAGGTCGCGCCGTAGGCCCGCAGCCCGGAGAGGCCGAGCCCGTTCACGATCGAGCCCATGGCGTGCTCGCGGACGCCGAAATGCAGGTTGCGGCCGCCCGGCGAGAACGGGCCGAACGAGCCCGCGCCCTCGAAGGTCAGGTTCGACTTGTTGGACGGCGCCAGATCGGCCGAGCCGCCGAGCAGGAACGGCACGTGCTGGGCGATGGCGTTCAGCACCTTGCCGGAGGATTCGCGGGTGGCGAGGCCCTTGGCGTCCGGCTCGAAGACGGGGATGTCCTTGTCCCAGCCCTCCGGCAGGCGGCCTTCCAGGAAGGCGTTCAGGTCCTCGGCGTGGGCGGCGTCCGCCTCCTTCGCCTTGGCGAGCAGGCCCTGCCACGAATCGTAGAGGCCGGCGCCGCGCTTGCCGATGCCGTTGCGGAAGTTCTCCTGCACGCCGTCCGGCACGAGGAACTGCGCGTCCTCCGGCCATCCGTAGGCGCGCTTGGCGCCCTTCACCTCGTCCTCGCCGAGCGCGTCCGAGTGGGCCTTGGAGGTGCCCTGCTTCTTCGGGGCGCCGTAGCCGATCACCGACTTGACGATGATGAGCGTCGGGCGGTCGTTGGTGGCCAGGAAGGTCTCGATCGAGCCCGCCAGCGCGTGCACGTCGTTGGCGTCGGCGACGCGCAGCACCTGCCAGCCGTAGGCCAGGAAGCGGGTCGCGACCTCCTCGCCGAAGGCCAGCTCCGTGTGGCCCTCGATGGTGACGGTGTTGTCGTCGTAGATCCAGCAGAGGTTGGCGAGCCGCAGGTGGCCGGCGAGCGAGGCGGCCTCGGAGGCGACGCCCTCCATCAGGTCGCCGTCCGAGCAGACGGCGTAGACGTTGTAGTCGAACAGCGGCAGGTTCGGCCGGTTCAGGTGCTGGCCGAGGAAGCGGCTGCCCATGGCCATGCCGACCGAGTTGGCGACGCCCTGGCCGAGCGGGCCCGTGGTGGTCTCGACGCCGGTGGTGAAGTGGTATTCCGGGTGGCCCGGGGTCCGGCTGTCGAGCTGCCGGAACTTCTTGATGTCCTCCAGCGACACCGCCGGGGCATTGCCGCCGTCGCTCTCGGCGACGCCCGCGAGGTGCAGCAGCCCGTAGAGCAGCATCGAGGCGTGGCCGCAGGACAGCACGAACCGGTCGCGGTTCGGCCAGTGCGGGTGCGCCGGGTCGTAGCGCAGGTAGCGGTTCCACAGCGTGTAGGCGACCGGCGCCAGCGCCATGGGCGCGCCGGCATGGCCCGAATTGGCCTTCTGCACCGCGTCGATCGCGAGCGTCCGGATCGTGTTGATGCTGAGCGTATCGATCTCAGCGAGGGCCGCCTTGGCGGGAGTGTCAGCACCGCTCATGATGTCGCGTCTTCCAGTTCGCCTCGCGCGGTCCGCTTCGCGGCTTCGCGCTGCCGTAGGACGGCGGGAGGAGCTCCGTTGGCCTTACCACCCTGCCGATCCGCCGGCCCTTCGCCGCGCGTATAGCTGAGGAGCGTGTTGACGAGGGCGACGTGGGTGAACGCCTGAGGGAAGTTACCCACAAGACGCTTGGCTTGCACGTCGTATTCCTCGCTGACGAGGCCGAGATCGGTGCAGATGCCGATCAGGCGCTCGATCAGTGCCCCGGCCTCGTCGCGCCGCCCCAGGCCGATGAGGTTGTCCACGTACCAGAAGGTGCAGGGCAGGAAAGCCCCCTCGGAGCCGGTCAGCCCGTCGGTGGTCTGGCCCTCGGTCTCGTAGCGGAGGATGAAGCCGTCCCGCATCAGCCCCTTGCCGATCGCCTCCACGGTGCCGACCACCCGGGGATCGTCCTGCGGGAGGAAGCCCGTATGGGCGATGAGCAGGAGGCTCGCGTCCAGGGCCTTCGCGCCGTAGGACTGGACGAAGCTGTTGAGAGCGGGATCGAAGCCCTTCTCGCAGACTTCGGCGTGGATCTCGTCCTTGACGGCGCGCCAGCGCTCGGCCTGCTCCTGCGTGGCGCCGTTCTCGTGCATCTCGTGCATGCGCAGCGCCCGGTCGAACGCCACCCAGGCCATGACCTTCGAGTGCGTGAAGTGGCGACGCCCGCCGCGCACCTCCCAGATCCCCTCGTCGGGCTCGCGCCACGCGGTCTCCAGGTGGTTCAGGATCGCGAGGCCGACCCGCAGGCCGTCCTTGCTCACCGGCAGGCCGCGGGCATGGGCCTGGTAGAGCGCGTCGAACAGCTCGCCGTAGACGTCGAGCTGGAACTGGCTGGCGGCGGCGTTGCCGATGCGGACGGGCCGCGAGTTCTCGTAGCCCGGCAGCCAGTCCAGCTCGATCTCGGGCAGCAGCCGCTCGCCGGCGATGCCGTAGAGGATGTGCGCCTGCTCGGGATTGCCCGCCACGGCCCGCAGCAGCCAGCCCAGCCAGTCGCGCGCCTCGTCGATGTAGCCGCCGTCCATCAGGGCGATCAGCGTCAGGGTCGAGTCGCGCAGCCAGCAGAACCGGTAATCCCAGTTCCGGATCCCGCCGAGCCCCTCCGGCAGGGAGGCCGTGGGCGCCGCCACGATGCCGCCGGTGGGCTCGTAGATCAGCGCCTTGAGGGTCAGGAGGGAGCGCTGGAGCATCCGGTCCCAGCCCGTGCCGCCGGCGCAGCGCGACGACCATTCGCGCCAGTGCTGGTCGGTGGCCTCGAGGACCTTGCGCGGCTCGATCGGGGGCGGGTCCTCCTCGTGGGAGGGACCGTAGCTCAGGACGAACCGGTGCTTGTCACCGGCATGGACGGTGAACTCGGACACCGTCGTCTGCGCGTCCGATCCCTTGAGATGGACGTCGGTGCGCAGCACGACCTTGTGAGGGCCCGAGACGGCGCGCAGGTCGCCCAGCTCCGAGCGGGAGACCCAGGGCACGGCCGAGCCGTAATCGAACCGGACCGCCATCTCCATCCGCATGGCGACGCGCCCGTGCACGCCCTCGACGAGCCGCACCAGATGGGACCCGTCGCCGACCGGCATGAAATCCGTGACCAGGACCTCGCCCTGCCGCGTGGTGTGGCGGGTTTCCAGCACGAGGCTGCCCGGCCGGTAGGACCAGCGCGTCTCGACGTGCTCGGCCTCGGGGAAGATCTTCCAGAAGCCGTGCGCCTCGGTTCCCAGGAGGCTGGTGAACAGGGCGGCCGCGTCGAAGCGCGGCCAGCACAACCAGTCGACGCTGCCCTGACGGCTGATCAGCGCCGCGCTCCGGCAATCCCCGACGAGCGCGTAATCCTCGATGCGTGCAGCCATCCGGCCCCGGCCCCGGTCCGCGGCCGGCAGTCCGGGCCGTCCGCTGCGACGCACCTAGGACGTCCGGTCACGAGATCCAGAGGTCGGGGTGCCCGCTGCCCGACGCGGTCAGCGCAGGCAGTCGGCCACCGCCAGGGCCACCGTGCCCTGGACCGCCCTCGCGCTGCTGCGCACGAGATTCGCCGCGTCGCCGACGGCCCGCGCGGCCGGAACCAGGGTCTCCACCACCGAGGCCGCGAAGGGCATGGCCTGCGACGGGAGCAGGGCGTCCTCGGCCTCATCGGCCGCCCCGCGGGCGGGCGCCATGGGATCGGTGTTGCTGCGGGGCGTCTCGGGGCAGCGCCGGCCGGGGCAGGCGCGCCGGCCCGCGGCCGCGACGTGGGCGTTCGCCCGTGCGGCCACGGCCGGACGGGCGGGCAGGGACCCCGTCCGCGCGATCACGGCGTCGAGCGGGTACTGCTCGGCGAACGCGATCACGGCGGGCGGGCGGCCCGGCGCCGCGACGGCGGCGATCGGCGCGAAATCCGTGGGTCCGGGAGCGGCGGACACGCCCGCTTCGACCCGGGCGCCGGGCTGTCCGGGCTTCGAGGTCGGGCAGTAGAGCGAGGCCACGCCCAGGATTGCCACGACGGCCAGCGTCGGCAGGAAGGGCATGGACACGCGGCCGTGGGCGGCGGCCGTCAGGGCGGGCTGATCTGGCCTGCGCATCCGAATCACCGATCTCCTTGACCGCCGCGAGGCCTGTACAGTGCGGCCAGCATTGCGGCGGAAGCTGGACCGTTTCTTTGCGCAGCGGTTACTGGTGCCGCAAGGTGGGATTCCGCGGAAACGGGCGCCGCGGGCCCAGCACGGGCACGGGCCTTGCTTAGCTCGCGGCGGCCCGCGCCGGGCCGGCCTCGAGAAGAAGACCCGCCCCGTACCGGGCCACGATGACTGAAACCAATCTCACCGTCGCCGTGATCGACCCGAGCCGCGCCCGCGCGGCCATCCTGGAAGAGGGCCTGCGCGCCGCCGGGATCGGGCGCGTGGTCGTGATTCCCGACACCGCCGACCTCATGGAGCGCGTCGCCGCGCTCAAGCCCGACGTGGTGGTGATCCATCTGGAGAGCCCGAGCCGGGACATCCTGGAGCAGATGTCGGGTGTCTCCCGGCAGGTCGAGCGGCCCGTGGCGATGTTCGTCGACCGCTCGGACTCGACCATGATGCAGGCCGCCGTCGATGCCGGGATCTCCGCCTACGTGGTGGACGGGCTGCGGGCGGAACGGATCAAGTCGATCCTCGACATCGCGATCCTGCGCTTCAACGCCTTCGCGCGCCTCCAGCGCGAGCTGACGGAGGCGCGGGGCGAACTCGCCGACCGCAAGCTGATCGAGCGGGCGAAGGGCATCCTGATGACCATGAAGGGCCTCTCCGAGGACGAGGCGTACAAGCAGCTGCGCCGCAAGGCCATGAACGAGAAGCGCAAGATCGCCGACATCGCCCGGGCGATCGTCACCACCGCGGACCTGCTCGGATGAGGCTCCAGCTCGGCTACGTTCCGCTCTGCGACGCGGCGCCCCTGATCGCGGCCCACGAACTCGGCTTCGCCCGGGCCGAGGGGCTCGACCTCGACCTCACCGCCGAGCCCTCGTGGGCGACGCTGCGCGACCGGCTGGCGCTGGGCCATCTCGACGGCGCGCACATGCTGGCGCCGCTGGCGCTGGCGAGCCGGCTCGCCCTGTCGGGGCCGCCCTCAGACCTGATCGTGCCGCTCCAGCTCAGCACCGACGGCAACGCCGTCACGCTGTCCAACACCCTCTGGGCCGCGATGGACCCGGCCAGCGAGGCCCTGGCGGATGTCGCCCGCGCCTTCGCGGGCGTGGCGGAGGCCCGGCACCGCGCCGGCAGCCCGCTGACCCTCGGCACGGTGCATCCCTTCTCGTGCCACAGCTACCAAGTGCGGCTGTTCGCCGAGGCCGGCGGCCTCGACGCGGCGGCGTTCCGCACCGTCGTGGTCCCGCCGCAGCACTGCGTGGAGGCGCTGGCGCGCGGCCTGGTCGACGGGTTCTGCGCGGGCGCGCCCTGGAACGACGTGGCGGTCGCGGCCGGCCACGGGCGTGTGGCGGTCCACGGCAGCGCCCTCGCGCCGAACGCGCCCGAGAAGGTGCTGGCCGTCTCCGCGCGGCTCGACGGCGCGATCCTGCCGCTGGTGCGGGCGGTCGCCCGGGCCGGACGCTGGTGCGCGGATCCGGAGAACCGGACCGAACTGATCCATCGCCTCGCCCGCCGGACCTATCTCGATCTCGATCCCGCCCTGGTCGGCCGGGCCTTCGGCGATCCGGACCTGTCCGCCGAGCCCGGCACGCGCATCCGCTTCGGCGCGTCGGTCGAGGAGCCGCGCGCCGCGCAGGCCCGGTGGCTGCTGGAGCAGATGCGGGCGTCGCAGCAGGTGCCCGCGCAGTTCGACATCGCGGCGGCGATCGCGACCGTCTACAGGGCGGATCTGTACCGGGCGGCGATGGCGGATCTCTGACGACGGCGACACTTCGCGCGGTTCGTCATCGGCGCGCGGAATCGCGGCGAACAGCGGCGGAACGCGGGGCACGCTCGCCCGTTGTGCTTGAGCCATGCCCGGATGCCGCAAACTCGAAACTGGATCGTTGATCTCGCATCCGCGCGGGCGGGTCGAGCTTCGACGCTACGTCACGCGGGGCGGCCGCGTGCCCCGCGCCTGCAACGACAACCGTCGGGCGGGATCGCACCACGCCTGGTACTGGGTCCTGGCCGCCGGCGCGATGCCGACGCTGGGGCTCCTGGCGATGCTGTCGACACTCCTGTAACGGACCGCGACGTCGATGCGGGCGCGTTCCAGGCGCCGGCATTGCGCGCCTGCGATTCTACAACTCGAGAATCGGTCCGACTCGCGGCGTTATAGTCGCGAGAACTGACGTAATACGTTCATCATAATCCGAAGCTGCGCGTTGCCGGTCAGCCCATCGGGGCCGACGCGGCGATCGCGTGCGCGCGGTAGCCCCCCGTCGACGCGCCTCCGGAAATTTCCCGACCTTCCTGTCGCTGCCGGAAAGCCCGGTCCGCCCGTGATCGCTTTTGCGACGGGTCGCACAGTTTTTGTGCAGTGCCGAAGCCGCCGCCTCGACGGCCGAAACGTCCCGGCCGCCCCACCGATCCTGCGGGTCCGCGCGGCGCTCGCGGACCGCGCGGCGTCTGGCACGGAACCTGCAAACCTCCCCCCGTCCGTCAACGGCGACGGACAGCGCCGTCAGCGAGGCCGCTGATCCGGTTCTCCCTGGGGCTGAAGCCTGCCGGGAGACGACCGGCAGCGGCTTTTTCGTGGGCGGTCCGCCAACGACCCTGCACTCGAGGTTCCAGACGCGATCGAGCGATGGCGACATCCCCCATGGACACACGCGGACACGACGCGGGCGCCGGGAACGGCCCGCCGCGCGAGAGGCTGGTCGTCGTCGGCAACGGCATGGCCTCGCTGCGCTTCCTGGAGCGGCTGACCGAGGCCGCGCCCGGCCGCTACGACATCACCTGCATCGGGGCCGAGCCCACGGCCGCCTACAACCGGGTCCTGCTCTCCTCGCTGCTCGGCGGCGAGGTCGACGAGGCGGCCTGCGCCTTCCGGGGCCTCGACTGGTACGCGGATCACGGCATCCGCCTGATCACCGGCGCGCCGGCGACGCGGATCGACCGGGAGAACGGGCTCGTCATCGTGGGCGAGACCCACGTCCTGCCCTTCGACAGGCTGGTCCTCGCGGTCGGCTCCCTGCCGATCCGCCTGCCGAAGCCCGGCATGGACCTTCCGGGCGTCATCACCTTCCGCGACCTCGCCGACGTGGCGGCGATCCGCCGTGCCGCCGTGCAGCACGCGAAGGCGATCGTCATCGGCGGCGGCCTCCTGGGCCTCGAGGCGGCGGTCGGGCTCGCGCGCCTCGGCGTCGAGACCACGCTGCTCCACGTCATGGACCGGCTGATGGAGCGCCAGCTCGATCACCACGCCGCCGGGCTGGTGAAGCGCGCCATGGAGGCGCGGGGCGTGCGCGTCATCCTCAAGGCCGACACCGCCCGGATCGAGGGCGCGTCCCGGGTCGAGCGCCTCGTGCTGGCGGACGGCACCGCGCTCCCGGCCGACCTCGTGGTGATGTCGGTGGGCGTGCGCCCCTCGGTGGCGCTGGCGCAGGAAGCGGGGCTGGCGATCGGCCGGGGCATCACGGTCGACGACCGGATGACCACTTCGGACCCGCGGATCTTCGCGCTGGGCGAGTGCGCCGAGCACCGCGGCCAGATCTACGGTTTGGTCGAGCCCGCCTACGAGCACGCCGACACGCTCGCCCGCCACCTCTCGGGCGAGCCGGCCGAGTACCGGGGCACGGCCCTGTCCACGAGCCTGAAGGTTTCGGGCCTGCCGGTCTTCTCGGCCGGGATCGTGGACACGCCCGACGACGCGGAGGCGATCGTGCTCTCCGATCCCGGCGCCGGCCTCTACCGCAAGCTGCTGGTGCGCGGCGGCCGGCTGATCGGCGCGGTGTTCGTCGGCGACATCGCCGAGCAGGGCGCCTGCAAGGGGCTGATCCGCTCCGGCGACCCGATCGAGAACGTGGACGACTTGATGTTCGGGCGCCCCGCGCCCGAGCCCCTGGCTGCTTGAGGAGGCGCGGATGTCCGAGACCACCACCCAGACCGCCGCGGGCGCGTTCGAGGCCGAGCAGAAGCGCTACCTCGAGGGTTTCGCCTCCGGCATCGCCGCCGTCCGCCTGACCGGCGGCCTCGCCGCGGGCGGGGCGGGGGCGGCCGCGCCGCCGGCCGAGCCGACGGGCCCGGACGCGATCCACATCAAGGCGCAGGACCGGACCGTCAAGGACGGCGGCAAGCTCTGCGACCAGGAGAAATGGAAGCGCGCCGAGAACCCGTTCGACGGCCACAACCGCCTCATCCAGGAGGCCGCCGCCGGCAAGCAGCCGAAGCCCGAGGACAATTTCCGCTGGCGCTACCACGGGATGTTCTGGGTGGCGCCGAACCAGGTCTCGTACATGTGCCGGCTGCGGATCCCGAACGGGATCCTGCACCACTGGCAGTTCGCGGGCGTCGCCGACCTCGCCGACCAGCACGGTGGCGGCTACGTCCACGTGACCACCCGGGCGAACCTGCAGGTGCGGGAGATCGATCCCGAGCACGCCCAGCCCTTCCTCGACGGGCTCACCGATATCGGCCTCACGGCCCGGGGGGCGGGCGCCGACAACATCCGCAACGTCACCGGCTCCTCGACCGCCGGCATCGACGCCCAGGAGCTTCTGGACACGCGCCCGCTCGCCAAGTCCTGGCACAACTGGATCCTGAACGACCGCTCGCTCTACGGCCTGCCGCGCAAGTTCAACGTCGCCTTCGACGGCAGCGGCGTGATGCCGACGCTCGAGGAGACCAACGACATCGGCTTCCAGGCCGTGGAAGTGCTGGACGGCGCCGCCGTGCCGCCCGGCATCTACATGCGCCTCGTGCTCGGCGGCATCTCGGGCCACCGGGACCTCGCCCGCGACACCGGCATCGTGCTGAAGCCGGAGGACTGCAACGCCGTCGCCGACGCGATCATCCGGGTGTTCATCGAGAACGGCGACCGGACGAACCGCAACAAGAGCCGGATGAAGTACGTCCTCGACGCTTGGGGCTTCGACAAGTACCTCGCGGCCGTCGAGGACAAGCTCGGCCGCAAGCTCGACCGGGTCGCGCCGGAGCAGGTCGCGCCGCGGAAGGCCACCGACCGGTTCGCCCATGTCGGCGTCCACGCCCAGAAGCAGCCCGGCCTCAACTGGATCGGCGTGGTCCTGCCGGTCGGCAAGATGACCAGCGATCAGGTCCGGGCGCTCGCCAAGATCGCCGCCGAGTGCGGCGACGGCCAGATCCGCCTCACCGTCTGGCAGAACTTCATCTTCTCCGGGGTTCCGGACGCGAAGGTCGCCGAGGTTGAGCAGCGGGTGCTCGATCTCGGCCTCACCACCAAGGCGGCGGGCATCCGCTCCGGTCTCGTGGCCTGCACGGGGGCGAAGGGCTGCAAGTTCGCGGCCTCCGACACCAAGGGCCACGCGCTGATCATCGCCGACCACGTCGAGACCGCCCTGCCGAACCTCGACGTGCCGGTGAACGTCCACCTCACCGGCTGCCACCACAGCTGCGCCCAGCACTACATCGGCGATATCGGGCTGATCGGCGCCAAGGTCGTCGTCTCGGAGGAGGGCGACACCGTCGAGGGCTACGACGTCGTGGTCGGCGGCGGTTTCGCCGAGAACCCGAAGATCGGCACCGAGATCTGGAAGGCCGTGAAGGCCGAGGATGCGCCCGCCCGCGTCGAGGCGCTGCTGCGCGCCTACCTCGCCCTACGCCAGGGCCCCGAGGAGAGCTTCCAGGCCTTCACCAGCCGCACCGGCGCGGAGGCGCTCCGCGACGCCGCCGAGGACCAGCCCGCCCTGAAGGCCGCCGCATGACCCAGCACGTCTCGCCCCCCCTCGTCCTGATCCCCGAGACCGCGCCCTTCAACGAGGACCAGCGCGCCTGGCTCTCGGGCTACTTCGCGGCCCTGCTCGGCCCCGCCGTCGCGGGCGCGACGGCGCTCGCGCCCGGCGAGGGCCCCGCCACGGGCCCCAAACTCGCCGACAACGACGACGCCCCCTGGCACGACCCGTCCGTGCCGATCGCCGACCGGATGGCGATGGCCAAGGACCGGCCCGAACCGCAGAAGCTGATGGCCGCCATGGCCCAGCAGGATTGCGGCCAGTGCGGCTACAACTGCGCCGACTACGCCAACGCCATCTTCCTCAAGAACGAGGCGCGCCTGAACCTTTGCCAGCCCGGCGGCAAAGAGACCCTGCGCATGCTCAAGAAGCTGGACGAGGAGTTCGGCGCCGCCGGGGGCGTCCCCGCGGCGCCGAAGGCGGAGGACGACGTCCCGAAGGCGGCGGCCGATCTCGGCCCGCTCGGCTACTGCCGCGAGAACCCGGTCGAGGCGCTGTTCCTGTCCCGTCGACGCCTCAACGATCCGGGCGGCGAGAAGGAGACGTGGCACATCGAGATCGGGCTCGACGGCACGCCGATCCAGTACGAGGTCGGCGACTCGCTGGGCCTGTTCCCCGCCAACGCCCCCGCACTGGTGGATGCCGTGATCGCGGAACTCGGCGCCCGGCCCGAGCGGGTGATCGGGGAAAGGACCCTGCGCGAGCACCTGCTGATCAACTACGCGCTCGGCGCGGCGCCCGACAATCTGTACCAGCTGCTGTCGCTGCTCACCTCCGGGGCGGCGCGCAAGAAGGCGCAGGCGCTCGCCTCCGGCGAGGATCCGGACGGCGACGCCGCCTATCTCGACGTGCTCGGCGCGCTCCACAAGTTCCCGGGCGCGCGGCCCGACGCCGAGGTCTTCCTGGAGGCCTTGGACGAGCTGCAGCCGCGGCTCTACTCGATCTCGTCCTCGCCCAAGATGGATGTCGGCCGCGTGTCGCTGACCGTGGACGCGGTGCGCTACAACCACCGCTCGCGGCTGCGGCTGGGCGTGGCCTCGACGCACCTGGGCGAGCGCCTGCCCGAGCAGACCAGGGTGAAGGTCTACCTCCAGAAGGCGCACGGGTTCGGACTGCCGGCCGACCTGTCGAAGGACGTGATCATGTGCGGCCCCGGCACCGGCATCGCGCCGTTCCGGGCCTTCCTGCGCGAGCGCGCCGCCACGCGGGCGCCGGGCCGCAACTGGCTGTTCTACGGCCACCAGCGGCAGGCCTCGGACTTCTTCTACAAGGACGAGCTGAACAGCCTGAAGGACGACAAGGTGCTCACCCGCCTGTCCCTGGCCTGGTCGCGGGACGGGACGGAGAAGACCTACGTCCAGGACCGGATGCGCGAGAACGGCGCCGAGCTGTGGAAGTGGCTGGAGGGCGGCGCGCATTTCTACGTCTGCGGCGACGCCAAGCGCATGGCCAAGGACGTCGAGCGGGCGATCATCGACGTGGCGGCGCAGTTCGGCGGCAAGAGCCCCGAGGACGCGGTGGCCTATCTCGCGGCGCTCAAGAAGGCCGGGCGGTATCAGGCCGACGTGTACTGAACCGCAACTTGCTCTCCTCCCCTGGCGACCCCGGGCTTGCCCGGGATCGCTCGAGCTTGTGGGGAGGAGCCAGAGGTGGGGGTGGCGCAGGATGGGGCTCGGGCGGTGCCTTCTGCACCACCCCCACCCCTAACCCCTCCCCACAGCGGGGAGGGGAACGGCGGCGCGAAGCTTGCTCCCGCCCAGGACGACCCTGCGAGGATTCAGCCATGACCCAGCCAGTGGCGGCGCCGACGGTGCGGACCACCTGCCCCTATTGCGGGGTCGGGTGCGGCGTGCTCGCGACCCCGGACGGGCAGGGCGGCGCCACCATCGCGGGCGATTCCGAGCACCCGGCCAATTTCGGCCGCCTGTGCTCGAAAGGCTCGGCGCTGGGCGAGACCCTGTCGCTCGAGAACCGCCTGCTCCACCCGCAGGTCGACGGCGCCCAGGTCTCGTGGGATGCCGCGCTCGACACGGTCGCGGGCAAGCTCCGCGCGGTGGCGGACGAGCACGGGCCGGACGCGATCGCCTTCTACCTCTCGGGCCAGCTCCTCACCGAGGATTACTACGTCGCCAACAAGCTCGCGAAGGGCTTCATCGGCACGCCGCACGTGGACACCAACTCGCGGCTCTGCATGTCGAGCGCGGTCGCGGCCCACCGCCGGGCCTTCGGCTCCGACACGGTCCCGGGCTGCTACGAGGATCTCGACGAGGCCGACCTGATCGTGCTGGTCGGCTCCAACACCGCGTGGTGCCACCCGGTCCTGTTCCGCCGCATGGCCGACGCCAAGGAGCGCCGCGGCACCAAGTTCGTGGTCATCGACCCGCGCCGGACCCAGACCGCGCAGGAATGCGACCTGTTCCTCGGCATCCGGCCGGGCACCGACACCGCCCTGTTCTCGGGCCTGCTGGTCTACCTGTCGGACAACGGTTTCCGCGACCGCGCCTTCATCGATTCCCACACGGCCGGCCTCGACGGCGCCCTCGACCGCGCCCGCCAGATCGCGCCGGACCTCGCGGCTGTCGCCGCCGTCACCGGCGTGACCGAGGCCGACATCGCGGCCTTCTACGCCCTGTTCGCCGGCACCCGCCGGGTGGTCACGGCCTTCTCGCAGGGGGTGAACCAGTCGGCGCAGGGGACCGACAAGGGCAACAGCATCATCAACTGCCACCTCGTCACCGGCCGGATCGGCGAGACCGGGATGGGGCCGTTCTCGCTGACCGGCCAGCCGAACGCCATGGGCGGGCGCGAGGTCGGGGGGCTCGCCAACATGCTGGCCGCCCACATGCACTTCACCCCCGAGGAGGTGGACCGGGTGCGCCGCTACTGGGGCGCCCCGCGGATCATCACCGGCGAGGGCATGAAGGCGGTGGCCCTGTTCGAGGCGATCGGCCGGGGCAAGATCAAGGCGCTGTGGGTGATGGGCACCAACCCGCTGGTCTCGATGCCGCGGGCCGACGCGATCCGGGACTCGCTCGCCGGCCTCGACCTCTACGTGGTGTCCGAGGCGGTGGCGGATTCCGACACCGCGCGGGGGCGGGCCAAGACCACCGTGCTTCTCCCCGCCCAGGCCTGGGGCGAGAAGGACGGCACGGTCACCAATTCCGAGCGCCGGATCTCGCGCCAGCGCCGCTTCCTCGCGAGCCCCGGCGAGGCCAGGCCGGACTGGGCGGCGCTGGCGGATGTCGGGCGCCGCCTCGGCCACGGCCGGGCCTTCGCGTTCGATTCCGCCGCCGCGATCTTCCGCGAGCATGCCGGGCTCTCGGCCTACGAGAACAACGGCACCCGCGATTTCGACCTCGGCGCGCTCGCGGACATCGGCGACGCCGCCTACGAGGCGGCCCTGCCGGTGCAGTGGCCGATCCCGAAGCGCTCCGGCTTCCGGGGCGCCCAACAGGGGAAGGCGAGGCTGTTCGGCGACGGCCGGTTCTACACCTTCGACCGGCGCGCCCGCTTCGTCGCGGTGCAGCCGCCGGCCCTCGCGCTCGCGGCCTCGGCGGCGTTCCCGCTCATGCTCAACACCGGCCGGGTCCGCGACCACTGGCACACGATGACCCGCACCGGGAAGAGCCAGCGGCTCTCCGCGCACCGCGCCGTGCCGTTCGTCGAGGTCCATCCGGACGACGCGGCGGCCCACGGCCTCGCGGAGGGCGACATCGCCCGGCTCACGACCGCGCACGGCGCGGCCGAGCTGGAGGTGACGGTCACCGACACGGTGGTGCCAGGCAGCCTGTTCATGCCGATGCACTGGGGCGGCGCCTTCGCGTCGCGGGCCCGGGTCGGCGCGCTGGTGCGGGGCATGACCGACCCGGTCTCGGGTCAGCCCGAGCTCAAGGCGACCCCCGCGGCGGTCGAGTCCGTCGGCTACCGCGCCCGCGGCTTCCTGCTGACGCGCCGACAGGTGGCGCTGCCCGAGGGCTGGTGGTGGGCACGCGCCGCGATCACCGGCGGCTGGGGCGCGCAGTTCGCCACCGCCGACAGCTCCCGCGCCGTGGCGCTGATGGTGCGCGGGCTGATCCAGAGCGAGGCGCTGCCGGGCGGCGAGCTGGCGGAATATGCCGACCACGCCCGCGATCGCTACCGCTGCGCGGTCTACGACGGCGACCGCCTCGTCGCCTGCCTCGCCTACGCCCCCGCCGCCGAGCGGCCGGACTGGGAGGCCGCCAAGGTCCTGTTCGCCGCCGAGGCGCCCGACGCCGCCGAGCGGCGGGCGCTGCTCTCGGGCCGCGCGGCGACCGCCTCGGCGGGTCCGGTGGTCTGCGCCTGTCACGGCGTCGGCGCGGACATTATCGCCGCGACCATCGCCGGAGGCGCCGGCTCCGCGGAGGCGGTGGGCGCCGCCTGCAAGGCCGGGACGAATTGCGGCTCGTGCATACCGGAGATCCGCAAGATGCTGGCCGGGCAGACCGCATGCGCCGCGTGATTTTCTGATACACTCGCCGGCGAGGATGGATCGGCTTCTCCTGTCAGATCACCTCATCCTGAGGTGCCCGCGTCAGCGGTCCTCGAAGAAGAGCTCCAGGGATCGCGGCCGACTGGAGCCTCCTTCGAGGCCTCCGCTCCGGTACCCGAGGATGAGGGGGCAGTCGGGACCGGCCGGATCAGGACGATTCAGGACAGGCCCGTGACCGAGACCCCCCTGCGCGCAGCCCGCGCCCCCCGCGAGACCAAGGCTGCCGGCCTGGAGCCGCTGGCGGTGCTGCCCGTCTTCGTCCCCCTGCGCGGCAAGCGGGTGGTGCTCGCCGGCTCGTCCGGCGGCGCTCCCTGGAAGGTGAAGGTGCTGGCCGCCGCCGGCGCCCATGTCGACGTCTACGCGCCCGAGCCCGGCGAGGAGCTGCGCGCCGTGCCGGGCGAGATCGTCGACGGGCAGGTGGTCCTGCACGAACGCCCCTGGAGCCCGGACGATCTCTGGGGCGCGGCCTTCTGCATCGGCGCGATGGAGGACGAGGCCGAGTGCGTCGCCTTCGTGGCGGCCGCCCGCGGCGCCGGCGCCATCGTCAACGCGGTGGACCGGCCACACCTCTGCGACGTGAAGTTCGGCGCCATCGTCAACCGCTCGCCGCTCGTGGTCGGCATCTCGACCGAGGGCGCGGCCCCGGTCTTCGGGCAGACCGTGCGCGCCCGGATCGAGGCGATGCTGCCCCGCGGGTTCAGTCGCTGGGTCGCGGCCGCCCGCGACTGGCGCGACGGCGTCACGGCCCGCTTCCACGGCTTCGCCGACCGGCGGTTCTTCTGGGAGCGCTTCACCGACCGGGCCTTCGCGGAGCCCGACCGGGCGCCGTCGGACCGGGATCTCGCCGAGCTGCTCGGCGAGACCGAGACCGCTCCGAAGGGCGGCGCCGTGACGCTGGTCGGGGCCGGCCCCGGCGACGCGGAGCTGCTCACGCTCAAGGCGCTGCGGGCGCTGCGCAACGCCGACGTCATCCTCTACGACGACCTCGTCGCACCCGAGATCCTGGACTACGCCCGCCGCGAGGCCCGCACCATGCTGGTGGGCAAGACCGGCCACGGCCCGTCCTGCCGCCAGGACGACATCAACGCGCTGATGGTGCAGCTCGCCCGCTCCGGCAAGCAGGTGGTGCGGTTGAAATCCGGCGACCCGCTGGTCTTCGGCCGGGCCGGCGAGGAGATCGAGGCCTGCCGGGCCGCCGGCATCCCGGTGACCGTGGTGCCGGGCGTCTCGGCCGCGCAGGGTGCGGCGGCGTCCCTCGGCCTGTCCCTGACCCATCGCGACGCCGCGCGCCGGCTCCAGTTCGTCACCGGCCACGACCGCCGCGGGGCGCTGCCGGACGACCTGAACTGGGGCGCTCTCGCCGATCCGAGCGTCACCACGATCGTCTACATGCCGAAGCGGACCCTGCGGGCCTTGCTGGCGCGCGCCGTGGAGGAGGGGCTGGCGCCCACGACGCCGGCGCTGCTGGTGTTCAACGCCACCCGCCCGAACCAGCAGGCCCTGCGCGGCACGGCCGCCGACCTCGCCGACCGGGTCGAGGCGGCGGGCCTCGACGGGCCGGCGCTGCTGATGGTGGGCGAGGCCTTCTCGGAGATGCGTGGCGCGCTGCCGGCCCAGGCGGAGCAGGCCCGCGTCGCGGTCTGAGGCCGATGACGCGGGCGCGGCGGGGGAGCTGCAGATCAGCGGCTCCGGCGCGTCCGGCTGATCCGGATCAGGTCTCGCCGGCCACGAAGGCGCGCATCAGGTAGTTGGCAATCGCCATGGGCGGCGGCGCCAGGATCCCCTCGGGATGCGTTCCCGCCAGCATGGCCGCGACGTCGGCCCGGCTGAACCAGCGCGCATCCTCCAGCTCGCTGGGATCGGTCACGATAACCTCGTCGAGCGCCTCGGCGGCGCAGCCCATCATCAGCGACGACGGAAACGGCCAGGGCTGCGACGTCCGGTAGGTGACGGCGCCGACGCGGATCTGCGTCTCCTCGAACACCTCGCGGCGCACCGCGTCCTCGATCGTCTCGCCGGGCTCCAGGAAGCCCGCGAGGCAGGAATACATGTGCGGGCGGAAATGCGGACCCCGGCCGAGCAGGCAGGTGTCGCCCCGGCGCACCAGCATGATCACCACCGGATCGACCCGGGGGAAATGGTGGGCGCTGCAACTCGGGCATTCCCGGCGGAAGCCGCCGGCCTTCGAGACGGTGGCGGTGCCGCAATTGGCGCAGAAACCGTGGCGGGCGTGCCAGTCGAGCATGGACTTGGCCACGGCGAGCAGGCCGAGCTCCTCGGCCTCCACGGCGGAGTCGGTGGCGATCGACCTCAGGTCGAGGGTACGGGTCGGCCCCTCGGAGAAGCGCTCCGCGGCCTCGGCCGGCGCGGCGGCGGCGAAGACGGGCTGCCCGTCCCGGTGCCCGAGGAAGATGCGCGTCCCGCCCGCGAGGTCCGCCGCCTCCGCGACCGCGGTCAGCGCGGTCTCCCCGCGTAGCACGATCCGGTCGCCGCAGATCAGCACGAGGCGGGCCTCGGGCGTGTCGAAGGCGGGCACCGCCTCCTCGGGCTGCTCGGCCGAGTGCCGGTCGAGGCGGTTTCGGACGAAGCCGAGGGTGTCGCGGGGATCGGTCATGCGAGGGTCAGGCCGCGGAGAAGAGGGCGCCGGCGCGCTCGAGGAGCTGGGCGCGGGCGTGGGGCGGGTAGGGCTTGCGGGTCTCGAACCCCCAGACCGGCCCCGGCCAGGCGGGATCCGACCGGAAGCGGCCGACCACGTGGACGTGGAGCTGCGACACCACGTTGCCCAGGGCGCCGACATTCACCTTGTCGGGCTTGGATAGGGCCTGCATCACCCCCGTGGTGAGGCGGATCTCCTTCCAGAGCGCCGCGGCATCGGTCTCGGAGAGGTCGGTGATCTCGGTGAGGTTCGGGCGGCGCGGCACTAGGATCAGCCACGGGAACCGGGCATCGTCCATCAGCAGCACGCGGCACAGGGCGAGGTCGCCCACTTCGGCGGTGTCAGCCGACAGGCGCGGGTCGAGGGTGAAGGCGGGCTCGGTCATCGCCGACCGGTGTAGCGCAGCTTCCGCGTCGGCGCGCGGGTTTGCTGCGCCGTCGGTGACGCAGCGGCCCGATCGGCTCAGAGACCCGGCACGACGCCCTGGCGGCCCACCGCGATCGTCCCCGCCATCAGCCCGCCGTCCTCGTCCGGGCGCGCGAAGATCGTCACGGCGGCGCCCCGCTGGAGCATCGCCTTCTCACCAGGCGAGAACTGCGTCACCGGCGTGTCGTCGGGGATCGCGAAGGACGATTGGCCGCCGTTATAGGCGAGGGTCAGACGCATCGGCGCGCCCCGCTGCACGTCGGCCACCCAGCCGGCGGTGAGGCGCGCGCCCTGCGCGGTGTCCCAGGTCTGGCTGCCGGCCTCGAACCCGCGCTCGGACGGAGAGTACAGGGTCACGGCGGTCGCCTGCCGCGGCTCGGAATCGGACGCACCGAGGACGCTGACGTAGCTCTCCGGCTTGATCGCCCGCAGGCTGGCGCCGTTCACCGCGTAGATGCGGGTCCGGGGGCCCATCCGCACGGCCAGGGTGCTGCCGCTGGTGCGGCGGATCTCCACGCGCTCCGAATCGGCCTGGACCACGGTGCCGCGGAACCGGACGGTCGCCGGCTCAGCGCGTGCGGCGGGGATGGTCGCGATCGCCAGAAGGCCGGCGAGGAAGAGACGTCTGACGGGGCTCTTCACGGGGCTCCTTTCCAAGCGTGTGGACAATGGGCGTGCCGTCCGGCCGCGGGACCCGAACGCTGGTCACCGGGCAGGGTTCCCGGCGCCGAAGGACATGCGGTGCCGCAATCCGTCGGCCGGGCTCGCGGAGCGCTCAATGCGCCATCAGCACCGGCATGTCGGCGTGGGCGAGAACGTGGCTGGTGACGCCGCCGAAGATCATCTGGCGCAGGCGGCTCTGGGTGTAGGCGCCCTTGATGAGAAGATCGCAGCCGAACGCCTTCGCCTCCGCCAGAAAGGTCTCGCCGGGCACGCGCCGGCCGGCCGGCAGGGCCCGGTGCGACGCGTCCACACCCTCGCAGGCCAGGGCCTGGGCGAGATCCTGCGCGGTCGGGCCCGGCACCATGCCGCCCTCGACGCTGAGCACGAGCACCCGCTCGGCCCGCCGCAGGAACGGCATCGCGAAAGCCACCGCCCGGGCGGTCTCGGTCGACCCGTTCCAGGCGATGACCACGGCGTCACCGAGGCTGGCCGGTGCCGTAGGCGGCGCCAGCAGGATCGGGCGGCCGCTCTCGAACAGGGCCGTCTCGAACGTGGTCATGCGCGGGGCGTTGTCGGTGGTGCCGGGACGCCCGACCACCGTTGCCGAGAACAGCCGCGCGTACTGCCCGAGGAACGCGTCGCCGGTGGGGACGTCCTGTCGCCAGCGGTAGCGCGGTCCGGCATCCGGCACCCGGTCCGGTATGCAGAGCCCGTCGCGGGCGTGCCGCGGGATGCCGGCGCCGTCCATGAAGGCCACGAAGCGGCCGCCCGCCTCCTCGGCCTCGGCCCGGTCGGCCTCCTCGTCGCGCAGCCACGTCATGCCGCCGACCATGTCGACCGGCACGTACTCGGCCAGCGCCGGGCGCAGAGACACGCCCTCGATCAGACTGCCGAAGCGCGTGGCCGCCAGCCGGGTCGTCTCGAAGACGGAGGGCAGGGCGTCGTGCATCGCGACGGGAACGAGCAGGGTCTTCATGCTGGCCTTCTCCTCGGGCAGGCGAGGCTAATCCTCCCGGCCGCGCGGTGGAACCGGGGCCGGCACGGCGCGCACACGGTTTTGCGGCGCGCCCGGATCGAGCCGCCTCCGGAGGGCCCGGGTCAGGGGCCGCTCGACGAGGCGGTGGACCACGAGCGCGGCCGCGGCGCTGCCCGCGAGCATCAGCGCCATGCCGGCCCAGGGATGCAGGGCGGGGGCAAGGCCGAGCCGGAGCAGCGCCTCGCGCACGAGGCGCAGCGCGAACGGGTGCACGAGGTAGAGGGCGTAGGACGCGTCGCCGAGCGCGACGAGCCCGCGCACGGGGGACGGCAGCCGCGCGACCGCGGCCGCGTCGCGGGGTGGCCCGAGGGCGGCCGCCACCAGCAGGACGGCCGGCCCGCCGACGAGGAGCGGGCGCAGGAACCCGTCGGCCTCGCCGAGACCCGCGAGCACCCGCGCGGCCAGGATCAGCCCCAGCACGCCCAGCACCGCGAGCCCGACCCGCAGGGGGAGGGCCGGCCGGAACCCCGCGCCCCAGGCGAGGGCGAGACCGGCGCCGGCGGCGAATTCGAGTACGATCGGATCCGACCAGAAGCGCAGCGGCACCGGCAGGCCCGGCACGAGGGCGCCGACCGCCACGAGGACGGCCAAGCTCCCGCACAGCCACGCGACGGCGCCGCGCCGCCCGAAGCCGAGACCCGCGGCGAAGAGTGCGTAGAAGGCCGCCTCGTAGTTCAGGGTCCAGCCGAGGCCGTAGAGCGGCTGGACGGTGCCGTCGGGGCGGGCCGCCGGCCAGAACAGGAAGCTCGCCGCGAGGGCGACCGGGTCGCGCACCAGCGCGGCGGCCTCGCCCAGAAGGTCCGGCCGCGCGAGCGCCAGGACGAGGTAGAGCAGGCTCACCAGCCAGTAGAGGGGCACCACCCGGGCGACCCGGTGGGCGAGGAAGCGGGCGCGGCCGCCCGACCGGCCCGCGAGCCGGCCGCCGGCATGGACGATGACGAAGCCGGAGATCACGAAGAACAGGTCGACTCCGCCCCACCAGGGCAGCAGCGTCGCGGGATCGAGCGCCGGGCCGGCGCCCCGGTCAGCGAGGAGGCCCGCCTCGTGCCGCGCGTGATGCCATGCCACCATGAGGGCGGCGGCGGCGCGGAGGATCTGGACGGCGACGACGATCACGGGCTGCCCGCGCGCGTCGCGCTTCGAGCCCTGCCCGGAGGTGCGGCCGGAAGGACCCACCCGCCGAGGCCACCGTCCCGGACGAGCGCGATCGGCATCCTGCGGGATCCACCGAGAGGGCACGCGCGCCGGATTAGATCCGCTCGGGAACCGTATTGTCCGATGCGAAAACGGCAGGAACCATAAGCCGATAGCCTCGTTGACGGACCAATTCGCGAACCCGCCGGCTCCGAGTTGCCTGCGACGTCGTCTGCCGAGGCGTCCGTGCTGCACATGCGGCGTCCTTCCGCGGTTCGCGTGCCCATCTCGAACAGAGGTCCCGATGCTGAAGAACTACGCTGCCGCGTCCGCGCTCGTCCTGGCGCTGTCGACCCCGGCCATGGCCCAGAGCGCCAACGACTTCCGCATGCAGTCGATGCAGGCGAACGCCTTCGAGATCCAGTCCTCGCAGATCGCCCTGTCCAAGTCGCGCAACCCGCGCATCCGCTCCTACGCCCAGGAGGTGCTCCGTGACCACCGCGCCGCCAACGTCGCCCTGGCCGGCGGCCAGATGAACGGCGTCGCCGGCGATCCGGGCCTCGGTGGCCTGGTCACCGCCCCGATCGCGGTGGCGGGCAGCGCCGTGGGCGCCGGCGTCGGCGCGGCGACCGGCGTGGTCGGCGGCACCCTGGCGGGCGGCCCGGTCGGCGGCCTCGAGGGCGCGGGTGCCGGCGCGGCGCGCGGCGCCGCCGCGGGTGGCCAGATCGGCCGCGGCGACGTGATGGCGACCGGCGCCTCGACGATCGTCCCGCCGAACCCGGAGCAGCAGGCGATGCTGGCCCAGCTCTCGGCCGCCCCGGCCGGCGCCCGCTTCGACCGCCTGTACGCGTCGCAGCAGATCCAGGCCCATCAGATGACCATCGCGATGACCCAGGCCTACGCTCAGGGCGGCCCGAACCCGGCCCTGCGCAACTACGCCCAGCAGGCCCTGCCGGCCCTGCAGATGCACCTGCAGCAGGCCGAGCGTCTCCCGGGCGCCATGTAAGCGGCACGGACTTCGACGGCCCGGCCTCGGCCGGGCCGAACGAGAAGGCGGCGGGCGCGAGCCCGCCGCCTTTCTCATGTCGATGGCTGTTCGAGCCAGGATGATCGCCGGCCGACCGCGGCGAACGACCTTCGCGGACGCGCCGCGCCGGCGCGTCCCAGCATCATCGGATCCGGGACCGGCCGACCGGTCCCGAATCTCAGCGCCCGCGCCGTGCGCTCACTCGCACGCGATGGCGGCGACGGAACGGACCGACTGGCCGGTCGTGTCGATCGGCGGCTTGAACTCGCCGGACTGCGGATCGCGCACCAGCAGGGAGCCGCTGGCCACGCCGAAATGCGCGCCGTGGATCTCGAGGCGGCCGTCGTCGACCCGCTCCTTCACGAACGGGAAGGTCAGCAGGTTCTCCATGCTCTGGACGACCACGGCATGTTCCAGCTTGGTCAGGTAGTTCGGCGCGGCGGGATCGCCGGCCTTGTCCTCGGCCTGACCCACGAGCGAGACCCACTTGCCGATGAAGTCGCCGGGCGAGAGCGGCTTCGCCTTGTTGGCCCAGGCCTTGATGCCGCCGCAGGTGGCATGCCCGAGGACGACGATGTGCTTCACCTCCAGGGCCTGGACGGCGAATTCCAGGGCCGCCGAGGTGCCGTGATACTGGCCGTCCGGCTGGTAGACCGGCACGAGGTTGGCGACGTTGCGGATCGTGAACAGCTCGCCCGGGCCGGCATTGAAGATCGCGCTGGGCGAGACCCGGCTGTCGCAGCAGCTGATGACAAGGATCTCCGGATTCTGCGTCGAGGCGAGCTGCGCGAAGCGCCGACGCTCGGTCGGGAAGCGGTCGAGGAGGAAGGACCGGTAGCCTTCGGTCAGGTAGACGGGGAACATAAAGTCGTCTCCAGTTAGACAAATCCGCGACAGCGGGAGTGAAATCAAAGTCCTCGCCAAGCAAGAACGCGCGGCTGGGCCGGAATAGTCCCGCGCGCGAGGTCCGACGCCAGATCCGCGAGACCGGCCGGCTCGACGTGCTCACCGCTAGCGCGCAACTCGTCGAGCGGCCACCAGCGCGTCCCGATCAGCGGGTTGTCCTCGGTCTCGGCGAGCCGGCTCGTGTCGACCCGGTCGTCGGGCAGGCGGACGAGGAAGTAGCGCTCCCGGGCGTCCCGTGCCTGACGGAACAGGTGGAACGGGCCGTCGCAGGCCGCGACCTGCGGGCCGATCGCGGCGTCGCCCCGGCCGATCTCCTCCTCGAGTTCCCGCCGGCAGGCGGTGACGTGGTCCTCGCCGGGCTCAAGGCCGCCGCCGGGCATGAACCAGAACCGGAGCGGCGCCCCGTCCGGCCCCCTCGCGTGGACCGACGTGTAGGCGATGAGCAGGATCCGGTCCCGCGGATCGAGGACGATCGCGCGGGCGATGTGTCGGACGGGCAGGGGGTTCGCGGCGCTCATGCAGCCAGAGCTAGAGCGCGCGTCGGGGACGGACACCGGCCGCGCGCGCGCCTGCGTGCAAAACAGCACGTTGCGGTCGCCGACGCGCCCGGCGGAGGTGCGGGGCGCCGGTTCAGGACGGCGGGCGGGGCGCCGGTGCCCAGATCACGACGGGGAGCCGGAAGGCGTCGCGCTCGGGCGGATCCGGCAGCGGCACGGCCTGTCCGAGGCTTATGTCGCGGGCCACCACGAGGGCGGCCAGCGCGTCGAGATGGTCGTCCTCCGGAACGCCCTTGACCCGGGACCCGATCAGCGCGTCCGGCAGGCCCGCCGCTGCGAGGAGCGCCCGCCGGAGGTCCAGCCCCTCGCGGGCGCGCCTGCCCTTCTTGGGCAAGCCGAGCGGCCGGCCGCCGTTGAGGGCGTGGAAGGCCACCTCGGGATGGACCTCGTGGACCCGCGCGCGCGCCTCCGGGCGCTCCCGCAGGAGCGTGTCGACCGCGCGGACGTAGCGGAAGATGTTGTAGCCCTGGATCGACGGCGCGAAGGGCGGGTCGCTCGCGGCCCGCGAGGCGGCCTTCGCGGCGGCGTAGTCGGGGGCGTAGACCGCGCTCCGCGGCGGCATCGGGAACACCGAGGCCCGCGCCGGCCCGAGCCGGGCGCGCGCGGCCCGGTCGGCGCCGCGGCCGCCGCCGGTGATCCGGTCGGGCAGCCCGATCGGCACGTCGATCCCGACGATGCCGGGCCGCTCCGGCGCGTCGAGGAGCGCGGCGACGTCGGGGAACAGGGCGCAGCGGTGCCGGTCGGGGTCGTCGAGGTCGAGGAGCGCGCCCGCCCAGGCGCCGCGGCAGCCGTCCAGTCCCGCGATCCAGCGCGCCATGCCATTCCCCCGCCGCGGTGCGTGCGGCCGCCGTTCCGGCCCGCGTTCTTGCCGGGATGCGCGCGGAAAGCTATCCGCGTCGCCGAGGGCGCCGCCGGCCCGGGAGAAGCGTGATGAGCGAGATCCGTCCCCGTCGCAGCGTGCTGGCGATGCCGGGCTCCAACGCCCGGGCGCTGGAGAAGGCGCGGTCGCTCCCCGCCGACGTGATCCTGATCGACCTCGAGGACGGCACCGCCCCCGCCGCGAAGGCGGCGGCCCGCGCCCAGGTCGCCACCGCGGTCGCCGCGCGGGGCTTCGGCCCGCGCGAGGTCGTGGTCCGCATCAACCCGCCGGAGACCGAGGACGGCGAGGCCGACCTCGTGGCGCTCGCGCCGGCCGCCCCGGACGCGATCCTAGTGCCGAAGGTCCGGACCTCCGACGCGCTGATCGCCGTGGGCTCCCGCCTGCGCCGCCTCGGCGCGCCCCTGGCGACGCGGGTCTGGGCGATGATCGAGACGCCGATGGCGGTGGTGAACGCCGCCGAGATCGCGGGCGCGGCCCGGGACGTGGACGGCCGGCTCGGCGCCCTGGTGATCGGCCCGAACGACCTGCTGAAGGCGTCGCGGATCCGGCCGCCGGGGCGGGCCGCCCTGCTGCCCTGGCTGATGAACGTCCTGGCTGCCGCCCGGGCCTACGAGATCGAGGCGATCGACGGCGTGTTCACCGACCTCGAGGACGCGACCGGGTTCGAGGCCGAGTGCGCGCAGGGCCGCGACCTCGGCTTCGACGGCAAGATGCTGATCCACCCGAGCCAGATCGGCCCGGCCAACGCCGCCTTCGGGCCGGATGCCGAGGAGATCGCGCAGGCCCGCCGGCTGATGGACGTGTTCGACGCGCCGGAGAACCGCGAGCGCGGGGTCATCGCGGTGGACGGCAAGATGGTCGAGCGCCTCCACATCGAGGCCGCCCGGCGGACGCTCGCCATGGCCGAGGCGATCGCGCGGATGACCGCGTGAGCGACCTGCCGGAGGTCGGGCTGCGGCTGCTCGACCCGCGCCTGCCGGGCTGGGGCTTCCCGCGCTGGGGTTCGTCGGCCGCGGCCGGCCTCGACCTGCACGCCTGCCTCGACGCGCCCCTGGAGTTGCAGCCTCAGGGGAAGGCGGTCCTGATCCCGGCGGGGGTCAGCGTGCTGATCCGCGATCCCGCCTGGTGCGGGCTGATCTTCCCGCGCTCGGGCCGCGGACACCGGGACGGACTGGTGCTCGGCAACGGCACCGGTGTGATCGACGCGGATTACGAGGGTCCGCTGCTGGTCTCCGCCTGGAATCGCGACGCATCCGAGCCCGTGCGGATCGAGCCGGGCGAGCGGATCGCGCAGCTCGTCTTCACGCGGATCACGCGGCCGGCGCTGACTGTGCTGGAGGGCGCGCCCGGCCCCGGCTCGGAGCGGGGCGCGGGCGGGTTCGGGTCGAGCGGGCGCTAGCGCGCCCTCTGTCATCACGAGCGGAGCGAAGCGACCCAGGGCAGCGCGACATTGCCAGGCGTGGCGCTGCCTGGATTGCTTCGCTCCGCTCGCAAAGACGGCGCGGCCGACGCCATCAACCAGGACGCGGATGACGACAGGAGCTCGGCGGCGCCCCTCAGTCCAGCGTCTTGCCGAGCCGCCCGGCTAGGTCCTGGATGAACTGGAACGCGGTCCGTCCCGAGCGCGAGCCGCGGGTGGTGGCCCATTCCAGGGATTCGGCGCGCAGCTGGTCCGGCGCCACGGCGAGGCCGTAGCGGTCGGCGTAGGCGCGGATCATCGCTAGGTACTCGTCCTGGCTGCACTTGTGGAAACCGAGCCAGAGGCCGAACCGGTCCGAGAGCGAGACCTTCTCCTCCACCGCCTCGCCGGGGTTGATGGCGGTCGAGCGCTCGTTCTCCACCATGTCGCGGGCGAGCAGGTGGCGGCGGTTCGATGTGGCGTAGAATAGCACGTTCCCCGGCCGCCCCTCGATGCCGCCGTCGAGCGCCGTCTTGAGCGACTTGTACGAGGTGTCGTCGGCGTCGAAGGAGAGGTCGTCGCAGTAGACGAGCCAGCGGTGCGGGTCCGGCCGCAGCAGGGCCATCAGGTCGGGCAGCGCCTCGATGTCCTCGCGGTGGATCTCGACGAGCTTCATCGGCAGGCTGCCGGCGGGCCGACGGGCGTTGATCTCGGCGTGGGCCGCCTTGACCAGCGAGGACTTGCCCATGCCGCGGGCGCCCCACAGCAGGGCGTTGTTGGCCGGCAGGCCGCGGGCGAAGCGCTCGGTGTTCTCCACCAGGGTGTCGCGCGCCCGGTCGATGCCGGTGAGCAGGCCCATCTCCACCCGGGCCACCTGCGGCACCGGGGTCAGCCGGCGCTCGGGCCCCCACAGGAACGCGTCGGCAGCGCTCGGGTCGAAGGCTGGCGGGACGGCGGGCGCGGTCCGCTCCAGCGCGGTGGCGATGCGCTCCAGGAGCGGCATCAGGGTGTCGAGGGTGGCGGGGCTCGTCATCGGATCGGGGGGTTCGCGTGCGGGTAGGTCAGGCGGCCGGTTCTACGGGGAAGAACCGGGGAAATCATCCGTTTCCGGACGCATGGCGCGGTCCTCCCGAACGCGAACCGGGATCGAGCGTTGGTATACCCGGCCGGTCGCGCCGAAACGTCCTCCGGGGAGTATCGATGGAAGCGGAACCGACGATCCGGATCACCCAGGTCGCGGATTACGTCTTCACGGTCGATTTCAGCGCGGCCCTCCCGGCGCTGCGCACCGACGAGGCGCCCCCGATCGGCGACGGGACCGGGCCGTTTCCCGAGCAGCTCCTGATCTCCGGCGTCGCGAACTGCCTCTGCGCCAGCCTCGTCTTCGCCCTGGGCAAGTTCCGCCAGGACGCGCGCGGCGTCGCGGCCGAGGCGTCCTGCCGGGTGGAGCGCAACGCCGGAGGGCGGCTGCGCCTGACCGGGATCGGCGTCCACATCCAGCTCGGCGCCGCCGCCGCCGACATGCCGCGGATCGACCGGGTGCTGGAGCAGTTCGAGCGGTTCTGCACCGTCTCGGAGAGCGTGAAGGCCGGGATTCCGGTCGCCGTGTCGGTGGCCGACCGCCACGGCACGCGCCTGAAATGACGCGCGTCGGGGAAAGATCGGCCGCCCGGCGCATTGCCGCAGCACCGAACGGCCGCGATGGCCGCAATGGCCGCAATGCCCGGAGTGAGGAGACGCCATGCAGGACCAGACGCGAGAGCCCGCCCGCGCCCCCGAGGCGCTCGCCGCCCTGTTCAATCAGCGCGCCAATGCCGGCGACGTCGAGGGCCTCGTCGCCCTCTACGAACCCGACGCGGTGCTGGCGGCGGGTCGCATCGTCGCCACGGGGCACGCCGAGATCCGGACCTTCTACGCCGACCTGCTGGCGCGCAAATCCGACTTCCCGGCGCCGGAAACGCCGCCGCCGCTGCGCAACGGCGCGCTGGCCATGACCTTCGCGCGGCTGCCCAACGGCGCATTCTCGGTGGAGGTCGCCCGCGAGCAGGCGGACGGCACGTGGCTCTGGGCGATCGACCAGCTGAAGCTCGCGCCGCCGAAGGGCTGACGGCCGGCTCGGACGCTCCCGCGCGCTTGTCCCACCGGACGCGATGCGGCAAAGCGGGACCCGCGCGCTCGACGCCGCGCAGAAGACCCGAGCCGACTCGATGCACGACATCCGCGCCATCCGGGAGAACCCGGACGCCTTCGACCGCGACCTCCAACGCCGGGGCCTCGCGCCGCTCTCGGCCGAGCTGATCGCCCTCGACGAGGCGCGGAAATCGTCGGTCTCGGCCGCGCAGGCCAACCAAGAGCGGCGCAACGCGCTGGCCAAGGAGATCGGCGGCGCCAAGAAGGCCAAGGACGAGGAGCGCGCCGCCGCCCTGATGGCCGAGGTCGCGGCCCTGAAGGGCGCCGAGCCGCAGCTGAAGGCGGCGCAGGACGCGGCCGACAAGACCCTGGCAGACCGCCTCGCCGCGATCCCGAACCGGCCGAAGTCCGACGTGCCGGAGGGCGCGGACGAGCACGGCAACGTCCTCTATCGCAGCCACGCCGCGACCCGCGAGCGGCTGACCGAGGGCAAGGAGCATTTCGAGCTCGGCGAGGCCGCGGGCCTGATGGATTTCGAGGCGGCGGCCAAGCTGTCCGGCTCGCGCTTCGTGGTGCTGAAGGGCCAGCTCGCGCGGCTGGAGCGGGCGCTCGGCCAGTTCATGCTCGACCTGCACACGCAGGAGCACGGCTACCTGGAGGTGGCGCCGCCGGTGCTGGTGCGCGACGCCGCCATGTTCGGCACCGCGCAGCTGCCGAAGTTCGAGGACGACCAGTTCTCGGTCTTCAAGGGCCTCGATTACGTCAGGTCGCTGCAGGGGCAGGCGGGCGCGGATGCCGCGCCGGTCAGCGACGAGCATTTCTGGCTCGTGCCCACCGCCGAGGTGCCGCTGACGAACCTCGTGCGCGAGGCGATCCTCCGCGAGGAGGAGCTGCCCCTGCGCTTCACCGCCCTGACGCCCTGCTTCCGGGCCGAGGCCGGGGCGGCGGGGCGGGACACCCGCGGCATGCTGCGCCAGCACCAGTTCAGCAAGGTGGAACTGGTCTCGATCACGACGCCGGAGGAATCCGCCAACGAGCACGAGCGGATGCTGACCAGCGCCGAGGCGGTGCTGAAGAAGCTCGATCTGCCCTACCGGGTGATGACGCTCTGCACCGGCGACATGGGTTTCGCCAGCCAGAAGACCTACGACATCGAGGTCTGGGTGCCCGGCCAGCGCACCCACCGCGAGATCTCGTCCTGCTCGGTCTGCGGCGACTTCCAGGCCCGGCGGATGAATGCCCGCTACCGGGGCAAGGACGGCAAGCCGGCCTATATCCACACGCTCAACGGCTCGGGCGTCGCGGTCGGCCGCGCGCTCATCGCCGTGATGGAGAACTACCAGAACCCGGACGGGAGCATCACCATCCCGTCGGTGCTCCACCCCTACATGGGCGGGCTCAACCGGATCGAGGGCACCCGCTGATGCGCATCCTGGTCACCAACGACGACGGCATCCACGCGCCGGGGCTCAGTACCCTGGAGGAGATCGCCCGCGAGCTCTCGGACGACGTCTGGGTCGTGGCGCCGGAGAGCGACCAGTCCGGCGTGTCGCACTCGCTCTCGCTCAACGATCCGCTGCGGCTGCGGCAAGTCTCGGAGCAGCGCTTCGCCGTGAAGGGCACGCCGTCGGACTGCGTGATCCTGGGCGTGCGCCACATCCTGGGCGATCACGGGCCGGACCTCGTCCTGTCGGGGGTCAACCGCGGCCAGAACGTCGCCGAGGACGTGACCTATTCGGGCACGATCGCGGCCGCCATGGAGGGGACGATCCTCGGCATCCGCTCCATCGCCATGAGCCAGGCCTACGGCGCGGGCGGGCGCGGCGCGCTCAAGTGGGACTGCGCCCGGACGCACGGCGCGAAGGTCGTCCGGAAGATCCTGGAGACCGGGATCGAGCCCGGCATCCTGGTCAACGTGAACTTCCCGGACTGCGAGCCGGCCGACGTGCAGGGCGTCGCGGTGGCGGCGCAGGGCTTCCGCAACCAGGCGCTGCTGTCGATCGACGCGCGTGTCGACGGGCGCGGCAACCCGTATTTCTGGCTGGCCTTCGCCAAGGCCCGGTTCGAGCCGGGCCACGGCTCGGATCTCAAGGCCATCGCCGAGAAGCGGATCTCGGTGACGCCCCTGCGCCTCGACCTCACCGACGAGCCGACGCTGACGCGCTTCGCGCAGGCTTTCGCCGAGTGATCGATCTGGGCAGCCTGGAGGAGGCTGCCGGCAACGCGGCCTTCGTGATGGCGCTCCGGGGCCGCGGCCTGCGCGATACCGCGGTGCTGCGGGCCATGGAGCAGGTCCCGCGGGACACCTTCGCGCCGCCGCCGCATCGGGAGCACGCGCGGCGCGACATCGCCCTGCCGCTGTCGTGCGGAGCCTCGATGACGGCGCCGTCGACGGTGGCGCTGATGCTGGCGCAGCTGCGGATCGAGCCCGGCCAGCGCGTCCTGGAGATCGGCACGGGCTCGGGCTACGTGACCGCGCTGCTCGCCCAGCTGGGCGCCGGGGCGGTGCTCAGCCTGGAGCGCTACACCTCGCTGGCCGGGGCGGCGACGCGGCGGCTCGCGGCCCTGTCCGAGGTGCATGTGGTCCGGGCGGACGGCTTGGCTCCGGACCTGCCGGACGGCGGCTTCGACCGGATCCTCGTCCACGGCAGCGTTCCCGCGATCCCATCGCACTGGCGCGCGGCCCTGGAACCGGGCGGACGGCTGGTGACGGGCCTGCGCGGCGACGGCGGCTGCCGGGTGGCGGTGCTGGCGACGCCGGAGGCCGAGCCGGAGCTCGGCGCGCCGGTGCGTCTGGCGGCCCTGGTGCCGGGACTGGCGCAGGTACTCTGACAACCCTCCGTCATCGCGCGCGGCGAAGCGACCCGTGGCCGCGCGCCCTCCGCAGGCGTGGCGCCGCTGGATTGCTTCGCCCCGCTCGCAAAGACGCCGCCGCTATCCGACGCGCCGCGCCCCCCACCACAGGCGCCACAGCCGGCGCCAGCGCGGCAGCTCGACGGGCGTGTTGAGCGGGTCGTAGGAGGCCCGCTCCATGGCGGCGAGGTAGGGCTCCACCAGGGCCGTGGGCAGGAAGGCGGCGCCCGCCGAGGGCGCGATGGTTGGGCGGGCCGCCTCGAAGGCCTTCAGGTGCTGCCGGGCGAGGGCGCGCAGGTCGGCGCAGGCCCGGCGCAGGCCCGGACCGCCGCGGCCCGTCACGATATCCTCGCGGGTGACGCCGTAACGGCCGAGGATGTCGGCCGGCAGGTAGACTTGCCCCGCGCGGGCGTGCCAGGGCAGGGCGCGCAGGAGCCCGGTGATGCCGTACGCCACGCCGGCATGCCCGGCCGCGCCCGCACCGCCCGGTTCGGTGCCGTTGCCGATCACGAGGCTCGCCAGCCGGAACAGCGCCGAGGCGGTCTCGCCGCAATAGCCCTCGAGGTCGTTCACCCGGGGCATCGGGTCCTCGTAGAGGTCGAAGACGCGGGCGTCGATCAGGTCGACGAAGGGCTGGCGCCCGAGGCGGTTCGCCCGGATCGCCTCCTCCAGGGCGGCCGCCACCGGGTTGGCGCGCACGTCGCCGCGCGCCTCGCCCTGCAGGGCGTCGCGCCACCATTGCAGGCGGATCTCGCCGGCCATCGGGTTCGAGACGGCCTCGCGCACCCGCGCGATGGTCAACGAGAAGGCGTAGAGGGCGAAGAGGTGCGGGCGGGCGGCGGCCGGGGCGAACAGGGTCGCGTAGTAGCGGTCCGGGTCGCCGGCCCGCACGAGGCCCTCGCAGTGGGACTGCGCGAAGGCGAGCCCGGTCTCGGCGGTCTGGCCGTCGACCTCCGGCATCAGGCCACCGCGATCAGCGCGGCGGCGACCTTGCGGTTCTCGGCCACCAGGATGTTGTAGGTCCGGGCCGCGGCGCCGGTCTGCATCACGTCGAGGCCGACGCCGAGATCCTTCAGCCAGCCCCGGAGCGCGGGATCGATCGCCGCGATGTCGAGGCCGGTCCCGACGAGCAGCAGCTCGATGCCGTCGGCCTCGGCCTGAACCGGGCGCAGGGCCGTGCGGTCGATGGCCCGCGGCTCCGTCACGTCCCAGGCGCGGACCCCGGAGGGCAGCAGCAGGATCGAGCCGCGATGCGACATCCCGGCGAAGCGGAATCCGCCGTTGCCGTAGGTGTCGATGATGTGCCGCCCCGGCACGAAGCCGGAGTCGAAGCTCTTCGGGCTTGGCTGATCGGCCATCTCGGGAAAGGGACTACTCCGCCGGTTGCGGGACGCCGGACCGCTCCGAGGCCACGCGGGCGCCCGAGAGCATCAGGCCCAGATAGATCAACACCGGCGTCGAGACGAAGATCGCCGAGTAGGTGCAGATCAGGACGCCGCAGAGCATCACCACCGCGAAGCCCTTGATCGCCTCGCCGCCGAACAGCACCAGCGCCAGCAGCGACAGCGCCGACGAGATCGACGTCATCACCGTGCGCGACATGGTCGAGTTGATCGACAGGTTGAGCAGGTCGACGGTCGGAATGGTCTTGTACCGGCGCATGAGCTCGCGGGTCCGGTCGAACACCACCACGGTCTCGTTCAGCGAGTAACCGACGATCGTCAGGATCGCGGCGATCGAGGTCATGTTGAACTCGATCCGGCTGATGATGAACACGCCGACGGTCAGAACGATGTCGTGGAGGGTGCCCACGATGGCGCCGAGCGCCAGCTCCCGCTCGAACCGGAACCAGAGGTAGAGCAGCACCGCCACGACGGAGAGCACGACGCCGAGCGTGCCGGACTGGACGAGCTCGCCGGAGACGCGCGGACCGACGGTCTCGGTGCGGCGGAAATCGTAATCCTTGTCAAAGGCGGCGTGCGCCTTGTTCATCACCGCGGTCTGGCCCTGCTCGCCGGGCTGGAGCGGCAGGCGGACCAGCACGGTGCCCTGGTTGCCGAGTTCCTGAACCTCCGGCTCGCCGAAGCCGAAGCCCGCGGCCGTGTGCCGGATCGACGCCACGTCCGCGGTGCCGGACTTCGCCTGCAGCTCCACCAGGGTGCCGCCCTTGAAGTCGATGCCGAAATTCAGGCCGATCGTCAGGAACAGCGCCACGGTCGCGAGCGACAGCACCGCCGAGAGCGGGAAGGTGAAGCGCCGGAATCGCATGAAGTCAAAATGCGATTCATCGGGCCAGAGGCGGAGCAGGCGCATGGTCGGTACTCTATTCGCGGACATCGCGATGGAGGACGGTCGAGGCGCGGGTCCCCTCTCCCGTGCGGGACAGGGGGGTCACGTCGCGCCGCCCGCGCTCCCTCGATGGCCTCCCAGACTAATCAGAACGGCAGGGTCTTCGGCCGGAACGTATTGTACCACACCGCGATCATCATCCGGGTCAGCGTCACCGCGGTGATGACCGTGGTGAGGATGCCGAGGATGAAGACCACGGCGAAGCCCTTCACCGGGCCCGAGCCGAGGAAGAACAGGATCAGGGCGGCGATCGCCATGGTCGAGTTCGAGTCGATGATGGTGGCGAAGGCCCGGTCGAAGCCCGCCTGCAGCGCCGAGATCAGCGAGCGGCCGGCCCGCTGCTCCTCGCGCATGCGCTCGTAGATCAGCACGTTCGAATCCACCGCGGTGCCGATGGTGAGCACGATGCCGGCGATGCCCGGGAGCGTCATGGTCGCCTCCAGCACCGACATCAGGCCGAGGATCAGCCCGACGTGGACGATGAGGGCGATGTTGGCGATGAAACCGAAGGTCCCGTAGGTCGCGAACATGAAGGTCACGACGAGGGCCGCCGCCACCAGGGTCGCGAGCTTGCCGGCCTCGATGGAGTCGCGGCCGAGGCCCGGGCCGACGACGCGGCGCTCGACCACGGTGAATTTCGCGGGCAGCGCGCCGGCGCGCAGCAGGACCGCCAGATCGTTGGCCTGCTGCACGGTGAAATTGCCGGTGATCTGGCCCGAGCCGCCGGTGATCGCCGAGCGGATCACCGGGGCCGACACGACCTCGTTGTCGAGCACGATCGCCATGCGCCGGCCGATATTCTCCGAGGTCGCCTGTCCGAAGCGCTGCGCGCCGCGCAGGTTGAACTTGAAGCTCACCATCGGCTCGTGGGACTGCTGGTCGAAGGACGGCTGCGCGTCGGTCAGCTCGCCGCCGTCGGCCATGACCCGGCGCTCCACCGGGACCTTGGCGCCCTTCTCGTCCTTGGAGGGCAGCATGTCGACGTCGCCCGAGGGGCTGTCGGCGAGCATGCGGAACTCGAGCTTGGCGGTGGAGCCGAGCAGCTTCTCGAGCCGCTCCGGGTTCTGCTCGCCGGGCACCTGGATCAGGATCCGGTCCGCGCCCTGCTGCTGGATCGAAGGCTCGGTGGTTCCGGTCGAGTCGAGGCGGCGCCGGATGACCTCGATGCCCTGGCTCACGGCCCGGCGGGTGCGGTCGGTGATGCCGGCATCGGTGAGGGTCAAGCGGATCACCCCGCCCGGCTGCTCGGCGATGTCCAGGGTGCGGGCCGCCGTCTGGCCGATCGAGGTGGTGATCGGCTGCGACAGCTCCTGGAGCTTCGGCAGGACCTTGGCCCGGGCGGCGGCGTCGTCGATCTTCACCTGCACGCCGCGCGGCAGCAGGCCGATGCCGCCGTCGGCGCGGACGTTCTCCTGCTGGAGCACGCGGCGCACGTCGTCGCGCAGGGCCTTCGCCTGCGAGGCGATCAGTTCGTTCTGGTCCACCTCGAGCAGCAGCTGCGAGCCGCCCTGCAGGTCGAGGCCGAGCACGATCGCGCGCGTCGGCACCACCCAGCTGGGGAACCAGGGGGGCAGGCTGGCGACGAAGCTCTTGCGCTGCTCGGGCGAGAAGAAGCTCGGCACGGCGAGCATCAGCCCCACCAGGATCAGGCCCAGTGTCGCGATGATCTTCGCACGGGAGAAGCGCAGCATCGGCCGTCTTTTTCTCTTTTGGGCCGGCGCGCGGCGCCGGCCGGTTCAACCGGGAATCAGGCGGCCTTCACCGTGCCCTTGGCGCGGACCTCGGAGATCATCGACCGGACCACCCGCACGCGCACGTTCGGGGCGATCTCGACCTCGATCTCGGCCTGGTCGTCCGAAGCCTTGGTCACGCGGCCGACGAGGCCGCCGTTGGTGACGACCGTGTCGTCCCGGCGCACGGACTTGAGCAGCGCCTGGTGGTCCTTGACCCGCTTCTGCTGCGGTCGCAGGATCAGGAAGTACATGATCACGAAAATCAGGACGAACGGGACCACCTGAAAGGCGATCTCCGCTCCGCCAGCGGCCGCACCGGCCCCTTGCGCGAAGGCGGGGGTGATCAACGAGCGTCTCCTGCGAATGGCGCGCAGGCCTGCCGCCGGATGTGGCGCCCGCAGACCTGTCGAAAAGCGCGCGGACTATAGCCAGGGGCTTCCCGAAAGCAACGCCGAACCGCCGGGCATCGGCGGCGCGCTCATAGCAGGGCGCGTATCGCCGCCGCGAAGGCGTCCGGCGCCTCCTGGGGAAAGTTGTGGCCGACCCCCGCGACGATCTCACGCCGGTACGGCCCGGTGAAATGGCGGGCGTCGGTATCCGTGGCGGGCGGCGGCCCGACGCCGTCATCGGCGCCGAGCAGCACGATCGACGGCACGGCGATCGCCGGCTGGGCCGCCAGCCGCCCCTCGATCGCCACCAGCGCCGGATCGCTCGAAACGAGGCCGAAGCGGTGGCGGTAGGAATGCACCACCACGTCGACGAAGTCGGGATTGTCGAAGGCGCGGGCGGTCCGCGCGAAAGTCTCCGCGTCGAAGGCCCAGGTCGGCGACCACAGCTGCCACAGCAGGCGGCAGAAGGCGTCCCGGTTCTCCGCGAGGCCAACGCGGCCGCGCTCGCCGTGGAGATAGTACTGGTACCAGAGGCGGTACTCGGTTTCCGGCGCGGCCGGCCGCCCGGCGGCCGGGATGTTCTGGATGTTGTAGCCGACGCCGCAGCTGACGAGGCCCCGGGCCCGGCCCGGCCAGAGCGCCGCCACCACGCAGGCGGCCCGGCCGCCCCAATCGTAGCCGGCGAGCACGGCGCTCCCGACGCCGAGGGCGTCGAGGAAGGCGAGCAGGTCGGCCCCGAGCGCCGCCTGCTCGCCGGAGCGCGGCGTGGCGGCATCCAGGAAGCGCGTCGGCCCGTAGCCGCGCAGGTACGGCACGAGACAGCGCACGCCGTCGGCGGCGAGCTGCGCGGCCGCGGCCGCGCAGGCGTGGACGTCGTAGGGGAAGCCGTGGAGCAGCACCGCCGTCGGCCCGCCGGCCGGACCGGACTCGAGATAGGCGACCTCCAGGACGCCGGCCCGCACGCGCTTCATCGATGGCTCCCGGGTTCGTGACGCCGGGATCCTAGCCGGTTCGCCGCGCAATTGCCGCACGCGCTTGCCGTCGCCGGTTCGCGCCCGACTTCACCCTGCGACGAAGAAGCGCGACGGTGGAGAACCATGGGCCTGCTCGACGGTGCGAAGACCCTGATCGGCGATGTGGTTGCGGCGGCCGACCGGGCCCTCGAGGAGACCGGCAGCGGCAAGCTCGCCCTGTCGCTGGCGAAGTTCTATCCCGGCGGCCTCCCGTCCTTCCTCGACCGCCTGCGGGAGACCGGGCACGGGGAGGCGGTGGCATCCTGGCTCGGCTCGGGCGCGCGGCAGACGGTGCCGGAGAGCGCCATCGCGGCCTGCCTGCCGCAGGGCGTGACCGAGCGCCTCGCGTACGATCTCGGCGTTCCGGAGGCGCGGGTCCCTACAGTGCTGGCGGAGTTCCTGCCCGCGGCGGTCGCCGACCAGAGCGAGAACGGCACGCTGAAGCCGCAGCCGAATTTCAGCACCCAGGTCCGCTGATCGCCCACCTCACGGGGCGGCGCACTTCATCTGCGGCGGCGCGGTCGCGCAGCTCAGGTGGCAGCTCTGCCTGGCGAAGCAGAACCACGACAGTTCGCCGCTCTTCAGGCAGGAGCCGCCACAATGGCGGTACGTGCCATAGAGCGGCCGAACGAAGACGGCATCCGCTAGAGGGCGCTCTTGAGCAAAGCGCTCCTGCACCGGACGCGTCGCTTCCGCGTCCGGCAGGGCCGCGGAGACGGACGCGACCGCGAGCACGCATGACAGCGCCAGGGATCTCATGAGAGCCGACCGCGGACCGATGTCCCGGCCGGCATTCCGGACCAAAGGCCGATCGCTGTCGACTAAATTGCGGTTCACACCGGCGCGTCGCGGACCACCGGCCTCTCCCGCTTCGCGGAGATTGCTCTAGACTCGCGCCACTGACCATTCGACGGGGGTCCACATGAGTCTGCTCAACACTCTCGGCGGCTCGCTGGGGCAGATCGCGCTGAAGGCACTGCCGGGCGTGATCCAGCAGGTGCTGCCCGGCGGACTGAACGCGCTGCTCGATCAGCTCCGGCGCTCCGGCTACGAGAGCCAGGTCAATTCCTGGCTCGGCCGCGGCCCGAACGAGCCGATCACAGCCGAGGATCTGCGCAAGGTCCTCGACAACGAGCAGGTGCGCCAGATGGCGGAGAAGCTCGGCGTTCCGATGGACCAGCTGTTCCCGACCCTGGCGCAGGCCCTGCCCGAGACCGTCGACCGTCACAGCCCCGAGGGGACGCTGCAGGCGCCGAAGGCTTAGGACAGCCGGCGCGGGTCGCGAGCCGGGGCGGCCGGACGGCGGACGACGCGAAACGGCGGCCCCGTCCGGGACCGCCGCCGCATCTTGCCTCTCGTTCGGTGCCGCGCGGGCCGGCCTCGGCCCCGCGCGGTCCGTCTCAGTTGCTGGCGAGCTGGGACATCGGATCCACGGGCGCGCCGCCCTTGCGGATCTCGAAGTGCAGCTGCGGCGAGGTCACGTTTCCGGAGGCGCCGGACTTCGCGATGGTCTGGCCGCGCTTGACCTTCTCGCCGGGCTTCACGTCGATCTCGCCGTTATGGGCGTAGGCCGAGACGTAGCCGTTGGCGTGGCGCACGAGGACCAGCTTGCCGTAGCCCTTCACGTCGGAGCCGGCATAGGCGACCGTGCCCTCCTCGGCGGCCTTGACCGGAGTACCCTCCGGCACGGCGATGTTGATGCCCTCGTTGCCGGAGGTGCCGTAGCCGGAGATCACCCGGCCCTTGGCGGGCCAGCGGAAGTTCTCCGTCGCCTCGGCCACGGAGCCGGTGGCGGCGGGCTCGGGCTTGGCCGGCGCGGCAGCGACCGGGGCCGCCTTCGGCGCCTCCTTGGCGGCGACCTTCTCGACCTTCTCGGCGGCGGCAGCCTCCTTGGCAGCCTCCTTGGCGGCCTTCTGGGCGGCTTCCTTGGCGGCCTTCGCCTCGGCCAGCTTCTGGGCGGCCTCCGCCTTCGCGGCGGCCTTCGCCTCGGCCTTGGCCTCCTGAGCCTTCGCCTCGGCCTTCGCCTTGGCCTCGGCCTTCGGATCCGCCTTCTTCTCGTCGGCCTTCTTCTCGTCCGCCTTGGCGACCTGTCCCGGGCGCACGTGCTTCGGCTTCTCGCCCTCCTTCAGGGCGACGTCCTTGCGGGTCTTGGCGTCGGCGACCTTGCGGGCGGCGGCGTCGCGGGCGAGCGCCTCCTTGCGCTCCGCCTCCTTCTCGGCGGCGGCGGCCTTCTGCGCGGCCTCCTTGGCGGCCTTCGCCTCGGCCAGCTTCTGGGCGGCCTCCTTGGCGGCTTCCTTGGCCTCCTCTCGCTTGGTCGCGATCTTGTTCTCGACCTGCTTGGCGTCCTCGCGCTTCTCCTCGGCGGCCCGGGCCGGCCGGGCGGTCATCGGGGACGCGGCGGGGTTCAGCCCGGAGGCGTTGTAGACCGGGATCACGATCTGGCGGCCGGGCGTGATCTGGTTCGCGTTGCTCAGGCCGTTGGCGGCCAGGATCGCCGAAGCGGGCACGCCGAAGCGGGTCGACATCTGGTTCAGGCTGTCGTTGCGCGACACGGTGATCTGCGTGCCACCCTCGGCGCTCCAGCCGACCTTGCCGGTCGAGGCGACGCGGGTCGCGGGGGCGGCGGCGTTGGTCTGAACCGGCGTCGCGGCGGCGGACGGCCGCGCGGCGGCGGGGGCGCCGAGCGCCTCCGACTGGATGCGGCCCGTCCGGACCGGCGGGACGGACTTGAGGCTCCCGTCCGGCAGGCTGCCGGTCGCGGAGGGTTCCGAGTCGAACGGGTTCGAGAACGGGTTCGTCAGACGCGACGCGTCCGACGAACAGGCGGCAGCCGCACCGCCGATGATGCCGATGAGCGCGACGCGCGACAGCGTCCGCAACATCTGACCCGTACCGCGCACCCGCATCGACGCACCCGTTTGCCTGACGCAACCTGATGCGCCAATGAAGACGGATTCAGGTTAAGCAACCGTTCCCGTTCCGGCGGTCTGCGACCCTGGAGCGAAGGTAGGTGCAAGGTTTTCGCGCGGCCCAGAGGATGATTCCCGCTCGCGGGATCGTCCCTTTTCGTAACCGGCCGGCACCCCACATCGCATCCATGTTTACCATCCGCGGCGCGCGCGACACCCTGGCCGACCTGCCGGCGCTCGAGACGGCGCGCCTCGCGATCGCCGCCCTCCGGCCTGCCGACGCGCCGGCCGTCCGCGCGCTCACCGACGATCCGGCCATCACCGCGGCGGTGGATTTCCTGCCGACGCCGTTCACCCTGCAAGATGCCGAGGACCTGATTCGCAGCTGCGCCCGGGGCCGGGACTGCTTCCTCGGCGCCTGGACGCGGGACGGCGCGCCCGATCCGCCCGGGCGCGCGCTCGTCGGCGTCTTCGGCACGCATCTGCGCGGCGCCGGCACGATCGAGATCGGGTACTGGGTCGGCGGCGCCGCCCGCGGGCGCGGCTACGCCTACGAGGCCGTCTCGGCGATCCTCGATCTCCTCGGGGGGCGCTTCCCGGCGCGCGTCGTCGTGGCGGAGTGCCGCCCCGCCAACGTCGCCTCCTGGGGCCTGCTGGAGAAGCTCGGCTTCCGCGACACCGGCGAGGAAGGCCACCGGCCGGGCCGGCGCCTGCTCAGGCGAGCCTAACTCGGGGAAGGCGTGCCGGGCCGGGACCGGTGTCGCGCGGCCACGAAAAAGCCCCCGGCCTGAGGCCGGGGGCTCGCTGACAGGCGTCCTGAGCCGGACCGGGCGGTCCGATCAGAAGGTGATGCCGGTCTCGACCATGTAGCGGTCCTGCGAGGTGCGGTTGCCGGTGCGGCCGAAGCCGGTGCCGAGCGTGCCTTCCGCGAGGTTGCCGCGGGTGATCCCGCCGAGCTCGACGTGGGCGTACTCCACCCGGAAGAAGTAGCGGTCGAAGGTGAAGGTCGGCGTGACGGTCACCGAGAAGGCGTTGCTGCCGGCGCCGAAGCCCAGCAGGTTGGTGCCGCCCGACCCGCGGACGCCCGTCTGCTCGGTGTACTCGACGCGGCCGGCCAGGGCGAAGTTGTCGGTGAAGGAGTAGGCCGCCAGCAGCGCCCCGCCGTAGGTCGAGGCCGAGTTGGCGATGCCGACGCGCAGGTCACGCTCGACGTTGGTGAACTGGAAGTACGGCGAGATGATCCACGGGCCGTTCGCGTAAGTGTAGTTGATGTTGAAGATGCCGCTGTTCTGCTGGAGGTTCGGCGTCGCGAACTGGTAGCGCGGGCTGCGGTCCAGGGCGTTGGTCCGGCCGAGGTTCAGGCCGCCGTTGACGCCGATCGTGTTGTAGTCGTCGAGCTTGTAGGCGACGTTGCCGGTGAACCACGAGATCTCGTTGGAGAAGAACCCGTCCGTGCCGGCGACCGACACCGAGAGCGGCCCGCTGCTGTAGTTGACCTGCACGCCCTGGTTGATGAAGTTCTCCTGCACGAACAGGAGGCCGCGGTTGATGTTCAGGTTCTGGTAGGTGAACAGCAGCTCGGTGCCGATCATGGTGAACATCCGGCCGCCCTGGACCGACCATTCATCGTTGATCTGGATCTTGCCGTAGGCGACCGGGACCGGGCCGAACAGGAGGTCGGTCTGGGTGAAGGTGCTGAGGGTGGGGAAGCCGAGCTGCGGGATCGAGTAGCCGCCGGCCTGGATGTAGAACTGGAACGCGCCCTCGGGCTTCTGGATGATGCCCTGCACGTTCGAGAAGTCGAACCGGGCCGCGCGGTCGCGGTCGTTGGGCGCCGCCGGGGTCGAGAACGACGCGAACGGGTTCGACTGAGTGTAGCCGTAGCCGGTGATGGCGCCGCCCACGTAGAGGTCGCCGAGCGGTCCGGCCGAGAAGCAGCTCGGATTCGGGTTGGCCTTGATCACGCCGCCGTAGGCCGGGCCGAGGAGCGTGGCCTTGCAGGGCTCGGCGGGGGGCGCGACCGGAACCGGCGCCGGAGCCGACAGGTCGGCCGCGAGGATGCTGGTCGAGGACAGCAGCACGGTGGCCAGTCCGGCCAGGGTGGATCGCTTCAGCATGGTGTCGCAGCTCGTTCGGGTTCGTCGACGGCCAAGCTGACATCGCGGTGCGATTGACACAAAATCAAACATAGAGCAGTTGCATAATTTTTGGGCAGTTCCGTATCGCTGATCACGTTCGTTGCGGAAATGTGACTTTGCCGCCACAATTGTATCGGAACCCCGGCCCTTTCCTTCCGCGCAGGCCCGGAGGTCTTCCGCGCGGCGCCCCAATTCTACCGAGTCAGGCGGCCGGGCCGATCGGATCGCAGCGAAATCCTCCGAAGTCCTGCCGGGCCAGACGTTCTGCGAGCGCCGGCAGGAACAGCATCGCCTCATCGGCGAGGCGCCAAGGCGGGTTGACGACGATCAGGCCGCTGCCGGTCAGCCGCGTCGGGTCGTCCGGCCGGTCGATCAGCAGGTCGAGCCGCAGGGCGGGGCGGGGCAGGGCGGCCCCGAGGTCGCGGACCATCCGGTCGAGGGCCGCGGCGTCCTTGATCGGGTACCAGGCCAGGAACAGGCCGGTCGGCCACTTCGCCACCGCGCGGGCGAGATGGGCGCCGAGGCGCTCGATCTCGCCGGGCACCTCGTAGGGCGGGTCGATCAGCACGAGGCCGCGCCGCTCCGGCGGCGGGATCTGCGCGTTGATCGCGGTCCAGCCGTCGAGGTTCATCACCTTGGTGCGGGGATCGCGGGCGTAGCGGTCCTGCAGGGTCGCGGCGTCCGCCGGGTGCAGCTCGACGAACACGCCCTTGTCGCCAGGGCGGAGCGCCTCGCGGATCACGGCCGGCGAGCCCGGATAGGCGGTGGTGCCGTGTCGAGCGCGCACCGCCGCCACCGCGGCCCGGTAGGGCTCCAGCAGCGCTTCCACCTCCGGCGCGAAGGGCGCCCCCATCCGGCCCCAGCCGTCCCGCCACTCTCCGGTCCGGGCCGCCTCGTCGGCCTCGAGATCGTAGACGCCGAGGCCCGCGAAGGCGTCCAGCGCCCGGAACGGCTTGTCCTTGCGGCGCAGGTGGTCGAGCACCCGCGCCAGGACGAGGTGCTTGAGGACGTCGGCGTGGTTGCCGGCGTGGAAGGCGTGCCGATAGTTCATGGCAGCGCGCTGAAGCCGATCCCGGGCGCCGGGTCCAGGGGCCGGCGTGCGAAAGGCGGAAAAAACTCAGCGCGCGGCGTCGAGGCTCACCTCGGGCGCCCGGCAATTGCCGCGGGCGACCTCGGGACAGGGGGTGAAGCCGCGCAGGTCCTTGCCGAAGCAGATCCGGACCTCCTGCAGCTGCCCGCGGGTGCAGGTGACCGCCATCATGTCGGGGCGCAGGCCGCGATTGGCCGCCACGAACTGCCGGGCGATCTCGATCGGCGCGAGGGTCTGCGGCGGGGCGCCGCCCTTGAGCCCGTCGGGGATCGTCACCGCGAGCCGCGCCGTGCGGGCGGCCGCGAAATAGGCGGCGGGATCGAGACCCGAGCAGGTGCCGTGCTTGCGCCACTCGTACCGCGCGAGGCCCTCGCTCGGGTAGACCTGTCCGGCGACCTCCATGGCCTGCCGGGTCGGGGCGCGGTTCACCGCCGAGCAGTTCTGCGGATACCCGCTCGCGTATTGCGGCCACAGGCCGTGGACGACGAAGCCCAGGCCGCGTCCGGGGGCGCACTGGACGTCGTCCCGGCGGGCGCCCGGCCCCGCGCAGTAGGTCGGCGACCACGACAGGGCGAGGACGTAGAAGTCGAAGTCGCCGGGCGCGCCGCGCCGGGCGAAGCCGCCGTAATCCTGGGCGGCGGCCGGGGCGGCGGCCGACCCGGCGAGGAGCAGGCCCGCGAGGCCGGCGGCGCGCCCGCGCATGGTCAGGGACGCGCCATCCGGCAGGCGGTGGCGTAGGCGTAGGAGAGGTCCCGGTCGAGGCCGTGGATGCAGAACTCGACGCCCCAGGTCGCGCCGATGATGCCGAGGCTCTCGCGCACCGAGTAGTCGACCTTGCGGCGGACCCCGTCGGAGGTGGTCACGGTCGCGGTGCAGAACCGGCGCGGATAGGTGTCGAGGCCCCAGGGCCGCCACGCGGTGCGCTCGATCGTGTCGAAGGACAGGATCGTCATCGACGAGTTCCAGAACTTCGCCTCCTTCTCGGCGAAGTTGGTCGAGACCCGCTCCAGCACCGACGGGTCCTGGCAGCCCGGGATCTGCGCGTCGAACGGGAAGATCCGCTCCTCGGCGGGCTCGATGTCCTCCCGGGCCGACCGGGCGAGCGCCGGCTGGGCCAGGGCGAGAAGGGCCAGCCCGAGGGCGAAGCCGTGAAGAACCGGGCGCATGGCGCGTGCCTCGACGGATGTGCGATCCTGCATCCGCGAACGATGGCTTCGCCGCGCCGCCAGTCAAGCTCCGGCAGTCCCGCGCCGGCGCTTTGCCGGCCTGTGCGGCGCGGCCGCTACAGTCACCGGTCGGGGCGCGGCGCGGGATCGGCGCCCGGCCGGATCCGGCGCCCGGCGCGAGCCCCGCGGGTCGCGCCCGCCTCTCAGTAGATCGGCTCCGCGCTCGGCGGCGCGCCGAGCTGCAGCGGCTCGTCGTACTCCTGCGCGGGCTCGTCGTGGGCGGCGGCGACCCGCGGTGCCGGCCGCACGGGCGCCGTCGCGGTGTAGGCCGAGGCCGCGGCCGGACGGTCGAGGGGCCGGGCGGGCGCACGGGCGACCTGGGTCGCGCTCCCGGCCTTCGACATCGGCGACACGCCGTAGGGATCGTCCTCCTCGACGTCCACCGGCGCCTGAGGGCCGGCGGGCTGGCGCTGCGGCGGGATCGGGCGGCTCAGCGGCCGCTCGGCCCCGGTGCCGAGCTGCGGCGTGAACTTGATCAGCGGCTTGCAGATCCGGCGCAGACCGCGCGGGTCGTGCCGTGCGAGATCGACGTGGATGTGATCGTAGTGGAACACGTTCGAGCCGGGCGCCAGCACGGTGGTGAAGCGCTGGCAGGCGCCCAGGAAGATCTCGCGCAGGAAGCCCTGCTCGGCCTCCGTGCCGCGCCAGCCGCCCTTGACGGTGATCACGTGGCCGTCGGCGAGCTTGATCGACATGACGTCGATCGCGTTCCCGAAACCGTGCTCGGAGAGCTTGGCGCCGGGCTGGTTGTTGCGGCCGCGGCAGGAATAGGAGCCGGCGTTGATCTCGGCCACCGGCACGCCGAAGTAGAGGTTGGCGGCCGGCTGGATCGTGTCGGCGAGCCACGCCTCGGCCTCGGCCAGCGCCGGGCAGCCCAGCGTCATCCGCTGCTTCAGCAGGACGGAGCCGCTGCCGAGCCGCGTCACCCGGAAGGGCTGCTGCATGCCGCAGGGCCCCGGGCCATCCATCGCCGCGATGGGCGTGATGTACTCCGAGGGCTCGACGAGCTTCTTGGCCAGGCAGACCTGCTCCGCCTGATCGCGCCACGGTTCACGTCGCTCGAAATGATTGATCGAGCACGCGGTGAGGCCCGCACCGAACAGCGCAAGGGCCGAGAACAGGGATACGCCACGCCACATGACCCGGACGATGCGCACGGTCGCGTAAAGCGTTCGTCAACGGCGTTTCGGGAATGCCGTCGGCTGTGGCGTCTCGGTTGACAGCGCCGCGGACCGCGGACTGAATGCATTATGCTCTCGCTTCTCGACCTCCGCGCCCGCATCGAAGCCGGCACCCTGACGCCCGCGGGCGCGATCGACCTGTGCCGCGCCGCGATCGCCGCGCGGGAGCCGGACCTGCGCGCGCTGGTCACCCTCGACGCGGCGCCGGCGATCCCCGAGACCGGGCCGCTCGCCGGCATCGCGGTCGGCGTGAAGGACATCATCGACAGCGCGGGCCTGCCGACCCAGATGGGCTCGCCGATCTACGCGGGCTGGAAGCCCCGGGGCGACGCCGCGGTCGTGAGCCGGCTGAAGCAGCTCGGTGCCGTCGCCCTCGCCAAGACCACCACCACGGCCTTCGCCAGCAGCGATCCGACCGAGACGGTCAACCCGCACGATCCCGGCCACACGCCGGGGGGCTCCTCGGCGGGCTCGGCCGCCGCCGTCGGCGCCGGGATGCTGCCGCTGGCCCTGGGCACGCAGACGGCAGGCTCGGTGATCCGGCCAGCGAGCTTCTGCGGCTGCGCGGCGGTGAAGCCGTCGTTCCGGCTGATCCCCACGGTCGGCGTGAAGACCTACTCGTGGGCCCTCGACACGGTCGGGCTGTTCGCCGCCGGGGTCGCGGACGTCGCCCACGCCCTCGCGCTCGTCACCGGGCGGCCGGAGATCGAGCGGGCGGAGGGGGGCTCGGCGCCGCGCATCGCCGTGGTGCGGCAGGATTTCGCCGGCACCCCCGAGCCGGAGGCCGAGGCGGCGCTCACCCGCGCCCGGCAGGCGGCCGAGCGGTCCGGGGCGCGGGTGAGCGACCTCGCCCTGCCGACCGAGCTGGCGCAGGCCTGGGAACGCCACCGCCTCATCCAGAACTACGAGGGTCGGCTGGCGCTGGCCTGGGAGTACGACACGCAGGTCGACGCGCTGCCGCCGCGCACCCGCGCCCATCTCGATGACGGGGCGACGATCAGCCCGGCCCAGTACGATGACGGGCGCCGCCACGGCCATCACGCCCGCCGGGTGCTGAAGGGCCTCTTCGCCGATTACGACGCGATCCTGACCTTCTCGGCGCCGGGCCCGGCGCCCGCGACCCTGGCCTCGACGGGCGACCCGCGCTTCAACCAGCTGTGGACGCTGATGGGCGTGCCCTGCGTGAACGTGCCGGTGCCCGGCCACCGCCTGCCGGTGGGCGTCCAGGTGATCGGCCGCTTCGGCGACGACGGCCGGGCCCTGGCGGTCGCCCGGATGATCGAGGCCGCGCTGCGCGGCTGACCGGCCGCCCGCGCCCGTCGACGGCGCGGGCGCCCGGGGCGCTCAGCTGCTCGGCTGCTCGTGGAGCGTGTCCTCCACGTAGAGCTGCTCCAGCAGGACCTTGATCACCGCCATCAGCGGCAGGGCGAGGGCGATGCCCCAGAGCCCGAAGATCACGCCCAGGATCAGCTGGCCGGCGAAGATCGTGGCCGGCGGGATGTCGAGCGCCCGCTTCTGGATGAACGGCGTCAGGCCGTAGCTCTCCAGGCACTGGACCGCGAGATAGACGCCGATCGCGCCGATCACCGCCTTCGTGCCCGAGGCCAGGGCGGCCAGGACGATGACGAGGCCCGCCACCAGCGGCCCGACCGTGGGCACGAAGGCGAGCAGGCCAGCCTGCAGGCCGAGGATCAGCGCGCCGCCGATACCCAGGAAGGCGAGGCCGGCCCAGGTGCACAGGAAGATCACCGCCATGATAATCAGCTGGCCGAACAGCCAGTGGCGGAGGGTCTCGCCGGCCCCGTCGAGGACCTGGCTGGCCCGCCAGCGCTTCGCCGGCGGCACGAACCGGACGACCCCGTCCCGGTAGGCCTTCGGGTCGGCCGCGAAGGCGAGCCCCAGGAAGGCGATCACCAGCACGTTGCCGAGGGCGTCGAACAGGCCCAGGATCACCGCCGCGGCCGGCCCCAGGACGCTGCCGGCATCCGACACCATCGAGCTGCCGCCCTTCAGCAGGCCGTTGGCGAGGCCGCCGAGCCCCCCCTCTCTCTGGCCCGCATCCGTCGAGCCGTCCTTGCCACCGCCCTGCGGCGCGAGGCTCGGCACGTCGATGCCCCGCTCCGACAGCCAGCCCGTGACGGTTCCGGCCTGATCCTTGATCGTCGTCCCGAGGTCGCGGCCCTGCTGGACGATGGTGGCGCCGCCGTAGCTCCCGAAGCCGATCACCGCGGCGGCGACCGCGAGGCTGGCGATGGACAGCCGCAATCCTCGCCGGAGGGGCAGGACGCGGCCGAGCCCGCGGGTCAGGCCGTCGAGGAACACGCCGAGGAGCACCCCGGCGAAGATCAAGAGGAGCGTGCCGGCCGACATCCAGGCCAGGGCCAGCGCCACCACGAAGCACACCACGGCGATCCCCGAGGCCGCCAGCGGTGCGGCCCCGCGCCAGGGCCCGACGGGGCCGTCCAGTTCCTGAAGGCTGCTGTCCGACATCGTCGCTCCTAAACCGCGGGCTCACGAACGCCGTGGGCTCTCAGGGGTCAAGTCCGGCGGCCGGCTTCTGTGCAATCCGGGGTGGGGATGCGCGTCCGCGCGTCGTCCGCGCGTCGTCCGCGCAAGTCGCCGGACCGCAGGCTCCGGCCGCCGGGAGCCGCACCGTCGGCACGGACGGCGACCGACAGGGTCCGCCCCTCGGCCCGGGCCGGCCCATCGACACCGGCCATCGGCCCGGCGGCGTGGTCCGTCCCGGACTCGCGCGTCGGTGCCGCGGGCGCGGCCCCGATCATCGCGCCGATCGTCGAGCGCCCTGGGGCAGCCTGAGCGCGACCCCGGGCACGGCCATCAGGCCCAGCGGCCGGCCGCGGCCTCGTCGTGGGCCGCCGCCTCGACCCAGCCGCCGGTCGTGCCGTCGGCGAGGTGCTCCCGCTTCCAGAACGGGGCGCGGGTCTTGAGGTAGTCCATCAGGAAGTCCGCGGCCTCGAACGCCGCGACCCGGTGGCTGGCGGCGGTGACCACCAGCACGATGCCGTCGCCCGGACGGACCAGGCCGTGCCGGTGGATCACCCGCAGGGCCTGGAGCGGCCAGCGCGCCATCGCCTCGTCGGCGACGCGCCGGATCTCGGCCTCGGCCATGCCGGGGTAGTGCTCCAGCTCGAGGGCGGTCAGCCGCCCGCCCTCGTCGCGGCACAGGCCGGTGAAGGTCACGACGGCGCCGGCCCGGCCGCCCAGCGCGGCGCTCAGGCCGGCGATCTCGGCCGCGGTGTCGAAGGGCTCGGCCTGGATGCCGACGCTCGGGACGGGGGCGCTCATGGCCCGATCCATAGGAGGCCCCGGCTTCGCGGACCAGCCCCGTCCCTGTCACACCCGGTCCCGCCGCTATATGACACGGTCCGTCGCGCCCTGCCGGCCCGGCGCGCGGCCCGCCATCGTCCGGATGTCCCCGCGCGCTCCGGACGGCGCTGGAGAAGGATACCCGCGTGACCCCCGACCTGATCCTGCCCTACGACGGCGAGCAGCCGGACTTCGCCAGTCGCCCCGTCTGGTGCGGCCGCGGCAGCACGGTGATCGGCGCCGCCCGGATCGGCGCGCAGGCCTGGATCGGCGACGAGGCGGTGATTCGCGCGGACGGCCAGACCGTCACCCTCGGCGACCGCTTCTGGCTCGGCCACCGCTCGACGGTGCACATCGCCACCGCGACGCACGGCACCCGGTGCGGCGACCGGGTCACGGTCGGGCGCAACAGCGTGGTCCACGCCTGCACGCTCGGCTCCGACGTCGTCGTCGAGGACGACGTGGTGATCCTCGACGGCGCCGAGGTCGGCGACGGCGCGGTCCTCGAGGCCGGCGCGACGGTCTTCCCCCGGGCGACGCTGCCCGGCGGCTTCGCCTACGCGGGCAGCCCGGCCCGCCCCAGCCGCGCGATCGGATCCGACGAGGTCGCCGAGCGGGCCGAGCGGTTGCGCGAGCGGATGGGCGACGGGCCCGCGCTCCCGGCCGGGGAGGCGCTGGAGGTCGAGGACAGCGTCTTCGTGGCGCGCACCGCCCGCCTGCGCGGACGGGTGAGCCTCGGCGCCGGCGCGAGCGTGCTGTTCTGCTGCGACCTCAACGCGGAAGTCGGACCGATCGTGGTCGGCGCGGACACCAACATCCAGGACAACACGGTCATCCGCACCCGGGCGGACGGGGTGGTGATCGGTCGGGACACGACCATCGCCCACAATGTCCGGATCGCCGATTGCCGGATCGGGGCGCGGGCGCTGATCGGCATCGGCGCGACGATCGCGGCCGGCACCCTCATCGCCGACGACGTCATGCTGGCGGCCGGGGCCACCACCGATCCCGGGCAGATCCTGGAGGCCGGCTACCTCTGGGGCGGCCGCCCCGCCCGCATCCTGGGGCCCCTCGACGCCGAGAAGCGGGCGATGATGATCCGCATCGTCGAGGGCTACTGCCGGCACGGCCGGGAATACCGGGCCGCGCAGGAGGCGCTGGCCTGACGGCCCGCCGTCAGTGCTGCAGGATCTTCGACAGGAAGGTCTGCGCGCGCTCGGAGCGGGGGCTGCCGAAGAACTCGTCCTTCCGGGCGTCCTCGACGATCTCGCCGCGATCCATGAAGATCACCCGGTCGGCGACCTTGCGGGCGAAGCCCATCTCGTGGGTCACGACCATCATGGTCATGCCCTCCTTGGCGAGCTCCACCATCACGTCGAGCACCTCGCCGACCATCTCGGGGTCCAGCGCCGAGGTCGGCTCGTCGAACAGCATCACCACCGGGTTCATGGCGAGGGCCCGGGCGATGGCGACGCGCTGCTGCTGCCCGCCCGAGAGCTGCCCCGGGAACTTGTTCGCGTGGGCGCCCAGGCCGACGCGGGCGAGCAGGTCGAGGCCGCGCTTCTTCGCGTCCTCGGCGCCGCGGCCGAGCACCTTGCGCTGGGCGATGGTGAGGTTCTCGGTGATCGACAGGTGCGGGAACAGCTCGAAGTGCTGGAACACCATGCCGACCCGCGAGCGGAGCTTCGGCAGGTTGGTGGCCTTGTCGGCGACCTTCGTGCCGGCCACCGTGATCTGGCCCTTCTGGAAGGGCTCCAGGGCGTTGACGCACTTGATCAGGGTCGACTTGCCCGAGCCCGAGGGACCGCAGACGACCACGACCTCGCCCTTGGCGACCTGGGTGCTGCAGTTCGTCAGCACCTGGAAGTCGCCGTACCATTTGCTGATGTTGTCGATGGCGATCATCGTCTCGCCGGGGGCCACCGCCTGGGCGCCGGAGATCAGGCTGCCCGGCTGCAGGCCCGCATCCTTCGGCGCGTGGCTGGCATCGGCGACGGGTTCGGCGGCGGTGGGGGCCGGCATCGGGGACGAGGTCATGACACGGTCTCCAGTGTCGGTCAGCGGATGATGGCCACGCGGCGCTGCAGGCGGCGCACGAGGTACGAGGCCGAGAAGCAGATCGCAAAATAGACCACGGCGGCGAAGACATACATCTCGACGAGACGGCCGTCGCGCTGGGCGACCTTCGAGGCGGCGCCCATGAAGTCGGTGAGCGAGAGCACGTAGACCAGCGACGTGTCCTGGAACAGGATGATGGTCTGGGTCAGCAGCAGCGGCAGCATGTTGCGGAAGGCCTGGGGCAGGATCACGTTGCCCATGGTCTGCCAGTAGTTCATCCCGAGGGCCTGGGCGGCGGCCGTCTGACCCTTCGGGATCGACTGGATGCCGGCGCGCATGATCTCCGAGAAGTAGGCCGCCTCGAAGGCCATGAACGTGATCAGGGCCGACGGGAAGGCGCCGACCTGGATCGGCGTCGAGGATCCGGTCAGGTAGGCGCCGATATACGGCACTAGGAAGTAGAACCAGAAGATCACCAGAACCAGCGGCAGCGAGCGGCAGAGCTCGACGTAGGCCTTGGCGAGGTGCCACAGGCCGGGAATGCCCGACAGGCGCGCCATCGCCAGCAGCGTGCCGATGATGACGCCGCCCACGGCGGCCATGGCGGTGAGCGTCACGGTGAAGACCATGCCCTGACCGAACAGGTAGGGCAGGGAGGAGACGATGACGGAGAAGTCGAAATTCGAGAGCATCGGGGCCTGTTACCGGTGGCCGTCGGGCGGGGTGGCGGAGCGGAAGCGGGCGGCCCTCAGCGCTGGCCGGGGATGGCGACCGCCTTCTCCAGGAAGGTCGCCGCCGTGACGACCACGAGGTTGATGATCACGTAGAGGATCGTCGCGGCCGTGAACGCCTCGAACACCTGGAACGAGAATTCCTGCATCGAGCGGGCCCGGGCGGTCAGCTCCAGCAGACCTATGGTCAGCGCCACCGACGTGTTCTTGAGATTGTTGAGGAATTCCGAGGTCATCGGCGGCAGGATGATCCGGTAGGCGTTGGGCAGCAGCACGTAGCGGTAGGTCTGATAGGTGGTGAAGCCCATGGCGGTGCCGGCCATGCGCTGGCCCCGCGGCAGCGACTGGATGCCGGCGCGGACCTGCTCGGCCACGCGGGACGCGGTGAAGAAGCCGAGGCAGACCACCGCCGTGTAGAACGGCGCGTCCGGCAATTGCTTGATCGCGTCGCCGATCCGGGTCGGGACCACTTCGGGCAGCACGAAGTACCAGAGGAACATCTGCACCAGCAGCGGCACGTTGCGGAACAGCTCGACATAGGCCGTGCCGATCGCGTTCGCGGGCTTCGACGGCAGGGTGCGCATCACGCCGACCAGGGAGCCCAGGAAGAAGGCGATCACCCAGGAGCAGAGCGCGGTCGTGACCGTCCACATGAGCCCCGAGAGCAGCATGTCGAGATACGTGCCGTTGCCCTCAGGCGAGGCGTCGAAGAAGATCCGCCAGTTCCAGTTGTAGTTCATCGCGCCGCTTCTACTGTGAACTTACAGAGACGCACCGCGGGCCGGAGCCCGCGGTGCGCATCATGGCATGAAACCGGACCGAACGGGTCTCAGTAGGCCGCCGGATCGGGGCTCGAGATCGGGGTCGTGAACTGCTTCTTCATCTCCGCGCTCATCGGCAGGTTGAGGTTGATGTTGCGCGGCGGGATCGGCTGGGTGAACCACTTGTCGTAGAGGGCCTTGCCCTCGGGGCTCGTGTAGAGCTTGGCGGTGGCGTCGTCCGCGACCTTCTTGAACTCCGTGTCGTCCTTGCGGAGCATGATGCCGTAGGGCTCGGGCTTCGACAGGGCCTCGGTGGAGATCTCGTAGGCGGAGGGGTCCTTCGACGAGGCGGCGAGCGAGGCGAGCAGCACGTCATCCATCACGAAGGCGGCGGCTCGGCCGGTCTCGACCATCAGGAACGCCTCGGCGTGGTCCTTGGCCGGCAGGATCGTCAGGCCGAGCTTGCGCTCCGTGTTGGCCTCGTTGATCTGCTTGATGTTCGTGGTGCCCGAGGTCGACACGACGGTCTTGCCCTTCAGGTCCTCGATCGTGTGCAGGTTGGCCGACTTCTTCGAGACGTAGCGGGTCGCGGTCAGGAAGTGCGAGTTGGTGAACCACACCTGCTTCTCGCGCTCGGCGTTGTTGGTGGTCGAGCCGCACTCGAGATCGATCGTGCCGTTCGCCATCAGCGGGATGCGGGTGGCGGAGGTGACCGGGTTGAGCTTCACCTCGAGGTTCGGGAGGTTGAGCTTGGCCTTCACCGCGTCGGCGATCTTGTAGCAGATGTCCATCGCGTAACCGATCGGCTTCTGATCGGCGCCGAGATACGAGAACGGCACGGAGGCGTCGCGGTAGCCGATGACGATGGCGTTGGCGTCCTTCACCTTCTTGAGGGTGCCGGTCAGCTCCTGCGCCCCGACGCTCATCGGAGCGAGGGCGAGGGTCAGGCCCAGCGCCGCGGCGGCGCCGCGGCGAGCGATTTCAGACTGCATCGGTACGGAACTCCTGGATCGGGCCGAACGACATCGGCCGGCGGCGGGGTACGCGGGCCCGCCCGCTCGGGCGACGCCTTTGCAATGATGGTGCCGGGAGAAAGCGCGATGCGCCGCGCGAGCCTGCGGCTGAGTACGGACAAGTTGCGGCCAAGCCTCTGCGCACGTCCGCAGATGCGGTCCCTGCCGTCCTCATGGCCTCCTCCCAAGCGCTGAGCCGGCCTCACGCTCGCGCCGGCGGCATCATGCACACTTCTTAGGCGTACGCACGCGGTGCGGAGGACGGATCCGCCCGGAAAGCTGACGAATCCACGGTATAGAAAACGACGACGCCGCCCCCCGCGGTATCGGGAGGCGGCGTCGGACTGAAATCCCGGTTCGTGACCGCGGCTTACTTCGTCAGCTCATTGCCGCTGTAGTCGATCTTGCCGTCGGGTCCCTTCTTCCACTCGTACATGACGTAGTCGGGCCGGGTGATGTCGCCCTTCTTGTCGTAGGCGATCGGGCCGACCACCGTGTCCACCGGCTTGCCCTGGTGCAGCCATTCGGCGAGCTTCTTGCCGTCGCTGGAGCCGGTCTCGGCCATCGCCTTGGCCAGGACCTGCACGGCCGCGTAGGAGTAGAGCGTGTAGCCCTCGGGATCGATGTTCTTGGCCTTGAAGGCGGCGAGCGCCGCCTTGGCGTTCGGGTTCTTGCGGGCGTCCGGCGGGAAGGTGGTCAGCGTGCCCTCGGCCGCGGGACCGGCGATCGCCACCAGCTCGCGGTCGACCATGCCGTCGCCGCCCATCATCGGCGCCTTCAGACCCTGATCGCGCATCTGGCGCAGGATCAGCCCGGCCTCGGTGTAGTAGCCGCCGAAATAGACGACGTCGACGTTGGCGGACTTCAGCTTGGAGACGAGCGCCGAGTAGTCCTTCTCGCCCGGATTGATACCCTCGGACATGACCTCCTTGCCGCCCTTGGCCTTGAAGGCCTTCAGCGTCTCGTCGGCCAGCCCCTTGCCGTAGGGGGTCTTGTCGTGGACGAAGGCGACCTTCTTGCCCTTGAAGTGATCGGCCAGGTAGTTGCCGGCGACGGCACCCTGCTGGTCGTCGCGGCCGCAGGTGCGGAACGTGTTCCACATCCCGCGCTCGGTGAACTTCACGTTCGTGGAGGCCGGCGTGACCTGGATGATGCCGGCGTCGAGGTAGACGTCGGAGGCCGGGATCGACACGCCGGAATTGTAGTCGCCGACGACCATCTTCACGCCGTCGCTGGCGAACTTGTTGGCCACCGAGACGCCCTGCTTCGGGTCGGAGGCGTCGTCGCCGACCGTCACGGTCAGCGTCGTGCCCTTCAGCGTCCCGGCCTTGTTGAGGTCCTCGACCGCCTGGCTCGCGCCGTTCTTGAGCTGCGCGCCGATGGCGGCGCTGTTGCCCGTGATCGGCGCGGCGACGCCGAGCTTGACCTCGGCGGCCTGCGCGGCCGCCGCCATGGCGCCGAGGGCGAGCCCGGCCAGCAGAATCGATCTCATCGCGTACTTCCCCTAAGTGTCAGGACCGCACGTGCGGATCCGGCCGCACTCATCGGACCTCGCCGGCCGCGGGCGCCCGTGCGCGCCATGTCAGCGGTGAGGTCTTCTCGTAGAGCCAGCGGTACTGGCTCGTCATCTGGCGCGTCCGCGTGTAGCGGAAGCCCGCAGCGCCGATGATCATGACGATGACCGCGTCGACCGCATAGTAGTGCAGCGACAGCAGGGTGCCCGAAAACAGGGCGTAGTGAATGAAGCGCACGGCGGCTGCCACCAGAAGCAGCGCCAGGGCGCATTGCCAGAACGGCCGCCAGCCCCGGGCGATGCCGCGGGCGGCCATCCATCCGGCCCACCCGCCCATCACGACGGTCACCAGCAGGAACAGCCAAGCCGACGGCTCCTCGTACAGGATCCCCTGCAGCATGCTCATGTGATGTCCGGTCGATTGCTTCGGTTAACGCGCCCCTCGCCGTCATCGCGAGCGCAGCGAGGTGACCTGGGGCAGCGCAACCTCGAAAGGTGGGGCGCCGCCCTGGATTGCTTCGCTCCGCTCGCAAAGACGGGGATGCCAATGGCATCAACCGAAAACGGCATCATGCCCCGACCGGGCCGGAATGGCCCCCCTCCAGGTAGGCGGCCTGGACGTTCGGGTCGTCGAGCAGCGCCCGACCCGTCCCGCTCATCGTGACCCGACCGTTGACCAGCACGTAGCCGCGATGGGCGAGCTTGAGGGCGTGGTAGGCGTTCTGCTCGACGAGGAAGATCGTCATGCCGTCGGTCCGGTTCAGCTCCCGGATCGCGTCGAAGATGCCCTTCACCACGAGCGGCGCGAGGCCGAGCGACGGCTCGTCGAGCAGCAGCAGCCGCGGACGGCTCATCAGCGCCCGGGCGATGGCCAGCATCTGCTGCTCGCCGCCCGACATGGTGCCGGCGCGCTGGTTGAGGCGCTCCTTCACCCGCGGGAACAGGGTGCAGACCTTCTCCAGATCCTCGGCGAAGAAGCGCCCGTCATGGAGCGCGGCGCCCATCTGGAGGTTCTCGTAGACGGTCATGCGCGGGAAGACCCGGCGCCCCTCCGGCGACTGGGCGATGCCGAGCCGGGCGATGGCGTGGGTCGGCAGCCGGGTGATGTCGCGCCCGTCATAGGTGATCGTCCCCGAGCGCGCCTGGGGGCTGCCGAAGATCGTCATCATCAGGGTCGACTTGCCGGCGCCGTTGGCGCCGATCAGCGTGACGATCTCGCCCTCGGCCACGTCGAGATCGACCCCGCGCAGGGCCGCGACGCTGCCGTAATAGGTCGAGACGTCGCGCACCGCGAGGAGCGGCGGCTTCCGTCCCGCCTGGATCGCCCGCGTCTCCTCGACGAGGACGTTGATGCCGGCGACGCTCATGCCGACGCTCCCGTGTGCGCCGCGTCCCCGTGCGGCACGGTGATCCCGACCTCGGCCTCCACGGCCTCGACCTCCTCGTCCTCGACGCCGAGATAGGCGGCGATCACCTTCGGGTCGGCCCGCACATCGGCGGGGGACCCGTCGGCGATCTTCACGCCGTAATCGAGCACGACCACGTGGTCGGAGATCTCCATCACCACCGACATGTCGTGCTCGATCAGCAGCACCGAGGTGTCGTGCGCGTCGCGGATGTGGCGCAGGAGGCCGTTCAGCTCAGCCGATTCCCGCGGGTTGAGGCCGGCCGCCGGCTCGTCGAGGCAGAGCAGGACCGGGTCGGTGCACATCGCCCGGGCGATCTCCAGGCGCCGCTGCGCGCCGTAGGGCAGGGCGCCCGCCGGATCATCCGCCCGCTTCATCAGGTCGATGCGCTCGAGCCAGGCCTTGGCCCGCTCGATCGCCGCGGCCTGCGCGTCCCGGTAGGTCTTGAGGCCGAGCAGCCCGAGGATCGTGTAGCCCGAGGCCCGCATCAGCGGCGCGTGCTGGGCGACGAGCAGGTTCTCCAGGACGGTCATGCCCTGGAACAGGCGGATGTTCTGGAAGGTGCGGGCGACCCGCGCGGTGCGGTTCACCTTGTGGTTCGGAAGCCGCTCCAGCAGGTGCGCCGTGCCGTCGGCGTGCGCCAGCGTCAGCATGCCCTCGGTGGGCTTGTAGAAGCCGGTGATGCAGTTGAACACCGTGGTCTTGCCGGCCCCGTTCGGGCCGATCAGCGCGGTGATGTCGCCGCGGCGCGCCTCGAAGGACAGGTCGGAGACGGCGGTGAGCCCGCCGAACCGCATGGTCAGGTGCTCGACCGTGAGCACCGGCGGGGGGAGGGGGGACGTCGCCATCAGCCGTGCCCCTCGCTGACATGGGCGCCCGAGACCGCGCGCCGCTGGCCGAGCGACACGGACGGCATCCGCTCCGAGATCAGGCCGCGCGGCCGCCAGACCATCATGGCGACCATGGCGAGCCCGAACAGCAGCAGCCGGTACTCGCTGGGGTCGAAGCCCTCGCCGAACACGGCCTTCAGGAACCCGAGATTGCGCAGCATCTCCGGCCCGCCGACCATCGCCACCGCGGCGATCGCGACGCCGACCTGGCTGCCCATGCCGCCGAGGACGACGATCGCCAGGATGATGGCGCTCTCCAAGAAGTTGAAGCTCTCCGGGCTGATGAAGCCCTGGCGCACGGCGAAGAACGAGCCGGCGAAGCCCCCGAAGGCCGCGCCCAGCGCGAAGGCCGTGAGCTTCGTGGCGGTGGTGTCGATGCCGAGCGAGCGGCAGGCGATCTCGTCCTCGCGCAGGGCCTCCCAGGCCCGCCCGATCGGCAGGCGGCGCAGGCGCAGGGTGACGAAGTTGGTGATCAGGGCCAGCCCGAGGATCAGGTAGTACAGGAAGATCAGCCGGTGCATCGAGTCGTACGGGATGCCGAAGGTGGCGGCGAACCCGCCCTCGCCCGCCGTGAACGGGATGCCGAAGAAGGTCGCCCGCGGGATCGACGAGATGCCGGCCCCGCCGCCGGTGACGTCGGTCCAGTTGATCAGGACCAGGCGGATGATCTCGCCGAAGGCCAGGGTGACGATGGCGAGGTAGTCGCCGCGCAGCCGCAGCACCGGGAAGCCGAGGATCATGCCCCACAGGCCGGCGAACAGGCCCGCCAGCGGCAGGCAGACCCAGAACGACAGGCCGAAGGTCGTCGACAGCAGCGCGTAGGAATAGGCCCCGACCGCGTAGAAGGCGACGTAGCCGAGGTCGAGCAGGCCCGCGAGGCCGACCACGATGTTCAGGCCCCAGCCGAGCATGACGTAGGTCAGGATCAGGATGCCGAGGTCGATCCAGTAGCGGGCCGAGGACAGGCCGCCGGTCGCCAGCGCGGAGATCATCGGCAGGGTCAGCGCGACGAAGATGAACAGCCAGAGACCGACCTTCGAGGTCTTCTGCCCGGCGTCGGGCTCGCCGTGCACCGCCTCGGTGGCCTGGGCCGGGGAGGGGGTCAGCGCCCGCCGCGCGTCGCGGCGCAGCAGCACGAGGCGCTGGACGAGGCGTAGCACGAAGATCGCCGCGCAGAGCGCCGCCACCAGCCCCCAGCGCGGCACGAGCACCAGCTCGCTCCCGGGCCCGGGATCGGTCCGGTAGGCGATGATCGGGACGCAGAGGCCGAAGGTGACGAGGGCGTAGAGGGCGGCGTCGCGCAGGATGCCGGCCATCGCGGAGCCGGGGAGAGCGTTCTGCGAGGCGGCCATCAGACTTTCTCGACCTCGGGCCGGCCCAGGATGCCCGACGGCATGAAGATCAGCACGATCGCCAGGATCGAGAAGGCGGCGACGTCCTTGTACTCGATGGAGAAATAGGCCGACCAGAAGGTCTCGATCAGGCCGATGATCAGGCCGCCGAGCACGGCGCCGGGCAGCGAGCCGATGCCGCCGAGCACCGCCGCCGTGAACGCCTTCACGCCGGGCACGAACCCGTCCGAGAAGGACACGACGCCGTAGTACATGAGGTAGAGGACTCCCGCGACGGCCGCGAGCGCGGCGCCGAGCACGAAGGTCAGCGAGATCGTGCGGTCCACGTCGATGCCGAGCAAAGCCGCCATCTTGCGGTCCTGCTCGCAGGCGCGCTGCGCCCGGCCGAAGGGCGTGCGCTGCACGAGGTACCAGAAGCCGGTGAGCAGCACGGCGGTCACCGCCATGATCAGCACCTGCTTCCAGGCCAGGAACACCGCGTAGCCGTCGCGCTCGAACAGCGTGATGCCGCCCGACAGCATCGGCGGGGTCGGCTTGTTGCGCGCGCCCTGCACGACCTGCACGAAGTTCGACAGGAAGATCGAGACGCCGATCGCCGAGATCAGCGGCGCGAGGCGGAACGAGCCGCGCAGCGGCCGGTAGGCCACCCGCTCGATCGCCCAGCCCCACAGGGCGGTCAGCACCATGGCGACCACCAGCACCACCAGGAAGGCCAGCGCGATGGAGCTGACCCCGAGCCAGACCGTCAGCAGCAGGAAGGTGATGAGCGCGATGAAGCAGGAGACCATGAAGACGTCGCCGTGGGCGAAGTTCACCATGCCGATGATGCCGAACACCATCGTGTAGCCGATCGCGATCAGGCCGTAGATCGAGCCGAGCGTCAGCCCGTTGATGAGCTGCTGTACGAAGACGTCCATGAACTCTCGCGCGCAGGTTGCTTGGGCCGCCTACGGAGAGCGCAGGCAGCTTGGCGGGGCAAGTCTCGTACCGCAGCCGTAGCACACCGGCCACCGGTTTCATCGCCGCCCGAGCGTCGCGTGAAAACAGTCGACCACGCCAGTAACGCCCCCTGGCCGGGCTTGCGTGTGGCGCAGTTCCTGCGACACGTTAACGAATTGCAATGCTCGATCATCCCGGGCCCAGGCGAGGAGCAGTACCGATGGCAGGGTCGCGACTCACGACGATGATCTTCATCGGCATGCTCCTCGGCATCGCCGTCGGCTACGCCTGCAGCATCACCTGGCCCGATCCGCAGACCGCCAAGGAGATCGCCGGCTACATCGCGCTGGTCTCCGACGTGTTCCTCCGCTTGATCAAGATGATCATCGCGCCGCTGGTCTTCTCCACGCTGGTCGTCGGCATCGCCCATCTCGGGGATACCGCCTCCGTCGGCCGGGTCGGCGGCAAGGCGCTGCTCTGGTTCGTCGGCGCCTCGTTCTGCTCTCTGATGCTCGGCCTCATCATGGTCAACCTGATGCAGCCCGGCCACAACCTGAACCTGCCGCTGCCCGATGCCGGGGCCGGCACCGGGCTCAAGGCGGCCTCGCTCTCGCTCAAGGAGTTCGTCACGCACCTCGTCCCGAAGAGCGCTGTCGAGGCGATGGCCAACAACGAGATCCTGCAGATCGTGGTCTTCTCGATCTTCTTCGGCGTGGGCCTCGCCGCCCTCGGCGAGAAGGGCCGCCTGCTCGCGCAGGGCATCGAGGGCATCGCCGACGTCATGCTCAAGGTGACGGGCTACGTGATGATGTTCGCCCCCGTTGCGGTGTTCGCCGCCATCGCGGCGACGATCACCACGCAGGGCATCGGCGTGCTCGTGACCTACGGCAAGTTCCTCGTGGAGTTCTACATCAGCCTCGGCGTGCTCTGGACGCTGCTGATGGGCGTCGGCTTCCTGCTGCTCGGGGGCGGCGGCATCATGCGCCTGTTCAACCTGATCAAGGAGCCCTTCGTGCTGGCCTTCTCGACGGCGTCGAGCGAGGCCGCCTACCCCAAGATGCTCTCGAACCTGGAGAAGTTCGGGGTGCCGAACCGGATCACCTCGTTCGTGCTTCCGATGGGCTACTCGTTCAATCTCGACGGCTCGATGATGTACTGCACCTTCGCGGTGATGTTCATCGCGCAGGCCTACAACATCCCGCTGAGCTGGGGCCAGCAGCTCACGATGCTGCTCCTGCTGATGGTGACCTCGAAGGGCATGGCCGGCGTGCCGCGCGCCTCGCTGGTGGTGATCTCGGCGACGCTGTCGCACTTTAACATCCCGGAGGCCGGGCTGCTGCTGATCATCGGGATCGACCAGTTCCTCGACATGGGCCGGTCGGCCACCAACGTGCTCGGCAACAGCGTCGCCACCGTGGCGGTCGCCAAGTGGGAGGGCCAGCTCAGCACCACCGACCAGCGCCTCGACCATGTCGGCACGGTGGCCTCGCCCGCGGAATAGGGGCCGGTCCGGCGAAATCTGCGCGCGCCGCGATGGCGGGCGCAGGACGGCCGCTCTCATGAGCGCTCTCACGGGTGCCCTGAATCGCGGCGTGGCTTGTTCGGTGCCCTTCGGAGGCGGAGTGATGACGATGCGGCTCGTCGCGGTTCTGGCGCTGGCGCTGGCGGCGACGCCCGCCTCCGCCGTCGAGGTGCTCACCGGGACGCTCAGGAGCGTCGCCGAGCGCGGGGAGATCGTCCTCGGCTACCGGGAGAGCTCGGTGCCGTTCTCCTTCGTGGAGGGCAAGCAGTCGGACGGGAGCCCCCGACCGATCGGCTACGCCATCGACCTCTGCGGCGAGATCGCGGACGACATCCAGGCGGCGATCGGCCGGCCGGTGAAGATCCGCTACGCACCGGTCACGGCCGAGAGCCGCATCGAGGCGGTGACCTCCGGCAAGATCGACCTCGAGTGCGGCTCGACCACCGCCAATGCCGAGCGCCGCAAGCAGGTCGCGTTCTCGCCCGTGGACTACATCAGCGCGACGCAGCTGCTGGTGAAGCGCGGATCGGGCATCGCCTCCTACCGGGATCTCGGCGGGAAGACCGTGGTGGTCACGGCCGGCACCACCAACGAGAAGGCCGTGCGCGACCAGTTCGCCCGCCTGAAGATCGACGCGCAGGTGGTGACGGCGCCCGACCACGCCGCCTCCTACGCGATGGTCAAGGCCGGCAAGGCCGACGCCTTCGCCACCGACGACGTGCTGCTCTACGGGCTGATCGCCACGGACGCGAAGGACGGGGCGAACTACACGGTGCTGCCCGACAAGCTCTCCTACGAGCCCTACGGCATCATGTTCCGCAAGGACGATCCGGAACTCGCCGGCCTCGTGCAGCAGACCTTCACGCGGCTCGCCGAGTCGCGGGCGCTGCGCTGGACCTACGAGCGCTGGTTCCTCAAGCGCCTGCCCAACGGCGAACGCCTGGACATCCCGATGTCGAACGACCTGCGGGTCAGCTTCCAGCTGATGGGCCTCGACGGGGGCGAGTGACCGGCGCGGGGACAGGCGCGACGACCGGACGGCGCCTCGCTTTCGCCCAACCGGCACGCGAGGAAGACGCGACCTGATCGCTTCCCTCCCGCCGCGAGCGTGCCACCGTCCATGCTGATCGCCGCGCCCTGTCCGAAACCGCTCGCCCTGGCGCTGGCCGCCGCCCTCGGCTGCGCCGCCTCGGCGGCCACCGCCCACCCGCACGTCTGGGTGACCGCCAAGGCGCAGCTCGTCTACGCGGACGGCAAGCTCGTCGGCGTCCGCGACACGTGGAGCTTCGATCCCGAGTACACGGCCTTCGTCACGCAGGGCCTCGACACCAACAAGGACGGCAAGCTCAGCCCGGAGGAACTCGCCGGGCTCGCCGCCGAGAACACCGCCAACCTCGCCGAGTTCGGCTACTTCACGAAGCTGAAGGTCGGCGGCAAGGAGCAGGCCTTCGGCGATCCGAAGGAGCCGGCGGCGCACATGGACGACCGGGCGCTGGTCATGACCTTCCTGCTGCCCCTGAAGACCCCGGTCCAGCAGGGGCGGGGGGTCGCCGCGCTGGAGGTCTACGACCCGACCTACTTCGTCGCCTTCTCGTTCGCCGAGGGCGCGGACGCCGCCACCCTCGCGGGTGCGCCCCAGGGCTGCGCCGCCACGGTCACCCGGCCGAAGACCGAGCAGCCGAAGACGGCCGATGCCGGGTCGCCGGGCATGACCGAGGCCTTCTTCGAGGCGCTCACCGCCGCCTCGACCTACGGAGTGCAGTTCGCCAGCCGGGTTCTCGTGGCATGTCCGTAGGCATCGGGATCGTCGCCCCCGCCGGGGCGGGACGGCTGGGGCTGAGGCTCGGCCTCATGGCCGCGGCCATCGCGCTGGCCGCGCTTCTCGCGGCCGCGATCGCGTGGCTGGTCGCGCCCGGCCTCGCCGCGCCGCCGCCGCGCTCGCCCTTCGGGATCGGCTTCCGCGAGGCCGCGCCGGCCGCCACGGGTCTCGGCGGCGTCATCCTGGCGCTGCAGGCGAGCTTCTCCCGCAGCCTCAACGCCGCGGTGAGCGCGCTGCGGGGCGGCGGCAGCTGGACCCCTCTGATCGGCCTCGCCTTCGCGTACGGCGTGTTCCACGCCGCCGGCCCGGGCCACGGCAAGGCGGTGATCGCCGGCTACATCCTGGCGGGGGAGCGGGCGCTCCGGCGCGGCGCCGCGCTGAGCGTGTGCGCCGCGCTGCTCCAGGCCTGCGTGGCCGGGGCGATCGTCGGCCTCGGCACGCTGGTCCTCAACGCCACGGCGGCGGGCATCACCCGGGCCGGCACCCTGATCGAGACCGTGAGCTTCGCCCTCGTCGCCCTGATCGGGCTGGTCCTGACGTGGCGCAAAGCCGGTCGCCTCGCCAATCTCGGCGCGGGCTGCGGCCCGGGCTGCAGCCACCTGCCGGAACCGCAGGCCCTCGACACCCTCGACACGTGGCGCGAGCGGGCCGGGGTGGTGCTGGCGGCCGGGACACGACCCTGCGCCGGCGCCGTGCTGGTCCTCGTCTTCGCGGTGTCGCAGGGCGTGCCCGGCGCGGGCGTGCTGGCGGTTCTGGCGATGGCGCTCGGCACCGCGCTGACCACGACGGCCCTGGCCTGCCTCGCGGTCTTCGCCAAGCGGATGGCGCTGCGCCTCGCGGGCGGACGGGGACAGGCCGGCCTCCTGGCGCTCGGTGGCCTCGAACTCGTCGCTGCCGCCTTCGTGCTGGTCCTGGGCGCCGCGATGCTCTCGGGCCTCGCCCCGGGCCTCGGCGGCTGAAGGGCCTCGCCTTCCGGGGCGCGGCGTGCCACGCTGCGCGACCGAGACGGAGCGCGCGCCGATGCATCCCGACTTCGCGACGATCCTGAACTGGCGTCTGCTCGCCGGATCGCATCCCTTCCCCGGGCCAGACGGCGGGACCTGCATCAACGAGGCCGCGATGGTGGCCGCGGGCCTGCCCTACCGGGCGATCCGCTCCAGCGCGGACTGCCCACCCTGCTTCTCGCGGCCGGCCGCCGCCTACGCCCTCGGGCTCAACGACGCCATGCCGGACGAGGCGCGGCCGCAGCTGATGGCCTTCGTCCTGCGCCTGTCGGGCAGCGCCGACACGGCGGAGATCGAGGCCGCCCGCACCCGGCAGCTGGCGCTGGAGAGCGTCCGCCGCATCCTGGCGCCGCTCTGCGCGGTCGCCGGGATGGTCGAGGACGCGGAAGCCTGCTCCGGCGCGCCGGACTGGCCCGCGGCCCTGGCGGCGGCCCGCGCGGCCGCGTGGCGGGGCGGGGCACGCGCGCAGGCGGCGGCCCAGGCGCGGCGCTGGCGGGAAGGCGCGCTGACCGCGGCGGTGTCCCGCACCGCGACGGCGGCGGAACGCGCCGGCGAGGACGCGCGCTGCGCCGCCGAGGTGGCCGAGGGGGCGGCGCCGTTCCTGACCGGAACCTGGGCCGAGGCCTGCACGATCCTCGCGGAGACCCTCGCCATCGGCCGGCAGGCGCCGGAGATCGCCGTCGCCGGCGCCCGACAGCGCATGGACGCGGCGCGCGCCCGGGTGCCGGCCTGATCAGGCCGCCGCGGGCGCGGCGTCGAGATCGAAGTCGATGGTGCCGCAATTCTCCAGGAACGTGCCGGTGAGGTGGTAGAAGAACGTCCCGTGGCCGACCACCGCGATGGTGGTCTCCGGCCGGGCCCGCAGCCAGTCGCGGAACGCCGCGACCCGGGCGTCGAACAGGGGGCGGGGCTCCACAGGGTAGCCGCCGACCTCGCAGCCCGGCTCCGCGTGCCACCAGACCTCGGGCAGGTGCCCGACATCGAGGTGGGGGAAGTCCGCGGCGATCTCCGAGGCGGCCCGGCCGACATCGCAGCTGCTCTCCTGGCACTCGCGGTGCAGCACCTCGACCAGCACCCGCGGCCGGCTCGGATGCTCGCCGAACAGGATCGCCGCGGTCTCGATGGCGCGGGTCAGGGGCGAGACCACCACGAGATCGAAAGGGATCGGCCGGAGCCGCTCCCGCGCCGCCCGGGCCTGGGCTTGGCCCAGCTCGGTCAGGCGGGCGTCGGGCAGGCCAGGATCGCCGCCCCCGTGCCGGTGGGCGGCGTTGAAGGTCGACTGCCCGTGGCGGATGCAGACGATGCGGGTCTTGTCCTGCATGGATCTCGAAGACGTTCCGGAGAGGGAATGGCGGACCGGACCGGTCACGCGAAGCGGCCGCCGCGCTGGATGACCTCGATCTTGTAGCCGTCCGGGTCGGTGGCGAAGAAGAACCGCGCGAGCACGTCGTCCCCGTGCTTGAGGGTCTTGACGTCGGTGGCCGTGAAGCCCTCGCGCCGGTGCCGGGCGTGCTCGGCCTCCACGTCGTCGACCACGAAGGCGATGTGCCCGTAGCCGTCGCCGAGATCGTAGGGCTTGTCGCGGCCCTTGTTCACCGTGAGCTCCAGCTCGAACGGCGAGTCCGGATCCCGCATGTAGACGAGGGTGAAGTCCGGGAAGTCGAACCGGCCGGACACCGCGAGACCGAAGGCACGGGCATAGTAGTCGCGCGCGCGCTCTTCCTCGAGGACGCGGATCATGGCGTGGACGGGCTTGGACATGCGCGCGGATTTCCGTGGGCACGCCGGCGGCGTGCAGCGCCCCCTATGTGGCGCGATCCGCAGCCGCGAAAAGGCCGGTGGCGCGGCGCCGGGGTCGCGCCCCGGGACGTCGGCCACGAGCTGTCGAAGAACCCGGCCCTTATAGACCGATCCCATATTGCATATCCTAGATCAATATCTGTTCTTTAAATCGTTCCAAGCAGTGTATTGGAGTCAATATATGAGGAGCCATGCTGATATAAGATATCGCAAAAGGCTCGGAGACACAAAATCAAACCGCAAAATGATATTTCTCATTGACACAATCGCGCTTCCAACGCTTTATCGCCCTCGACGACCAAAGTGAATCCCATGAGATCATGAGGCCGATCATCGATCAAGTGAAGGGATTTCAAGACAGTGATACGCTTATCAAATATCAATATACTTCCAAAAATTGCTGCCGTCATCGCGCTGATAAGCGTGATTGTCGGCGGATGTATCTGGTGCGCTCAGGCGCGGATGACGGTTATCGACGACCGCTACAGCGAGTTCCTCGCCCGCGAGGCGACGGCGGTGGCGGAGGCACGCAGGCTGAACCGCCTGGTGATCGAGTTGAATTACTGGGTCTACCGGATCATCGCGGAGACCGATCAGGGCCAGATGCAGGCCGCCAACAGGGGCTTCGAGGCCGCGCTGCCCGCGGTGAGGGCGCTCCTTCCGAGCCTCCGATCGCACGCGCCGACCTTCGCCGCGCGCATCGATGAGCAGGCCGCGCGGATCGAGCGCTATCTCAGGGACGTGAGCGAGGTCCGCCGGCTGGGCACTGCCAATCAGAACGAGCAAGCCATCGCGCTGATCCACACGGCGATCGATCCGACGTTCTCCGGCTTGCTGACCGACGGCAACCGGATGGCCGAGGACATCGATGCGTACATGCAGAGGGGCTCGGGCGACCTGACCGATCAGACCAACGAGACCCGCCGGACGCTGATGATCGTCAGCGGTCTCGGCATGCTGGCGGGGCTGCTGGCGGCGGTGTTCATCGCCACGGTCGGGATCACGCGGCCGCTCGACCGGCTGGTCAAGGTCCTGCAGCGGATGGCGCAGGGCGAGGTCGAGGCCGAGATCACCGAGGCCGCCCGAAGGGACGAGGTGGGCGCCGTCGGCAAGGCCGTCGAGGGCATCAAGGTCATGGTCGCCCGAAAGGCCGCCGAGGAAGCCGAGATGAAGCGCCGCGCCGACGAGGCGGCAGCGGCCGCGCGCAGGCGGACCATGGTGGAACTCGCGGACGGGTTCGAGCGGGCCGTGGGGAACATCGTCGGGATGGTCTCGTCCTCGGCCACCGAGTTGCAGGCCACGGCGCAGACCATGACGTCGAGCGCGACCGAGACGGCCAGCCAGTCCACCACGGTGGCGGCCGCCGCCGAGCAGGCCTCCGCCAACGTCCAGACCGTGGCGGCCGCCGCCGAGGAGCTGGGCACCTCCGTGCAGGAGATCGGCCGGCAGGTCCTCGGCTCGGCCAACCTCGCGCAGGCGGCGGTCGGCGAGGCGGACGAGACCCAGCACCTCGTTCAGGCGCTCAGCCAGGCGGCGACGCGCATCGGCGACATGGTCGGGCTCATCGCGAACATCGCCGGCCAGACCAACCTGCTGGCGCTGAACGCCACGATCGAGGCGGCGCGGGCCGGCGAGGCCGGCCGCGGATTCGCGGTCGTCGCCGCCGAGGTCAAGGAGCTCGCCGGCCAGACCGCCCGGGCCACCGAGGAGATCAGCCAGCAGATCGGCCAGATCCAGGGTGTGACCGGCCAGGCGGTATCGGCCATCGACACGATCGCCGCCCGGATCCGCGAGATCGACGCGGTCGCCGCCACCATCGCGGCGGCGGTCGAGGAGCAGGGCGCGGCCACGCAGGAGATCGTCCGCAACGTCTCGCAGGCGGCGGCCGGCACCGACGAGGTGACGAGCAACATCGCCGGCGTGGCGCGGGCCTCGGAAGAGACCGGCGCCGCGGCAGCCCAGGTTCTGGGAGCGGCCGGCGAGCTGTCGCGCCAGTCCGAGCATCTGGGCGTCGAGGTCTCCCGCTTCCTCGGGTCGGTCCGGGCGGCCTGAGGCCGATCAGCCACCGATCCGCAGGACCTGCGTCCGGGTGCCGGCCTGCGCGAAGGCGTCCGGGTCGGCGCCGGTCATCCAGACCTGCCCCGGCAGGGCCTCGAGGGCCTCGAACAGGCCGGCCCGGCGGCGGGGATCGAGGTGGGCCGCCACCTCGTCCAGGAGGATCAGCGGGGCGATGCCGCTCATGGCCCGCACCAGCCGCGCGTGGGCGAGGACGAGGCCGATGAGCAGCGCCTTCTGCTCGCCCGTGGACGCCGTCCCGGCCGGCACGTCCTTCGGGCCGTGGCGGACCACGAGGTCGCTGCTCTGCGGCCCGATCAGCGTGCGGCCGGCGGCCCGGTCCCGGTTGCGGCCGTTGCGGAGCGCCATGCGGTAGCGGTCCTCGGCCTCGAGGGCCGGCCAGACCGCGACCAGATCGTCGAGGTCGCCCTCGAGGCGGATGGCCGCCCAGGGGAAGGGCTGCGCGTCGTCCCGGGTCTCGGCGATCAGCCGGTCGAGGCGCTCGGCGGTCTCGCGCCGGGCGAGCGCCACGGCGACGCCCAGCTCCGCGACCTCCCGCTCCACCGCGTCGAGCCAGCGGTCGTCGTCGGGCCGCTCCTCCAGCAGGCGGTTGCGCGAGCGCAGGGCCCGCTCCAGCGCGGAGACCCGGGCGCCGTGGGCGGCGTCGACCGCCAGCACGAGACGGTCGAGGAACCGTCGCCGGTCTCCGGCCGCCCCGCGGAACAGGCCGTCGAGGTCGGGGGTCAGCCAGACGACCCGCAGGAACTCGCTGAACGCCACCGGCGAGGCCGCGGTGGCGCCGTCGATCCGGCACAGCCGGCTCGCGCGCCCGTCGGGACCCGGCGGCTCGAGCCCGGTGCCGAGCCGGTGCTCGGCGCCGTCGCGGTCGAGGGTGAGCGAGACCGCGAATCCGCCCGGGCCGCCGCTGCGCGCCATGGCGGCGAACTCCGCCCGGCGCAGGCCCCGGCCCGGTACGAACAGCGAGAGCGCCTCGAGCAGGTTGGTCTTGCCCGCGCCGTTCTCCCCGACCAGCGCGACGAAGCGGGCCTCGGGCGTCAGTTCGAGGTCCGCGTGGTTGCGGAAATCGCGGGCGATCAGGCGGGTGACGCGCAGGCTCGACCCGTCGGGCTCGTCCCGCGGATCGCGGATGTCGCTCATCGGTGAACCGAGGGGTGAACCGAGGGGCCGAGACGCGCCGCGTTCAACCGTCCCTTGCTGTCTGACATCCCATCCAACCACCTCGCCCCGAGGCGCCCGCGTCAGCGGGCCGCGCGGGCGGGCTCCAGAAACCACATCGCCGTCCGGGGACCTCCCGCGCGGCCCCCGCTGCGATCCGGCACCTCGGGACGAGGGCGGGACCGGGATCCGCGCGGCCGCCTCACACCCGCATCGGCATCAGCACGTACAGCGCCGGCGCGCCCTCGCGGTCCTGGATCAGGGTCGGCGAGCCGGGATCCGCGAGCTTGAACAGGGCGGTGTCGCCCTCGAGCTGCGCGGTGATGTCGAGGAGGTAGCGGGCGTTGAAGCCGATATCGAGGCCGGCCGCCTCGTAGTCGACGTCGAGTTCCTCGGTGGCACTACCGGAATCCGGGTTGTTCACCGAGAGCGCGAGGCGCCCTTCGGCGAGCCCGAGCTTCACCGCGCGCCCGCGCTCCGACGAGATCGTCGAGACCCGGTCCACGGCCTTCGCGAAGGCGTCGCGCTCGACGGTCAGCCGCTTGTCGTTGTTGGCCGGGATCACCCGCTGGTAATCCGGGAAGGTGCCGTCGATCAGCTTGGAGATCAGCGTCAGGCCGCCGGCGAAGCGCAGGCGGATCTTCGCGGGCGACAGGTCGACCGCGACGGTCTCGCCGCCGTCGTCGAGGAGCTTCTGGATCTCGGCGACCGCCTTGCGGGGCACGATCACGCCCGGCATGCCGACGCTGCCCTGCGGGGCCGGGATCTCGACGCGGGCGAGCCGGTGGCCGTCCGTTGCCACCGCCCGCATCGCCGGGCCGTTCTCGGTCTCCAGCGTGTGCAGGTAGATGCCGTTCAGGTAGTAGCGGGTCTCCTCGGTGGAGATCGCGAACTGGGTCTTCTCGATCAGCCGCTTCAGGTCGGCGGCGGCGATCTCGAAGCCGTGCGGCATCTCGCCGGCGGCGAGGTCCGGGAAGTCGCCCTCCGGCAGGGCGCCCAGGGCGAAGCGCGAGCGTCCGGACCGGATCGTCATCTGGCCGGACTCGCCGCCGGTCTCCAGGGAGACCTGCGCGCCGTCGGGGAGCTTGCGCACGATGTCGTAGATCACGTGCGCCGGCACGGTCGTGGCGCCCGCATCCGCCACGTCCGCCGGCACGCTCTCGGTCACCTCGATGTCGAGATCCGTCGCCCGGAGCTGGAGACCCGACCCTTCCGCGCGCAGGAGCACGTTCGACAGGATCGGGATCGTGTTGCGGCGCTCGACGACCCGGTGCACGTGGCCGAGCGACCTGAGCAGGGCCGCGCGCTCGACAGTGACTCTCATCGCAATACTCAAGTGATAGGGACGGCGCCGCGGCCGGCGACCGTCGCGGAATATGGCCGTTCAGCTTGGCGAAGGGGACAGGGGAACGCAAGGCCGCCGTCGGTGCACCGCACAGCGACCTCCGCGTCCAGGGCGGATGCCCATGTCCGGAGCGGGGTATCGGCCCCCGGCGGCCCGTGCGAAAGCGCCGCGACCGACCCGGATCCCCCCATCCCGATCATGCTGCAGACCATCGACCCCGCAGGCAACACCGCAGACCCCTCGCAGGCCACCCCGAGCGCCCCCCCGAGTGCTCGGCGGATCCTCGCCGCGAGCTTCGTCGGGACGGCGATCGAGTTCTTCGACTTCTACATCTACGCCACCGCCACCGCCCTGGTGATCGGCCCGGTCTTCTTCCCCGCCGGCGCGCCCGGCGTGCAGCAGCTCAGCGCCTTCGCGACCTTCGCCATCGCGTTCATCGCGCGGCCCGTCGGCGCGGCCCTGTTCGGGCATTTCGGCGACCGGGTCGGCCGCAAGGCGACGCTGGTGGCGTCGCTGCTGATCATGGGCATCTCCACGGTGCTGATCGGCTGCCTGCCGACCTACGCGTCGGTCGGCTGGTGGGCGCCGGCGGCGCTGTGCATCCTGCGCTGCGGGCAGGGGATCGGGTTCGGCGGCGAGTGGGGCGGCGCGGCGCTGCTGGCGGTCGAGAACGCGCCGCCGGGCCGGCGCGCGTGGTACGGCATCTTCCCGCAACTCGGGGCGCCGGTCGGCTTCGTCCTGGCCAATCTCGGCTTCCTCGCCCTCAGCTTCGGCCTGACGCCCGAGAGCTTCCAGGCCTGGGGCTGGCGCCTGCCGTTCCTGGCCTCGGCGGCGCTCGTCGGCGTCGGGCTCTACGTGCGCCTGAAGCTCACCGAGACGCCGGCCTTCAAGGCGGCGCTCAGCCAGGCCCGGCCGGAGCGCGTGCCCTTCGCCACCATGCTGACCCAGCACGGACACGCCGTCCTGGTCGGCACCTTCGCGATGGTGGCGGTCTACGCGGTCTTCTATCTCTCCACCGTCTTCGCCCTGGGCTACGGCACCGGCACCCTCGGCTACAGCCGGCCGACCTTCCTGCTGTTCGAGTGCATCGCGGTCTGCTTCATGGCGCTCGGCACCGTCGTGTCGGGGGCCGCAGCCGACCGCTTCGGCCGCCGGCCTGTGCTGCTCTCCGGCATGGCTGTGACGTTCCTGCTGGGCTTCCTCATGGGGCCGATGCTGGGCCACGCCGCCGGCACCGGCACCTGGCCGCCGGTTCTCGGCTTCCTGTGCCTCAGCCTCCTGACAATGGGGTGGGTGTTCGGACCGTTGGGCGCCGTCCTGCCCGAGCTGTTCCCGACGCGGGTGCGCTACACGGGCGCCTCGGTGACCTACAACCTCGCGGGGATCCTGGGGGCCTCGGGGGCGCCCTACATCGCGCAGCAGCTCGCGGCCTACGGCGGCATCGGCTTCGTCGGGTTCTACCTAGCGGGGGCCGCGATCCTCAGCTTCCTCGCCGTGCTGGCCATGCCGGAGACTGCCGGCCGCTGACGGGACGGGCGGGCGCCGCCGGCCTCAGCGGCCGGCGCGATCCTGAGCCGCCGCCACGGTGGGCTCGAAGCGCCCGAGGAAGCGCGTCCGCTCCCACAGCTCGATCGCGTCGCGCCCGACCATCGCCCGGGCGCGGCGGCGCGCCTGCGTGTCGTCCTCGGCCGACAGGATCTCGGCCGCGCGGACGCGGCCCGCCCGGTCGAGCCGGAAGGCCCTGTAAGCGCGGCTCCGGTGAGCCGTTCCAGCATCCAGCGCGAGCATAGCGACATCCTCCGGGCCGGAACGTCCCGGAAGATGGTTAACCGTCGGTAAATCGCGGTTCTCGCGATCGAGGACGCGGTCCCGACGCGCCCGCTCGGCGGGGGCGGAGCTCCTCAGCTCCGCTTGTCGAGCGGGCGACCGAGGAGGCGGGCGAACTCGGCCTCGATCTCCTCCACCGAGAACGGGTTGCCGGATCCCTTCGCGTCGGGCGTGGGCGCGGACGGCGGCGGCGGCGGGGGGGCCGGCACGGGCGGAGGGGGTTCGACCTTGGGCATCGCCGGCGGCGGCACGGGTTTGGCCGGAGGCGGAGGCGGAGGCGGCGGGGCCTCCGGCTCTTCGACCGGGGCGGGGGCGGGCACCGGCTCGACCGGGACGCTCGCCATCGCGGCGGCCAGCGGATCGACGCCCTCGGGCGCCGGCGGGGCGGGCGCGGACTGCGGCGGCGGCGTCACGGCCGAGGACGAGCGCGACAGGGCGGCCTGGAGCTGCCGGGCCATGTCGGACAGGACCACCGGATCGACCGACTTGCGCTCGGAGGGCACCGCGAGGCTCGGGGCCAGACGGGCGGGCTCCGGCTCCGCCGGTGCCGGCTCGGGCTTGCGCTCGGAGGCCGGGTTGGGCCGCGGCTCGATCAGCGGCGGCGCGGTCCGGCTCAGGATCCGCCGCGGGGCGACCGGCTCGCGCGGCGGGGGCGCGGGCGGCTCCACTGCCGGCGGCGCGACCGGCGGCGACACCATCGGCGGCGGCACCACCGGCTCGGGCGCGGGCGGCGCCGGGGGTTGAGGCGCGGGCGGCTGGGGCGGCGCTGCACTCAGAGGTGCGGTGACGTCCTGGCCGGGCTCGTCGCCGCCGAACAGCCCGGGATCGAGGGGCAGAGTCACGGGCGGAGCGGAGGCCGAGCGCGGCACCGGCGACGGCACCACCACCGGCATCGCGAAGCCCGGATCGAACAGCGGTTCCGCGCGCCGGCCGCCAGATTCCGGCAGACCGCGGGGCGGCTCGGGCAGGCGGCCGCCCTGGACGAGGGGGTCCGGGAGCGGCTCGTCCAGCGGCTCCGGCGCCAGCTCCGGCCGGATCGCCGCCTCCGGCAGGGGCCGCTGGCCGCGCTGGATATTGCGCTCGACCACCACATCGTTGGGGCCGCCTACGAGGAGCAGGTGCTCGACATTGTCCCGGCGCAGAAGGATGAGCTGCCGGGCCCGGTCGAGCTCGTACACGTCGACGATCCCGAGCCGCGGCTGGCGCCCGCGGCTCCCGGACCGCCCCGGCAGGGCGAGGCTCCGGCCGGTGAGCCGGCGCACCGTGAACACGATCGCCGCGAGCGCCGTGAAGATGACGGCGAAGATCACGATATACTGGACGATGGGGGAGCCGTCAGAGCCGAACACGGATTGCAGCCATCGCAAGATTACGCACTCGCACGTTCCGACCGCCGCGGGTGCGCGCCGGCACGGACTTGATCCATACCACGCCGGAGGGGCGGCAAGGCAAACGACGTTAAGAGTTCGTTAACAGACCTTTTAATTGAGCGCGCGCAAGACAATAGGTCGGGACTGCGCCGCCGGCCCGGCCGAACCGGGGGTTCACTCCCCCCGTGGCGCGAGCTGATGCGGGCACCGGCCGGCCCGGAGATCGGGCTTAACGCGCCGTTAACCATGCAGGCGGCAGATTTTGCCGAGCCCGCTCGTCCCGGCGCGGCCACGCCATCCCGGAGGCGACCATGGCCCTCACCGATCTGCCCGTGCTGAGCATGCTGCGCACGCGGATGCAATGGGCGCAGGCGCGCCAGGGCGTGATCGCCGAGAACGTCGCCAACGCCGACATGCCGGGGTTCAAGCCCCGCGACCTCGTGGAGCCGCGCTTCGACCGGGCGACCGGCGCCCTCGCCACCAGCGGCTCCGGCCTGACGCTCACGAGCGCGGGCCACATGGCGCCGCCCGGTCAGACGGTCGGAGCCGACTCCAAGCGCGCCAAGGGCTTCGAGGTCCGGCCCAGCGGCAACGGCGTCAACCTCGAGGACGAGATGATGAAGGCCGGCGAGAACCAGGCGGACTACCAGCTCGCCGCCTCGCTGTACCAGCACAGCCTGACCACCCTGAAGATCGCGATCGGCAAGAGCTGACGCGCGACGGCCGAATGTGGAGCGCCGACGGCCGCGGGGTCGCGGCAGCGGGAGGGTCCTGAGCCATGGAATTCACGAAGTCGCTGGCGGTGGCGGCCGCGGGCCTCAAGGCCCAGTCGGGCCGGATGCGCATCATCGCCGAGAACATCGCCAACGCCGATTCCGCGCCGGCCTCCGCCGGGGCGCAGCCCTACCGCCGCAAGATCCCGACCTTCACCAGCCACCTCGACGACGAGACCGGTGCCAAGCTCGTCGAGGCGGGGCGCGTCAGGCGCGACCCGTCGGCCTTCCGGACCAAGTACGAGCCCGGCAACCCCGCGGCCGACGCCCAGGGCGTGGTGCAGATGCCCAACGTCAACGCGCTGATCGAGAACATGGACCTGCGGGAGGCCCAGCGCTCCTACGAGGCGAACCTCAACATGATCAGTGCCACCCGCAAGATGCTGGCGCAGACCCTCGGCATCCTGAAGTGACCCCCGAAGCCCGCGGCAGGACCGCTTAGCAAGGACGCATGGCGATGGCTTCGAGCAACTTCGCGGCGGGTGCCTACGCGGCCGTCCAGGGCCTCGCCGGCGGCCGGCCCGCCCCCCGGGTGCAGCCGACGACCGGCACCGGCACCGATTTCATGCAGATGCTCGGGCAGACCCTGGACAGCGTCGGCGATGCCGGCCGTCGGGCCGATTCCCAGGCCGTCTCCGCGGCCGCCGGCAAGGCCAACGTCGTGGACGTGGTCACCGCGGTCGCCGAGAGCGAGACGGCCCTTCAGACCATGGTGGCGGTGCGCGACCGCATGATCTCCGCCTACGAGGAGATCATGCGGATGCAGATCTGACCGGCCGACCGTTTCCCCGCCCGCTCCCCCCGCACTGAGCGCATCCCCATGACCGGCCTCGCCATCCTCGACATCGCCCGCGACGGCATCTTCGTGTTCCTCAAGGTGGCCGGGCCCCTGATGCTGGTCGCGCTCGCGGTCGGCCTCGCCGTCTCCCTGGTCCAGGCCCTGACGCAGATCCAGGAACAGACGCTGATCTACGTGCCCAAGGTCGTGGCGGTGTTCGCCGCGCTCCTGCTGATGCTGCCCTTCATGGGCGACGCCATGGCCGGCTACATGACCCGCATCGCCGCCCGCATCGCGGCCGGCGGCTGATGCGCCCGCCGGCCGGGACAGGCGCGGCCCCCGCGTGCCATAGGGGCCGCGATGAACCTGCTCCTGCCCGGCATCGCCTCGGCCTACCTGATCACCTTCGCGCGCATCGGCACGCTGATCATGCTGATGCCGGGGATCGGCGAGCAGACGGTGTCGCCGCGCCTGCGCCTCGCCTTCGCGCTGCTCACGTCCCTGGTGTTGTTCCCGACCGTGCGCCCGCTGCTCGGCGGCACGGAGGGCGTGGCCGGCCCGCGGCTGATCGGGCTCCTGTTCGGCGAGACGATCATCGGGCTGGTGCTCGGCCTCACGGTGCGGATGATCCTCGCCGCCCTTCAGACCGCCGGGGTGATCATCTCGGCGCAGGTCGGGCTGTCCTACGCGATGACGGTGGATCCGAGCCAGGGCGGCCAGCAGGTGGCGATCGGCAACTTCCTGTCGTTGCTCGGGATCACGCTGATCTTCGCCGCGGACCTGCACCATCTCGCCATCGAGGGCGTGGCCCGCAGCTACGTGGTGCTGCCCCCCGACGGCGTGCCGTCCTTCTCGGACGCGCTGATGCTGGCCACGAAGGCGCTGGCCCGGGGCTTCACCCTGGCGGTGCAGATCGCCGGCCCGTTCATCGCCTTCGGGATCCTGTTCAACCTGGGTCTCGGCGTGCTGTCGCGGCTGATGCCTCAGATGCAGGTGTTCTTCCTGGCGGTCCCGGCCTCGGTGCTGATCGGCATGCTGCTGCTGATGGGCTGCCTCGGCGTCATGATGGGCGTCTTCCTGGACGACCTGGGCCGGTATCTCGGGGATTACGTCGGCCGCTGAGCGGCCGGACCGCCCGTGCCCCGACGATGCCCACGCTCTGAGCCCGACGCGCGATGGCCGACGATACCGACGACGAGGACAAGACCGAGGAGCCGTCCCAACGACGGCTCGATCAGGCGATCGAGCGCGGCGACGTCGCGACCAGCACCGAGATCAACACCTTCGCGATACTGGCCGCGTTCACCCTGGCGCTGCTGGTCGCGGCCCCGACCATCGCCACGAACCTGCTGCACGGGCTCAAGGCCTACCTCGCCAACGCCCATACCCTGCCGGACGACGCCACGGCCATGAAGGCGGCCATGACGCGCGGCCTGTGGCTGTGGCTCCAGGCGGTGGCGGTGCCGGTCGGGCTGGCGGTCGTGGCCGGGCTGGCCGCGGGGCTCCTGCAGCACCCGCTGGTCTTCTCCGCCGAGACGCTGATGCCGAAATTCTCGCGCCTCTCGCCGATGGCGGGCGTGAAGCGCCTCCTCGGCGTCGAGGCCCTGTTCCAGTTCGGCAAGGGGCTGGCGAAGATCGCCGCCGTGGGCGTGGTCGGCGCGGTGATGCTGTGGAACGACCGCGACCGGCTGGAAGTGTTCGCCCAGCTGGACCCGGCCGCCTCCATGCCGGCGATCCTGTCCCTCAGCCTGAAGCTGCTCGCCGGCATGCTGTGCATGCACCTCGCGATCACCCTCGGCGACGCGCTCTACGCGCGGTTCCGCTGGCGCAAGCGCCACCGGATGTCGAAGGAGGAGCTGAAGCAGGAGATGAAGGAGTCGGAGGGCAATCCCGAGGTGAAGGGTCGCCTGAAGCAGCTCCGGATGGCCCGGGTGAAGAAGCGCATGATGGCCGCGGTCCCCACCGCCACCGTCGTGGTGACGAACCCCACCCACTACGCGGTGGCACTGCGCTACGAGACCGGCATGGCCGCGCCGGTCTGCGTGGCCAAGGGCGTCGACGCGCTCGCCCTGCGCATCCGCGCGGTGGCGGCCGAGCACGGGGTCGCGGTGATCGAGAACCCGCCGCTCGCCCGGGCGCTCCACGCCACCGTGGAGATCGACCGGGAGATCCCGGCCGAGCACTACCGCGCGGTGGCGGAGGTCATCGGGTTCGTGCTGCGCCTGCGGAGACGGGCGGCGTAGCCCCGCGCGATCCGCGCGCCGCGCCGTCTCGCCGAACGCCCGGTGGGGCGAAAGCCACGCTTCCTCCACCTTTTTTCGCGAGGCTGTGTCAAGGCTTGGCGCGACGAGACTGATGCCGCGCCCCGCATGTCCTGATATGGCCGGCGGACTAACCGGGTGACTGTTCTGGAATGAAGCCGATGGCCGACGTCACTGGACCTCCGGCGCCCGCCGCGGGCCCGCAGAATTCGGGTCCCCCGGTCGCGCAGGCCTCGTCCCTGCTGGGAACGGGCTCGATCGACCGCTCGGAACAGCCGGGCCGGGTCGGCCTGCTCCTCGTGCTCGCCGGCCTGCTGGTCGGCGCGGCCATCGGCCTGTCCTTCGTGGCCAACGAGCAGGCCCAGTCGCTGATCGTCTGGCTGCTGGCCCTGCTGGCCATGGCGGGCGTGTTCTTCCTGTTCGCCCTCGCCATCGGGGCGCTCCAGCTCAGCGGCAGCGCCGCCCGGGACGACATCACCAAGGGCATCGTCGACGCCTCGCCGGACGGCCAGCTGGTCGTCGAGGACGGCGGCCGGCTGATCTACGCCAACGAGGCCTATCTCCGGATCGCCAGCGGCGACACCTTCTCCAACCTCGTGCCGGTGGAGCGCATCCTCGTCGGCTCGCCGGAGGTCTCCGAGGCGGTCTACCGCCTGTCGCAGGCCTCACGCGACGCCCGGGCCCACACCGAGGAGGTGCGGATGTCGCCGCCCCTCGGCCCCACGGCCGGCGAGCGCGGCTTCGGCTGGTACCGGGTCTCGGTGCGGCCCCTCGCGCGCCCGCGCCGGTCGGCCTCCCTCTGGACGGTGGCCGACATCACTGCCGAGCGGGAGCGGCAGGAGAACGTCTTCCAGGAGCTCCAGCACGCCATCGACTACCTCGACCACGCCCCGGCGGGCTTCCTGTCGATCGATCCGGCGGGCGCCATCGTCTACATGAACGCGACCCTGGCGGCCTGGCTCGGCTACGACCTCGCCAGCGTCGGCCCCGGCGGCCCGCACCTCACCGAGATCGCCCCGGAGGCGGACGTGCTGGTGCGCACGGCCGGCCTGCCGGGCGAGGTCCGCACCGACCGCTTCGACCTCGACCTGCGCCGCCGCAACGGTCACACCCTGCCGGTCCGGCTCTACCACCGGGTCGCCTTCGGCAAGGACGGCAAGCCCGGCTCGTCGCGGACCTTCGTGATCAACCGCTCCGCCGGGGCCGAGACCGACGAGCCGCAGCGCGCCGCCGAGGTCCGGCTCGCCCGCTTCCTCAACAACTCGCCGATCGCCATCGCGACCCTCGACAGCGGCGGCCGGATCGCCCGCGCCAACGCCTCGTTCACGCGCCTGTTCGGCACGGTCCCGCGGCAGGCCGACGACGGCGCCCCGGACGGGGAGGGTGTCCCGCGGGTCGAGCCCAACGTCGCCGACTCGGTGGCCGACCGGACCGCCCTGGAGGCCGGGCTCGCCCGCGCCGCGAGCGGGCGGACGGATCCGGAGCCCATCGAGGTCCAGCTCAACGGGCCCGGCGGCCGCTCGGCCCGGGTCTGGCTCAGCCCGGCCGACGGCGGCGATGCCGGCCAGCAGACCGACGAGGCCGAGCGGGTGATCCTCTACGCCCTCGACACGACGGCGCAGCGCCAGCTGGAGCAGCAGGTCGCCCAGGCCCAGAAAATGAACGCGGTCGGCCAGCTCGCCGGCGGCATCGCGCACGACTTCAACAACGTCCTGCAGGCGATCATCGGCTACTCGGACCTGCTGCTCGCGAGCCACCGGCCGACCGACCCGGCCTTCCAGGACATCATGCAGATCAAGCAGAACGCCAACCGGGCGGCGGGCCTCGTCCGCCAGCTCCTGGCGTTCTCCCGCCGGCAGACGCTGCGCCCGGAGGTGATGAATGTCGGGGAGGCGCTCTCCGAGCTGACCCTCCTCCTCAAGCGGCTGCTCGGCGAGCGCGTCGCGCTGGAGCTGAAGCACGGCCGCGAGGTCTGGCCCGTGAAGGCCGACGTCAACCAGTTCGAGCAGGTGATCGTCAATCTGGCGGTCAACGCCCGCGACGCCATGCCGGAGGGCGGCAAGCTGATGATCCGCACCGAGAACGTCTCCGATCCGGGGGCGGCCGCCGGGGCGGAGGGGCGCGGTGGGGCGCCGGCGGGCGACCACGTGCTGATCGAGGTGCGCGACACCGGCCAGGGCATCCCGCCCGAGCTGATGGAGAAGATCTTCGAGCCGTTTTTCACCACCAAGGAGATCGGCAAGGGCACCGGCCTCGGGCTCTCGACGGTGTTCGGCATCGTCAAGCAGTCCGGCGGCACCATCGACGTGCAGTCGAAGGTCGGGGAGGGCACGGCCTTCCGCATCTACCTGCCGCGTCACGTGCCCGTGGCGGAGCCCGAGGAGGTGCCGGTCGCGGCCGCCGAGCCGGCACTTCCGCGCGCGGAGCCGCTCGCGCCGGCTTCCACCACCGCCCATCCCGATTCCGGGTCGGACGCCAAGCCGGTCACCGCGCCGGCCGCGGGCGGCGACGCCGCTGTGCCGAACGGGAAGACGCCGCCCGCCAAGGTCGACAAGCCGGCGCCGCGCAAGCCCGCCGCCGATCATACGGGGCAGGGGACCATCCTGCTCGTCGAGGACGAGGACCCGGTGCGGGCGGTCAACAGCCGGGCGCTCTCGGCCCGCGGCTACACGGTGCTGGAGGCGGCCTCGGGCCTCGAGGCCCTGGCGATCGTCCGCGAGGGCGCGCAGACCATCGATCTCGTCGTCTCCGACGTGGTCATGCCCGAGATGGACGGCCCGACGCTCCTGCGGGAGGTGCGCAAGCATCAGCCCGACCTGAAGGTGATCTTCGTGTCCGGCTACGCCGAGGACGCGTTCCGCAAGAACCTGCCCGAGGGCGAGACCTTCAACTTCCTGCCCAAGCCCTTCAGCCTGAAGCAGCTCGTCGAGACCGTGAAGAAGACGATGGCGGACTGACCGGCCCCTCGCTTCCGCTCACCGTCGCTCAACGAAGAGCGGCCCCGGAGAGACTCCGGGGCCGCGCATCTTCGAACGTCGCCAAGTCCGCCGCGCGCCGTCGCCGGCCCGCGGCGGCGCGGCCTAGGCCTCGCCCTCGTCGAGATCGTCCGCCGTCGGCGCGGCGTTCTCAAGGATCTTCTCGGCGACCAGACCGGAATTCTGCCGGATCGAGCCCTCGATCTCGGCGGCGATCTTCGGGTTGTCGCGCAGGAAGCCCTTCGAGTTCTCGCGACCCTGGCCGAGGCGCTGGCTGTTGTACGAGAACCAGGCGCCGGACTTCTCGACGATGCCGGCCTTCACGCCGAGGTCGATCAGCTCGCCGACCTTCGACACGCCCTCGCCGAACATGATGTCGAACTCGACCTGCTTGAAGGGCGGCGCGACCTTGTTCTTCACCACCTTGACGCGGACCTGGTTGCCGATCGCCTCGTCGCGGTCCTTCAGGGTCGAGATGCGGCGGATGTCGAGGCGCACCGAGGCGTAGAACTTGAGGGCGTTGCCGCCCGTGGTCGTCTCGGGGCTGCCGTACATGACGCCGATCTTCATCCGGATCTGGTTGATGAAGATGACCATGCAGTTCGAGCGCGAGATCGAGCCGGTCAGCTTGCGCAGGGCCTGGCTCATCAGGCGGGCCTGGAGGCCCGGCTGGCTCTCGCCCATCTCGCCCTCGATCTCGGCCCGCGGGGTCAGCGCGGCCACCGAATCGACCACCAGCACGTCGATGGCGCCCGAGCGCACCAGCGTGTCGGTGATCTCGAGCGCCTGCTCACCCGTGTCGGGCTGGGAGATCAGCAGGTCGTCGAGGTTCACGCCGAGCTTGCGGGCGTAGACCGGGTCGAGGGCGTGCTCGGCATCCACGAAGGCGCAGACGCCGCCCTTCTTCTGGGCCTCCGCGATCGTGTGGAGCGCCAGCGTCGTCTTGCCGGACGATTCCGGACCGTAGATCTCGATCACCCGGCCGCGCGGCAGGCCGCCGACGCCGAGCGCGATGTCGAGGCCCAGCGAGCCGGTCGAGACGGTCTCGACCTCCTGGACCTTGTCGTTCTTGCCGAGCCGCATGATCGAGCCCTTGCCGAAGGCGCGCTCGATCTGAGCCAGGGCAGCGTCAATGGCCTTGGACTTGTCCTTGTCCACCGGGGGCATGTCGACCACTTTCAATGCGGGCTGGGCCATCTGGCGGGCTCCTTATGAAGGGGTTGGACGCAGTTCACAACGCGCGTCGCCACCGCCTTTATGTACCCGTTTTGTTCTCAGCCAGCAAGGCCGGAACGCCGTTTTGCTGGACGCAAGTCACGAAATCCCGGCTCGAGCCCCGGATGCCCCGCGACAGCAATCCAATCCGGTAATCGCCCGCGAGGACCCGTACGAACGCCGACACAACGCGCCGGGACGGGACGACCGCCAGCCGCAATGGCGACGCCTCCCGCGGTCCCGCAGCAGGCTCGGCCCGCCGGCGACCAGGACCCAACCGCCAGACATGCCGCCGAAAACGACGACGCCCGGCACGAATCCGGCTCTCGCGAGTCGAATTGCGTCCGGGCGTTCGTCGTACCGGTCGCCGGGCATCCCCGGGATGGTCACCCCAAAGGAGGCACCATCCCGCGACGCCGCGGGCCGGGATCTGGCGGACGCGGAGACCGCAGCCGCCGGGATCCCGGGATCAGGCGGCCTCGCCGGCCTCGGCCTGGGCGGCCTCGCCCTCGACCAGCTTCCAGGTCTTGGTCTTGGAGAACGGACGGCACTCCTCGATGAACACCGTCTGCCCGACCTTGGCGACGTTGCCCTCGTCGTGCGCGTGGTAGTTCTTCGACCGCCGCACGGTCTTCTTCATCACCGGGTGCGTGAAGCGGCGCTCCACCTTCACCACGATGGTCTTCTCACCCTTGTCGCTGACGACGGTGCCCTGCAGGATGCGCTTCGGCATGGTTGTCTCCTAAAACCCGCCTCAGCCCTTGGCCTGCTGCAGCGTCTTGGAACGCTGCAGAGTCCGGACACGGGCGATGTCGCGACGGACCTCGCGGACGCGGGCGACGTTCTCGAGCTGGCCGGTGGCCCCCTGGAAGCGCAGGTTGAACTGCTCCTTCTTGAGGTTGATCAGCTCGTCATTCAGCTGATCCGGCGACAGCGCCTTCAGATCAGACAGTCTCTGGGTCGACTTCACGATATCCTCCGTTCAGTCGGCGATGCGCTGGACGACCCGCGTGCGGATCGGGAGCTTCGCGGCGCCGAGGCGGAGCGCCTCCTTGGCGATGTTCTCGGCAACGCCGTCGACCTCGAACATGATCCGGCCGGGATGGACCCGGGCCGCCCAGTAATCCGGGGCGCCCTTACCGGAGCCCATACGGACCTCGGTCGGCTTCGACGAGACCGGGACGTCCGGGAACACCCGGATCCAGACGCGGCCCTGGCGCTTCATCTCGCGGGTGATCGCGCGGCGGGCCGCCTCGATCTGGCGGGCGGTGACGCGCTCGGGCTCCACCGCCTTCAGGCCGAACTGGCCGAAGTTCAGCTCGAAGCCGCCCTTGGCCGCACCGTGGATGCGGCCCTTGAACTGCTTGCGGAAGCGGGTCTTTTTCGGTTGCAGCATGGCTTCCTACCTTACGCGTGCTCGCGCTCGCGGCGTCCGCGCTCGCGGCCGCCCTCGCCATCGCGCTCACGGCGTCCGCCGGAGCGGCCGCCCTCTTCCTGGGCCTTCTTGTCCTGGGCCATCGGGTCGTGCTCGAGGATCTCGCCCTTGAACACCCACACCTTGATGCCGCAGGTGCCGTAGGTCGTGAACGCCGTAGCGGTCCCGTAGTCGACATCGGCGCGCAGCGTGTGCAGCGGGACGCGGCCCTCGCGGTACCATTCCTGGCGGGCGATCTCGGCGCCGCCGAGACGGCCCGAGCAGTTGATCCGGATGCCCTCGGCGCCCAGACGCATGGCCGACTGCACGGCCCGCTTCATGGCACGCCGGAAGGCGACGCGGCGCTCGAGCTGCTGGGCGATCGAGTCGGCCACCAGGGTGGCGTCGATCTCGGGCTTGCGCACCTCGACGATGTTGATGGTCACGTCGGCCTTCGTCATCGTGCCGACGAGCTTGCGCAGCTTCTCGATGTCCGCGCCCTTCTTGCCGATCACCACGCCCGGACGACCCGAGTGGATGGTGACCCGGCACTTCCGGTGCGGGCGCTCGATGACGATCTTGGAGACCGCCGCCTGCTTGAGCTGCTTCATGAGGGCGGCGCGGATCGCGACGTCCTCGTGCATGAGCTTCGCGTAGTCGCCCTTGTTGGCGAACCAGCGGGAATCCCAGGTCCGGTTGATGCCGAGCCGGAGACCGATCGGGTTGACTTTCTGACCCATCAGATCCTCCTCAAGCCGCTTCGGCTTGGCGGACTTCGCGAACCACGATGGTGAGGTTCGAGAAGGGCTTCAGGATGCGCGCGCCGCGGCCGCGGGCGCGAGCGTGGAAACGCTTGAGAACCAGCGCCTTGCCCACGAAGGCCTGGGACACGACGAGGTCGTCGACGTCCAGGTCGTGGTTGTTCTCGGCGTTGGCGATGGCGCTCTCGAGGCACTTCTTGACCTCGGTCGAGATCCGCTTGCGCGAGAACTGCAACTCGGCGAGCGCCGTGTCGACCTTCTTGCCGCGGATCATCTGCGCCACGAGGTTGAGCTTCTGCGGGCTGACGCGCAGCATGCGCGCGACGGCCTTCGCCTCGTTCTCGGGGAGCGCGCGGGGGGTGGCTTGCTTGCCCATCTCAGCGCCTCTTCGCCTTCTTGTCGGCCGCGTGGCCCGGGAAGGTGCGGGTCGGCGAGAACTCGCCGAACTTGTGCCCGACCATCTCCTCGGTGACGTAGACCGGGATGTGCTTCTGCCCGTTGTGCACACCGAAGGTGAGCCCGACGAACTGCGGGAGGATCGTGGAGCGGCGGCTCCAGATCTTGATGACCTCGGAGCGCGAGGAGCCCCGCGCCGCCTCGGCCTTCTTGAAGAGGTAGCCGTCGACGAACGGCCCCTTCCAGAGAGAGCGTGCCATAGCGATTACTTCTTGCGGTTGTGGCGGCTGGACAGGATGAACACGTCGGTCCGCTTGTTGGACCGGGTCTTCTTCCCCTTGGTGGGCACACCCCAGGGCGTGACCGGGTTGCGGCCGCCCGAGGTGCGACCCTCGCCGCCGCCGTGCGGATGGTCGACCGGGTTCATCGCCACACCGCGGTTGTGCGGGCGCTTGCCGAGCCAACGGTTGCGCCCGGCCTTGCCGAGCGAAATGTTCATGTGGTCCGGGTTCGAGACCGCGCCGACGCTGGCGAAGCACTGGCCGTGGACCAGGCGCTGCTCGCCCGAGTTCAGGCGGAGCGTCACGTAGCCCTGGTCGCGGCCGACGATCTGCGCGTAGTTGCCGGCCGAGCGGGCGATCGCGCCGCCCTTGCCGATCTTCAGCTCGACATTGTGGACGATCGTGCCTACCGGCATCGAGCCGACCGGAGCGGCGTTGCCCGGCTTGATGTCGACGCTCTCGCCGGCCACCACCTTGTCGCCCGGCTGCAGGCGCTGCGGGGCCAGGATGTAGCTCTGCTTCCCGTCGGGGAAGTTGATCAGCGCGATGAACGCCGTGCGGTTCGGATCGTACTCGATCCGCTCCACCGTGGCGGCGACGCCGAGCTGCTCGCGACGCTTGAAATCGACGTTGCGCAGCACGCGCTTGTGGCCGCCGCCGCGGAAGCGGACGGTGATGCGGCCGAGATTGTTGCGGCCGCCGGAGGACGACTTGCCCTCCGTCAGCGCCTTCACCGGCTTGCCCTTGTAGAGCTCACGGCGGTCGACGAGCACGAGCTGGCGCAGGCTCGGCGTGACCGGTTTGAATGTCTTCAAGGCCATCGGCTTGGATCCCTAAATCCCGTCCTCAGAGCCCGGTCGTGACGTCGATCGAGTGGCCCTCGGCCAGGGTCACGATCGCCTTCTTCACGTCGGAGCGCTGTCCGCGGAGACCGCGGAAAATCTTCTTCTTACCCTTGGTGACAAGGGTGTTCACGGCCGTGACCTTCACGTCGAACAGCTTCTCGACGGCCTCCTTGATCTGAGGCTTCGTCGCCTTGGGGGCGACGCGGAAGACGACCTTGTTCTGCTCGGTCAGGTTGGTCGCCTTCTCGGTGATGACCGGGGAGACGACGATGTCGTAGTGGCGCGGATCGGCACTCATTTGAAACGCTCCTCCAGCGCGTCGACGGCAGCCTTCGTCAGGACGAGCGTGTCGCGGCGCAGGATGTCGTAGACGTTGATGCCCTGCACGGGCAGCACGTCGATCTGCGGGATGGCGCGGGCGGCCCGGCCGAAATTCACGTCGACCTCGGCACCGCCGATGATCAGCGCGTTCGAGAGGCCCATCTTGCCGAAGCGCTCGATGAGACCCTTGGTCTTGTGATCCTCGATCTTGATGTCGTCGACGACGATCAGGGTCGAGGCCTTGGCCTTGGCCGACAGGGCGTGGCGCAACGCCAGCGCGCGGACCTTCTTGGGCAGGTCGTGGCTGTGGTCGCGCGGCACGGGGCCGAAGGCGCGCCCGCCGCCGCGGAACTGCGGCGCCGAGGCCGCGCCGTGGCGGGCGTTACCGGTGCCCTTCTGCTTGTAGAGCTTCTTGCGGGTCCGGTTCACGTCCGAGCGGTTCTGCACGGCGTGGGTACCGGCGCGCCGCTTGGCGAGCTGCCAGCGGACCATGCGTTGCAGCAGGTCGGCGCGCGGCTCCAGGCCGAAGATCTCTTCGTTCAGCTCGACCGAGCCGGCGCCGGCACCGTCGAGGGTTTTGATATCGAGCTTCATCACGCGGTCTCCTCAGCCGCAGGGGCCTCGGTCGCCGGGGCGGAGGCGCCGTTCTCGCGGAACTTGCCCGGCAGCGGAACGTCGGCGGGGAGCTTGCGCTTCACCGCGTCGCGGATCTGGATCCAGCCGCCGGCGACGCCCGGGACCGCGCCCTCGACCAAGATCAGGCCGCGCTCGGGATCGGTGCGCACGACGCGCAGGTTCTGGGTGGTGACCCGCTCGACGCCGAGGTGACCCGGCATCTTCTTGTTCTTGAAGGTCTTGCCCGGGTCCTGGCGGCCGCCGGTCGAACCGATCGAGCGGTGCGAGATCGACACGCCGTGGGTGGCGCGCAGGCCGCCGAAGTTCCAGCGCTTGATACCGCCGGCGAAGCCCTTACCGGTCGTGGTGCCGGTGACATCCACGAACTGGCCGGGGATGAAGTGGTCCGCGGTGATCTCGGCGCCGACCGGGATCAGCGCGTCCTCGGACACGCGGAACTCGGCGAGCTTCTTCTTCGGCTCGACCTTGGCGACCGCGAAGCGACCCCGCTCGGCGGCCGAGACGTTCTTGACCTTGGCCTTGCCGACGCCGACCTGCAGCGCAACGTAGCCGTTCTTCTCGACGGTGCGGTGGGCAACCACCTGGCACTGATCGATCTTGAGCACGGTGACGGGGACATGCTCCCCCGCGTCCGTGAAGACGCGGGTCATGCCGACCTTCTGTGCGATGACGCCTGAGCGCATAGGTTCTCTCCCTCGCGCGATGAAACGGTAAGCTCTAAGTCCTCAGCGGACTCAGAGCTTGATCTCCACGTCCACGCCAGCGGCGAGGTCGAGCTTCATCAGCGCGTCCACGGTCTGAGGCGTCGGATCGACGATATCGAGCACCCGCTTGTGCGTGCGCATCTCGAACTGCTCGCGCGACTTCTTGTCGATGTGGGGCGAGCGGTTCACGGTGAACTTGGCGATGTGCGTCGGGAGCGGGATCGGGCCGCGGATGGTCGCGCCCGTACGCTTGGCCGTGGAGACAATCTCCTTGGTCGACGCATCGAGGATGCGGTGATCGAACGCCTTGAGGCGAATGCGGATGTTCTGACCGTTCATGATCCTGGAACCTTGAGAGGGACGGCGGGGTACGCGAGGCCTTCACCCCGCCGCGCCCTGCTAAGGATGCTTGCTCGAGCTCAGTCGTTGATGGCGGCGACGACGCCGGCGCCGACGGTGCGGCCGCCCTCGCGGATGGCGAAGCGCAGCTTCTCCTCCATGGCCACCGGCACGATCAGCGCCACGTCCATGGTCACGTTGTCGCCCGGCATCACCATCTCGGTGCCCTCCGGCAGCGTGCAGATCCCGGTCACGTCCGTGGTCCGGAAGTAGAACTGCGGCCGGTAGTTGGTGAAGAACGGCGTGTGGCGGCCGCCCTCCTCCTTGGTCAGGATGTACGCCTCGGCCTTGAACTTCGAGTGCGGCTTCACCGAACCCGGCTTGCACACGACCTGGCCGCGCTCCACGTCCTCGCGCTTCGTGCCGCGCAGCAGCACGCCGACGTTGTCGCCCGCCTGCCCCTGGTCGAGCAGCTTGCGGAACATCTCCACGCCCGTCACCGTCGTCTTGGTGGTCGCCCGGATGCCGACGATCTCGACTTCCTCGCCCACCTTCACGATGCCGCGCTCGACGCGACCCGTCACCACCGTGCCGCGGCCCGAGATCGAGAACACGTCCTCGATCGGCATCAGGAACGGCATGTCGATCGGACGCTCCGGCTGCGGGATGTAGCTGTCCACGGTCGCCATCAGCGCCAGGACCGCCTCCTTGCCGATCTTCGGCTCCTTGTCCTCGAGCGCCATCAGCGCCGAGCCCTTGGTGATCGGGATGTCGTCACCGGGGAAGTCGTACTTGGAGAGCAGCTCGCGCACCTCCAGCTCGACCAGCTCCAGGAGCTCCTCGTCGTCGACCATGTCGACCTTGTTGAGGAACACCACCAGCGCCGGGACGCCGACCTGGCGGGCCAGCAGGATGTGCTCGCGGGTCTGCGGCATCGGGCCGTCGGCCGCCGACACCACCAGGATCGCGCCGTCCATCTGCGCCGCGCCCGTGATCATGTTCTTCACGTAGTCGGCGTGGCCGGGGCAATCCACGTGCGCGTAGTGACGGTTCTGCGTCTCGTACTCCACGTGCGCCGTCGAGATCGTGATCCCGCGCGCCTTCTCCTCAGGCGCCTTGTCGATCTGGTCGTAGGCCGTGAACGTCGCCCCGCCCGTCTCGGCCAGGACCTTCGTGATCGCCGCCGTCAGAGACGTCTTGCCGTGATCGACGTGGCCGATCGTGCCAATGTTGCAGTGCGGCTTGGTGCGGGAGAACTTTTCCTTGCCCATCAGAGCCTCCTAGATTCGAATTCGCGTTGCGGAAGAAGAGATGCTTAGGCGTACTTGGCGATGACCTTGTCGGCCTCGCCGCGCGGCACCTCTTCGTAGTGATCGAACTGCATCGTGAAGTTGGCGCGGCCCTGCGAGAAGGAGCGCAGCTGGTTCACGTAGCCGAACATGTTGGCCAGCGGCACCATCGCGTTGATGACGTTGGCGTTGCCGCGCATGTCCTGACCCTGGATCTGGCCGCGGCGGGCGTTCAGGTCGCCGATGACCGAGCCGGTGTACTCCTCCGGCGAGACGACCTCGACCTTCATCACCGGCTCGAGCAGAACCGAGCCGCCCTTCTGCAGCGCCTCGCGGAAGGCGGCGCGGGAGGCGATCTCGAAGGCGAGCGCCGAGGAGTCGACGTCGTGGTAGGCGCCGTCGACCAGCTCGACCTTGACGTCGACCACCGGGAAGCCGGCGAGGACGCCCGCGCCGAGGACCGAGTTGAGGCCCTTCTCGACGCCCGGGATGTACTCCTTGGGCACCGCGCCGCCGACGATCTTCGACTCGAACGAGAAGCCGGCGCCCGGCTCGTTCGGCTCGACGACGAACTTCACGCGGGCGAACTGGCCGGTACCGCCGGTCTGCTTCTTGTGCGTGTAGTCGATCTCCTGACGGCGCGTCAGCTTCTCGCGGTAGGCGACCTGCGGCTGGCCGATATTCGCGTCGACCTTGTAGGTGCGGCGCAGGATGTCGACCTTGATGTCCAGGTGGAGCTCGCCCATCCCCTTGAGGATGGTCTGGCCGGATTCCTGGTCGGTGGAGACGCGGAAGGACGGGTCCTCGGCGGCGAGCTTCGAGAGCGCGATGCCGAGCTTCTCCTGGTCGGCCTTCGACTTCGGCTCGACGGCGATCTCGATGACGGGCTCGGGGAACTCCATCTTCTCGAGGATCACGGCCTTCTGCGGGTCGCAGAGGGTGTCGCCCGTGCGGGTGTCCTTGAGGCCGGCCAGCGCGACGATGTCGCCCGCGAAGGCCTCCTTGATGTCCTCACGGTTGTTGGCGTGCATCAGGAGCATGCGGCCGACGCGCTCCTTCTTGTCGCGCGACGAGTTCAGCACGTTGGCGCCGGTCTCGACCTTGCCCGAATACACACGGCAGAAGGTGATCGTGCCGACATGCGGATCGTCCATGATCTTGAAGGCGAGCATGGAGAAGGGATCCGCGTCCGACGGGTGACGGACGGTCTCTTCCTCGGTCTTGAAGTCGATGCCCTTGATCTCGCCGCGATCGGCCGGGGAGGGCAGGTAATCCACGACGGCGTCGAGGAGCGGCTGCACGCCCTTGTTCTTGAACGCCGAGCCGCAGAGCACCGGGTGGAAGGCGCGCAGCTGGACGGCCTTGCGCACCAGGACGCGCATGGTGGCCTCGTCGGGCTCGTTGCCGTCGAGGTAGGCGGCCATGGCGTCGTCGTCGAGCTCGACGCAGGCCTCGACCAGCTTGGTGCGGTACTCGACGGCCTGGTCCTTGAGGTCGGCCGGGATCTCGGTCTCGTCGAAGTTGGCGCCCAGCGCCTCACCCGACCAGACGATCGCCTTCATCTTGATGAGGTCGATCACGCCCTGGAAGCTCGACTCGGCGCCGATCGGCAGCTGCAGGCAGACGGGCTTGCCGGCGACGCGGTCGATGATGTCGGCGACGCATTTGAAGAAGTCGGCGCCGATCTTGTCCATCTTGTTGACGAACACGACGCGCGGCACGTCGTACTTGTCGGCCTGACGCCACACGGTCTCGGTCTGCGGCTCGACGCCCTGGTTGCCGTCGAGCACGCACACGGCGCCGTCGAGGACGCGGAGCGAGCGCTCGACCTCGATGGTGAAGTCGACGTGGCCGGGGGTGTCGATGATGTTCAGGCGCTTGTCGCGCCAGAAGCAGGTCGTCGCAGCCGAGGTGATCGTGATGCCACGCTCCTGCTCCTGCGCCATCCAGTCCATGGTGGCGGCGCCCTCATGGACCTCGCCGATCTTGTGGGACTTTCCGGTGTAGTAGAGGATCCGCTCGGTCGTCGTGGTCTTGCCGGCATCGATGTGGGCCATGATGCCGAAGTTGCGGTAGTCCTCGATCGCGTGCGTGCGGGGCATCGAATTGCTCCTGAGAGACGGCGGAACCGCTTACCAGCGGTAGTGCGAGAAGGCGCGGTTGGCTTCCGCCATCCGGTGCGTGTCTTCGCGCTTCTTGACGGCGTTGCCGCGGTTGTTCGCGGCGTCGAGCAGCTCGGCCGAGAGGCGCTCGACCATGGTGCGGTCGTTGCGCGAACGCGCGGCCTGGATCAGCCAGCGGATCGCGAGGGCCTGGCGGCGCTCGGTGCGGACCTCGACGGGGACCTGGTAGGTCGCGCCGCCGACGCGGCGGGAGCGGACCTCGATCATCGGGGCGACGTTGTCGAGCGCGGCGCGGAACACCTCGATCGGGTTGGCCCGGGCGCGGTTCTCGACGATGTCGAAGGCACCGTAGACGATCCGCTCGGCGGTCGACTTCTTGCCCTCGTACATGATGGAGTTCATGAACTTCGTCAGCACCACGTCCCCGTACTTCGGGTCCGGGATGATCTCACGCTTCTCGGCAGAGTGACGACGGGACATCTTCTGAGACTCTCGAACGAAAAGATCTTAAGCGCCCCGCGCAGGCCGCCTTAGCCCTGAGGCCGGCGACATCCTTGCGAGGCCGTGGAAACGCGTACCGGCGCCCGGGAAATATCCGGGCGTCCGACTTACTTCGGGCGCTTGGCGCCGTACTTCGACCGGCGCTGCTTGCGGTTCTTCACGCCCTGCGTGTCGAGCACGCCGCGCAGGATGTGGTAGCGCACACCCGGAAGATCCTTCACGCGGCCGCCGCGGATCATCACCACGGAGTGCTCCTGAAGGTTGTGACCCTCGCCCGGGATGTAGCCGATCACCTCGAAACCGTTGGTGAGGCGCACCTTGGCGACCTTCCGGAGCGCCGAGTTCGGCTTCTTCGGGGTCGTCGTGTAAACGCGGGTGCAGACGCCGCGCTTCTGCGGGCAAGCGTCGAGCGCCGGAACCTTGTTGCGGCTCCGCTGGATCTTCCGCGGCTGGGCGATCAGCTGGTTGATCGTCGGCATCCTGTGCCCTCTTCCTCGGTCACCTAGTCCGAACTGCGCAGGGCAGTCCGCAAAACGAATATGCGCCGGAGGGCCTGTCACGGACCCTCGGCGCGGTGTGGGCAGAGGAGCACGCCCGAAACGAACGCGCTCGTACCTACGGATCTGACTTACAGCGTCAGGCGATTTGAACCCTCGGAGCGCTCGGTGCGATGGCGGCGGCTTCCGGGGTTGCGCCCAAGGGCCGTCGGCAGCCGATGGCCGTCCGAAGTGGCGCGCTTCTAGACGCCGTTGCGCCGCAGGTCAATGCGGTCACGGCAGAAAACTGCACCGCGGCGGAGGTTAAGGATCGGTCAAGGGCGCGCACGGCGCCCGCGATCGGCGAGCCTTCGCGACGGCGGAGCCGAGGGACCGCTATCGCGCACGGCGCCTTGTCCCGTCAACGGAAGCCGGGGCAGGCCGGCCACGTGGCGGCGGGACTTCGGCGCAGCCTCGGGCCGTGCCCGGGCGCGGCAGGAAAATCTGCCCCGCAGCCGCCAGATCTTTCGGCGAGCGGCGCCCACCCGCGAGGAAAAAATAGAATCTTTCTCCGTTGATTTTCGCGTTCTCCAAAGATGAAAATGTGGCGGCGGTCGAGATAAATCCGACTGGCATCCTCTGACTTTGCGCAAAGAGCGAAGACAAGATCGATTTATACCTCAACTCAGGAGTCCGACGCGGTTTAGACTGCAATATTCGCGATATTTGATCATCGCTCTGCCTGTACCGGCCCCGAACCATTCGACGGAGTCACCCGTGCGCCGCCTCTTCGCCCTCGTTCTCGCGACCCTCCTGTCGGTCGGCCCCGCAACGGCCGACCGTCTGGACGACATCAGAAAGGCCGGCGTTCTCCGGGTCGCCGCCTTCGACAGCAACCCGCCGTTCGGCTTCGTCGATCCCGCGAGGAAACGGATCGCCGGCCTCGACGTCGACTACGCGCAGGCCATCGCCGACGCGCTCGGCGTCAAGCTGGAGATCCGGCCCACCAACCCGGCGAATCGTATCCCGCTGCTGACCTCCGGCAAGGTCGATCTGGTTCTGGCGAACTTCACCATCACGGACGAGCGGGCTAGGCAGCTCGATTTCAGCATCCCGTACTTCGCCTCCGGCCAGCAGTTCCTGGCCAAGAAGGGCACCCTGTCGTCGCCGGAGCAGCTCAATGGGCTTCGAATCGGTGCAGACAAGGGCACCACCAACGAGATCGTCCTGCACCGCGACTTCCCGAAGGCGGTCGTGGTCGCCTTCGACGACACGCCCTTCGCATTCACGGCCCTGCGCAACGGCAATGTCCAGGCGATCACGCAGGACGGCCCGAAGCTGGTCGGGCTGCTCGCGAAGGTGCCGGACCGGCAGAACTACGAGATCCCCGCCTTCAGCATCTCCAACGACTATATCGGCGTCGGCATCCCGAAGGATGAGGCGCGGCTCCGGGACCGCGTGAACGAGACCCTGCGCGGCCTGGAGTCGAGCGGCAGGGCGGCGGCGATCTATGATCGCTGGTTCGGGCCCGCGACCGAGCAGCCGCTGCCGCGACTGTTCCGGATCGGGGACCGTCCCTGACCGGGGCGGCACGACGACGATGGCCGCGCTGTTCGGCGATCCACTCGCGCCGCGCTACCTCGTCTGGCTGCTGCAAGGCTTCGGGACGACCCTGACCTTGTCGGCAGCCACCTGCCTTGCCGGCACGGTGCTGGGCCTCGCGGCGTGCGGGCTGCGCGAGGCGGGCGGGCGCGCCGGGCGCGGCGCCGTGGCCGTCTCCGTCGGCATCGTCCGCAACACGCCGCTGCTGGTGCAACTCTTCGTCTGGTACTTCGCGGTGGCCGCCGCCCTGCCGCAGGGCGTGACGGCCTGGCTCAACGCGCCGCACGTCCTGGACCTGGGATTCGGGATCCTGCGCTGGCCCGCTTACGAGAGCCTCGCCGGGTTCTGCGGGCTCACGCTCTACGCGGGCGCCTACATCGCCGAGGAACTCCGCGCCGGCATCAGGGCCGTCCGGCCCGCTCAGCGGGCGGCGGCCCTGGCCCTCGGCCTCACGCCCGTCCAGGCGTTCCGCCACATCGCTCTGCCCCAGGCCCTGCGCGTCGCCTGGCTGCCGATCGTCGGCCAGTACCTCAACACGCTCAAGAACACGTCACTGACCATGACGATCGGCCTCGCGGAGCTGTCCTACGCGTCGCGGCAGGTGGAGACCGAGACCTTCCAGACCTTCCAGGCCTTCGGCATCGCGACGCTGCTCTACGTCGGCGCGGCCGCCGCGGCAGAGACGACCGGGCAGATGCTCGACCGCCGCGCCCGTCGACCGGGCCGGCACCGATGAATCCGTCGGTCATCATCGACAATCTCGGCTACCTAATGGTCGGGGCCTGGCCCGACGGGCCGGTCGGCGGGCTGGCCCTGACGCTGATCCTCTCCGGCCTGTCCGGTCTGGCCTCGGCCGCGCTCGGGCTCGTCCTCGGCATCGCCCTGGCCGTGAGCGCGGGCGCGGCCCGGGCAGCGCTCACAGCCGGGCTCGGCTTCCTCCGCGCCGTGCCGGTCGTGATGCTGATCTTCTGGACCTACTTCCTGCTGCCGATCCTGTTCGGCGTGTCGATCCCCGAGATCGGCACGGTCGCGGTGGCGCTGTCGCTCGTCGGAGGCGCCTACCTGTCCTACGGGGTGGCGGCGGGCATCGCGAGCGTCGGCCGTGGTCAGTGGGAGGCCGGCCTCGCGCTCGGCCTCGACCCCTGGCGCACCCTGCGCTTCGTCGTCCTCCCGCAGGCGCTGCGGGCCATGGCACCGTCCTTCGTCAACCAATGGACCACGCTCATCAAGGACACGTCGCTCGCCTACGTGATCGGCGTGCCCGAACTCGCCTTCGTGGCGGCGCAGGTGAACAACCGCGCGATGGTCTACCCGGCCGAGATCTTCCTCTTCGTCGGTGCCGTGTACGGCATCCTCTGCGCCGGTCTCGACGGGCTGGCCGCCCGGCTGACGAATACCGGCAAGGTCGCGGCACATCGCACCCCGTGACGGAGCGGCCGGCCGACGCGCCCGAGCCGGCTCGCGGGACACGACCGATTTACCGGGGCACACGTGCAAGGCGTACCGGATCGGGGCAGGTGCGCGCCGGCACGGTCTACGGAGAATTAAAGCGATCCATCGAATTGTCGCGCACATCGGGCGGCCAAGTCGCCGCCGCAGGTTCGCGTCGAGGGTGTTGCGTATGGGTTGCGTCGCGGTCAGCAACGTCGTTCCGTTCCGGCGGCCGATTCCCGCCCAGGCCCCCGGCGAGCGGGAGGCGCGCAACCGTCGCCGCAGCGAGCAGCGCTCCCTCCTGGACGCTGTCTACGCGACTGGCAGCATGGTCGTCGCCGCGGAGGATCGCGGCCTCAAGCTCACCGCCTCGCGGCTGCAGGTCTACGGCTTCCTGGCGATCGAGGAGGTCGGCGAGGACGGCCTAATGCGGCGGCTTCGCCCGTCCGAGGCGATTCGCGCCCGGTCGGAGCGGCCCTGGCGCCTGTCGAGGCCCGCGAGCGAAGCCTCGGTCACCATCCCGAGCCTCGACGGATTCCTGTTCGAGACGGCCGGCCAGCCGATCTGATCGACCCCGAACGCTGCACGTCAACCGACCGGCGCGCCGAAAGGCGCGCCGGTCGTCGCACGTTCAGGGCTCGCGTTCCGCGGCCGGACGGGCGGGCACCGCAGCGATCGAGCCGCGCGGCGCCGCGGACCAGCCCCGAAGCCGGATCAGCCCCCCTATGCGGCAGCGACGATTTCCCGCCGCTCCGCTTGCCATCACCCGCGGCCCGTAGTATGCGCCCGGCCTTCGCGACATTTCCGATGGGTGCTCGCACCCCGTGAACGCGGTGACCGCGCCGGTGTCTGACGACACCGCCAGCGCGGTCGAACACATGAGCCGGGGGCGTCAGGTCCCCATCAGGCGTCGTCCGCCGGGCAATACCGTCCGTGTGCGGAAACCCGCCTGAAACAAGGAGTCACGCACGTGATCCAGATGCAGACGAATCTGGACGTCGCCGACAACTCGGGTGCACGCCGTGTGATGTGCATCAAGGTTCTCGGCGGGTCGAAGCGCAAGTATGCCGGCGTCGGCGACGTGATCGTCGTCTCCGTCAAGGAGGCGATCCCGCGCGGTCGCGTCAAGAAGGGCGACGTCATGAAGGCGGTCGTCGTCCGCACGGCGAAGGACGTGAAGCGCGCCGACGGTTCGGTGATCCGCTTCGACAAGAACGCCGCGGTCCTGATCAACAATCAGAAGGAGCCGATCGGCACCCGTATCTTCGGACCGGTGCCGCGCGAGCTCCGCGCCCGCAACCACATGAAGATCATCTCCCTGGCTCCGGAGGTGCTGTAATGGCCGCCAAGATCAAGAAGGGCGACAAGGTCGTCGTGCTCACCGGCCGTGATTCGGGCCGGTCGGGCGAGGTGATCCAGGTTCTGCCGAAGGAAGGCCGGGCCTTCGTGCGCGGCATCAACCTGGTGAAGAAGCACCAGAAGCAGACCCAGAACCAGGAAGGCGGCATCATCTCCAAGGAGGCCGCCATCCAGCTCTCGAACATCGCGGTCGCGGATGCCAACGGCAAGCCGACCCGCGTGGGTTTCCGCATCCTCGAAGACGGGCGCAAGGTCCGGTTCGCCAAGACCACGGGGGATCAGATCGATGGCTGAGGCCGACAAGAACGCCTACACCCCGCGCCTGCGCAAGCACTACGACGAGGTGGTTCGCCAGAAGCTGATCGAAGAGTTCGGCTACAAGAACCCCATGGAAGTGCCGCAGATCACGAAGATCGTGATCAACATGGGCGTCGGCGAGTCCACCGCGGACTCGAAGAAGGCCTCGGTGGCGGCGGGCGACCTCGCCCTGATCGCCGGCCAGAAGCCGGTCATAACCAAGGCCCGCAAGGCCATCGCGACTTTCAAGGTCCGCGAGGGCATGCCGATCGGCTGCAAGGTGACCCTGCGCAAGCAGCGCATGTACGAGTTCATGGACCGGTTGATCACCATCGCGCTGCCGCGCGTGCGTGACTTCCGCGGCCTGAACCCGCGCTCGTTCGACGGCCGCGGCAACTACGCCCTGGGTCTCAAGGAGCACCTCGTGTTCCCGGAGATCTCCTACGACAAGGCCGAGCAGATGTGGGGCATGGACATCGTCGTGGCGACCACCGCCAAGACCGATGCCGAGGCCAAGGCGCTGCTCGCCGCCTTCAAGTTCCCGTTCCGGCAGTGAGGCCCTCGGGTCTCAGACGCGGACACCGGAGATAGACGACATGTCGAAGAAAAGCTCAGTCGAGAAGAATGAGGCCCGCAAGGCGCTGGTGAAGCGCTTCGCGGCCAAGCGGAAGGCGCTCCTCGAGATCGCCAACAACGACGCCCTCGAGATGGAGGAGCGCTTCGAGGCGCGCCTCAAGCTCGCGGAGCTGCCGCGCAACTCGTCGGCCACGCGCATCCGCAACCGTTGCGGCATGACCGGCCGTCCGCGCGCCTACTACCGCAAGATGGGCATCTCGCGCGTGGCGCTGCGCGAGCTTGGCAACCGGGGCCTGATCCCCGGTCTGGTCAAGTCGAGCTGGTAAGGAGGTCCCCATGGTCAACGATCCCGTGGGCGACATGCTCACCCGCATCCGCAACGGCCAGCTGCGCCGTCGCAACGTCGTCCAGACGCCCGGCTCGCGCCTGCGCGCCAGCGTCCTCGACGTCCTGAAGTCCGAGGGCTACATCCGCGACTACGCGGCGACCGACCTCGGCAACGGCCGCACCGAGTTCGCCATCGAGCTCAAGTACTACGACGGGCGCCCCGTGATCCGCGAGATCAAGCGCGTCTCGAAGCCGGGCCGCCGGGTCTACTCGTCGGTCGGCGAGCTGCCGCACGTGGCCGACGGCCTCGGCGTCACCATCGTCTCCACCCCGCAGGGCGTCATGGCCGACCACGAGGCGCGTGAGCGCAACGTCGGCGGTGAAGTGCTCTGCACCGTGTTCTGATCGGGACGGAGGAGGTTATCCCATGTCTCGCGTAGGCAAGAAGCCGGTCCCCGTACCGGCCGGCGTTACCGCCACGGTCACCGGTCAGACGGTGAAGATGAAGGGTTCGAAGGGCGAGCTGTCGTTCGTCGTTCCGTCGCTCGTCAACGTGGCGATGAAGGACGGCGCCATCGAGGTGCAGCCCGTCAACCAGTCCAAGCCGGCGCGCTCCCTGTGGGGCACGTCGCGGGCGCAGATCGCCAACATCGCCGAGGGTGTTTCGAAGGGCTTCGAGAAGAAGCTCGAGATCACCGGCGTCGGCTATCGCGCCGCGATGGCCGGCAAGGCGCTGAAGCTGTCGCTCGGCTACAGCCACGACATTGAGTACGCGATCCCGGCCGGGATCACGATCGTTACCCCGAAGCCCACCGAGATCACGATCTCCGGGATCAACCGCCAGCAGGTCGGTCAGGTCGCCGCCGAGATCCGCGACTACCGCGGACCCGAGCCCTACAAGGGCAAGGGCGTGAAGTACGCGGGCGAGTTCATCTTCCGCAAGGAAGGCAAGAAGAAGTAAGGAGGGCATCATGTCTCGCAAGCTCGAAGCCCTCGATCGCCGCAAGGCGCGCGTCCGCCGCGCGCTGCGAGCGGCCGCCAACGGCCGTCCGCGGCTCTCGGTGTTCCGCTCGTCGAAGCAGATCTACGTGCAGGTCATCGACGACGTCGCCGGCAAGACGCTGGCCTCGGCCTCGTCGATCGACAAGGCGCTCAAGGGCGAACTGAAGACCGGCGCCGATGTCGCCGCCGCCAAGGCGGTGGGCAAGCTCGTCGCCGAGCGCGCCAAGGCGGCGGGCGTCACGAAGGTGATCTTCGACCGCTCCGGCTACATCTACCACGGCCGCGTCGCCGCCGTGGCCGAAGCCGCCCGCGAGGGTGGCCTGGAGTTCTAAGTCACGACGGCGGGCCGGGCGGATCCTCTTCGCCCGGCATATCCGAAACCCGATCGAGCGAGCGGCCCCGCCGGCCGCGTCAGTGAGATGGACAGGTAGACAACATGGCACGTGAACGTGAAGGCGGGGGCCGCGGCCGCCGCGAGGATCGCGAGGAGCGCGACAGCGAGTTCGTGGACAAGCTCGTCCACATCAACCGCGTCGCCAAGGTGGTCAAGGGCGGCCGTCGCTTCGGCTTCGCCGCCCTCGTCGTCGTCGGCGACCAGAAGGGCCGCGTCGGCTTCGGCCACGGCAAGGCCCGCGAGGTGCCGGAGGCCATCCGCAAGGCGACCGAGGCCGCCAAGCGCGGTCTGATCCGCGTTTCCCTCCGCGAGGGCCGGACCCTGCACCACGACGTCAACGGCCGCCACGGGGCAGGCAAGGTGATCCTCCGCGCGGCCCCGCAGGGCACCGGCATCATCGCCGGCGGCCCGATGCGCGCCGTGTTTGAGACGCTCGGCATGCAGGACGTCGTCGCCAAGTCGCTGGGTTCGTCGAACCCCTACAACCTCGTGCGCGCCACCTTCGAGGCGCTCAAGAACGAGGACAGCCCGCGCTCCGTGGCGGCCCGCCGCGGCATCAAGGTGTCGACGCTGCAGTCGCGTCGCCGCGATGCCGATCCGGCCGACCAGTCCGAAGCCGCGGTCGCGTAAGGGAGGGTCCGATGGCACAGAAGACCGTCCGCATCGAGCAGATCGGCTCGCCGATCCGCCGCGAGGCCAGCCAGCGCCAGACGCTGATCGGCCTCAAGCTCAACAAGCTCCACCGCGTGTCCGAGCTGGAGGATACTCCCTCCGTTCGCGGCATGATCCGCAAGGTTGCGCACCTCGTGCGCGTCCACGGCGACGTGGCGTGAGGAGGTCCCGATGAAGCTCAACGAGATCAGCGACAACCCCGGCGCAACCAAGAACCGGATGCGCGTGGGTCGGGGCATCGGCTCCGGCAAGGGCAAGACCGCGGGTCGCGGCGTGAAGGGTCAGAAGGCCCGGACCGGCGTGTCCATCAAGGGCTTCGAGGGCGGTCAGATGCCGCTGCATCGTCGCCTGCCGAAGCGCGGCTTCAACAACCTCTACGCCCAGGACTTGAACGAGGTGAACCTCGGCCGGATCCAGGAGGCCGTCGACGCGGGCAAGCTCGACAAGGCCGCCACCGTGACGGTGGAGAGCCTGGTCGCCGCCGGCATCATCGCCCGTCCCCGTGACGGCGTGAAGCTGCTCGGCGTCGGCGAGCTGACCGCGAAGCTCAGCTTCGAGGTGACCCGCGCCTCCAAGTCCGCCGTCGAGGCGGTCGAGAAGGCCGGTGGCTCGGTCAGCACCGTCTACGCCCAGGGTGCCTCCACCCGCGGCGGCAGCGAGGCGGCCACGGCCTGACGGGAGCGACTCCGGAACCCGTTGCACGGGCTCCGCGCACCCTTTAAGCCGATCCTTCGAGCGGCGGCCCTGCGACCACGCGGGCCGCCGTTTTCATTTCATCCGGGCGCCGGTCGCCCGGCGACACTTCCAGGACGCGACGCTTATGGCCTCAGCCGCCGAGCAGCTTGCCGCCAATCTCAATTTCGGTGCGATCGCGAAGGCCGATGAGCTGAAGAAGCGCATCTGGTTCACGCTCGGCGCCCTCGTGGTGTTCCGGCTGGGCACGTACATCCCGATCCCCGGCATCGATCCGGAGCAGTTCGCCCGGAACTTCCAGCAGCAGGCGGGCGGCGTGCTGGGCCTGTTCAACATGTTCTCGGGCGGCGCCGTGGAGCGCATGGCGATCTTCGCCCTGAACATCATGCCCTACATCTCGGCCTCGATCATCGTGCAGCTCCTGACCTCGGTGATCCCGAGCCTGGAAGCGCTCAAGAAGGAGGGCGAGTCGGGCCGCAAGGTCATCAACCAGTACACCCGCTACCTGACGGTGGTGCTGGCGCTGGTTCAGTCCTGGGGCATCGCCATCGGCCTCCAGGGCTCCTCGGCCGCCATCGATCCGGGGCCGTTCTTCCTGGCCTCGACGGTGATCACCCTGACGGGCGGAACCCTGTTCCTGATGTGGCTCGGCGAGCAGATCACCTCGCGCGGCATCGGCAACGGCTCGTCGCTGATCATCTTCGCCGGCATCGTGGCCCACCTGCCGGTGGCGATCGCGGGCGCGCTCGAGCTCGGCCGCACCGGCGCCCTGTCCCCGGCGATCATCCTGGGCGTCGGCGTCGCCGCCGTCGCGCTCGTCTACTTCATCGTGTTCATGGAGCGCGCCCAGCGCCGGCTCCTGATCAACTACCCGAAGCGCCAGGTCGGCAACCGCATGTACGAGGGTCAGACCTCGTTCCTGCCGCTCAAGCTCAACACCTCGGGCGTGATCCCGCCGATCTTCGCCTCGTCGCTACTGCTGCTGCCGGCGACCGCCGCGAGCTTCTCGGCCAACGGGGGCGCCACGGGCTGGCTCGGCACGGTCACGGCCTATCTCGGCCACGGCACCCCGCTGTTCATGGTGCTCTACGCGGCGCTGATCATCTTCTTCACGTTCTTCTACACCGCAGTCGTCTTCAATCCGCAGGAGACGGCCGACAATCTGAAGAAGCATGGCGGCTTCATCCCGGGCATCCGGCCGGGCGAGCGCACCGCGGCCTTCATCGACAAGGTGCTGACTCGCATCACGGTGATCGGCGCCCTGTACCTGACCCTCGTGTGCCTCTGCCCGGAGATCCTGTCGTCCTACGCCGCGGCCAGCCTCGGCTTCGGCGGCACGTCCCTGCTCATCGTGGTCTCGGTCACGATGGACACGGTGGCGCAGGTCCACGGGCACCTGATGGCCCATCAGTACGAGGGCCTCGTGAAGAAGGCCAAGCTGCGTGGCGCGTCGACCACGCAACGGCGGCGCTGAGCCTGCTACAGAGGCGGCCGGACTCCGAGGACGCTCCCGCCTCTGGCCCAAAGGTCTGGATGCCTCACCGGCCCGGACCGGCTAGAAAACCCCGAACCCGGCGATGCCAGGGAGGCTTCGCCACCACGGCTTGTGCCCACTGAGAGAGTGGGCCGAACGAGGACAACGCCATGCGCATCATTCTGCTCGGGCCGCCCGGTGCGGGGAAGGGGACGCAATCCGAGCGGATCGTACAGCGCTTCGGCATCCCGCAGCTGTCGACGGGGGACATGCTGCGCGCCGCAGTGGCCGCCGGCACGCCGGTCGGCCTCGAGGCCAAGGCGGTGATGGAATCCGGCGGTCTCGTCTCAGACCGGATCGTGGTCGGCATCGTCGCCGACCGGATCGAGGAGCCGGATGCCCGCCGCGGCTTCATCCTCGACGGCTTCCCGCGCACGGTCGCACAGGCGGAAGCGCTCAGCGAGATGCTGGCGAGCAAGGGCTTGAGCCTCTCCGCCGTCATCGAGCTGAAGGTCGACGAGAACGCCCTAGTCGGCCGCATCGAGAAGCGCGCCGCCGAGACCCTGGCCCGCGGCCAGGCCGTGCGGAAGGACGACACCCCCGAGGTGTTCAAGCAGCGGCTTGAGGCATACCGCGCCCAGACGGCGCCCCTCTCCGCCTATTACGCGCAGAAGGGCATGCTGGAGACCATCGACGGCATGCAGCCGATCGACAAGGTCACGGCCGACCTGATGGCGACACTGGAGCCGCACGAGGAGCGCGTCGCCTCCTGAGGGCGATCGCGGCGCGCTGACCGGCCGTTTCAGCGCGCCCGTGAACCCGGCGGTGTCCCTGGGGGTTATGGGGCGGGTCCACGATCGGAAACGCCATGACCGTCCGCCTCCTCGCCACCGCCTCCCTCCTGCTCGCGGTGGCCCTCCCGCCGCTGCCGGCCTTCGCGCAGAGTCCGGCCCAGTCCTTCGTGTACGGCCAGAAACGGTTCCGCAACGCCTGCCGGCCGCCGCTGAAGTATCTGGCGGGGACTTGCGCCCGCCGCTGCCCGGCGGGCTACCAGGACATGGGCCGCACTTGCCGGCTGCGGAATCAGGGCTTTCGCTGAGGCGCGGGCGGGCCGCCCGTCGGGGGCGTTGCTCAGATCCGGCCCTCCCTGCGGAGGCTGCCGAAGAAATTGACGACGTCCATCTGGAGCGACCGGTGGCCGAACAGCCGGAGCGGGTAGCCCTCCGCGGTGCCGTCGCGCAGCTCGATCATCGCCGTCATCGTGTTGTAGCGGAACACCATGCGGCGACCGGCGAAGGTCGCCCAGAGCAGGGGCGGACCGCCATCCGCGTCCTGCAGCGCGACCGAGCCAGGCTCCGCCTCGGCGAGAACGCCGCCGATCACCGCCAGCGTCACCGGCATGACCTCCTCCAGGGTCTCCTCGGCGGCGCGCAGCACCGAATCGGCGAAGGCCCGCAGGGTCGCGCCGTCGCTCGTCAGAACCGCCATCTCCGCTCCTCGATCAGATCCCAGGGCGCCCCGACGCGCGCGTGACGGGGCGAGGCCGTGCCGACCCGTCGTTGACAACGGGCCGCCCGCGCGCTAGCAGGCCCTCCTTCGTCCAACCGAACGATGGTCCGAGGTGCCCTGTCCAGGGCCGCCCGCGGGCCGCGTCGTCGTTTCACGTGCGCAGGGGCCGGCCTCCACCGGACGCGCGCGACAGCGGCCCGGATCCCCGGGTCCCATATGGAGAGTGATCGTGGCCCGTATCGCAGGCGTCAACATCCCGACCAACAAGCGCGTCGTCATCGCGCTCCAGTACATCCACGGCATCGGCGCCAAGAAGGCCGAGGAAATCACCCAGAAGGTGAACATCCCTGCCGAGCGTCGCGTCAACCAGCTGACCGACGCCGAGGTTCTGTCGATCCGCGAGACGATCGATCGCGACTATCTCGTCGAGGGCGACCTGCGCCGCGAAGTCTCGATGAACATCAAGCGCCTGATGGATCTCGGCGCCTATCGCGGTCTGCGTCACCGCAAGCAGCTGCCGGTCCGCGGCCAGCGCACCCACACCAACGCCCGCACCCGCAAGGGCAAGGCGAAGCCGATCGCCGGCAAGAAGAAGTAAGTTTTTGGAACTGGGAGGCCGTGCTCCGCTCGGCCTCCTTCCCGTCGCGCCAGGTATCCCGCAACGGGTCCGGCGCCGGCTCGACCGCCCTGCACGGGTGCTCCGGCCAAGTCCCAAAAAGAATCCCGAGCGCCTGGTGTTACGGGCGTGCCTGAAGGAAGAGTGAGACCAGAATGGCTAAGGAACCGCAACGCGTCCGCCGCCGCGAGCGCAAGAACATCGTGTCGGGCGTCGCCCACGTGAACGCCTCGTTCAACAACACGATGATCACCATCACGGACGCGCAGGGCAACACGATCTCGTGGTCGTCCGCCGGTGCGATGGGCTTCAAGGGTTCGCGCAAGTCGACCCCGTACGCCGCCCAGGTCGCCGCAGAGGATGCTGGCCGCAAGGCCGCCGAGCACGGCATGCGCACCCTCGAGGTCGAGGTGTCGGGTCCGGGTTCGGGCCGCGAGTCGGCGCTCCGCGCCCTGCAGGCCGCGGGCTTCACGGTGACCTCGATCCGCGACGTCACCTCGATCCCGCACAACGGCTGCCGGCCGCGCAAGCGCCGCCGCGTCTGATCGAAGCCTCTTGACGGAGAAGTTCATGACGGGATCGAAGCCGCTTCCGGGCGTGCTGCGTTGGAACCTCGGGGACCTCACGGTCACCGCGCTCAATGACGGCTGGTTTCAGGCCAGCCTCGATCTCGTCACGGGCATCTCCAAGGAGGAGGCCGGGCGGCTCCAAGTGGCGGGTTTCCGCACGGAGCAGCCCAAGATCACGCTGAACGCCTTCCTGATCACGGGTCCGGGCCTCAAGCCGACCCTGATCGACACGGGCTACGGCGACCTCGCCCCGGCACCGACCCTGGGTCGCGCCGGTGCAGCGCTCGCGCTGACCGGCGTCGCGCCGGAGGAGATCGGCACGGTGCTGGTCAGTCACCTGCACCCCGACCATGTCGGCGGTCTCGTGAAGGACGGCGCGGCGCGCTACCCGAACGCCGAGATCGTGCTGCACGCCGACGAGGCGGCGCACTGGCTTCCGGACGAGGCCCTGGCCAAGGCGCCGGAGGCCGCGAAGCCCTACTTCGAGGGCGCCCGCAAGTCCCTGGCTCCCTACGCCGGCAAGGTGCGCGAGCACCGCGGCGGCGAGGTCCTTCCGGGGATCACGGCGGTCCCTCTTCCCGGCCACACGCCGGGCCATTGCGGTTTCCGCATCGTCTCCGGTGGACAGGCGCTGATGATGTGGACCGACGTGGTGCACCTGCCGGCGATCCAGTTCAAGAACCCGGAGGCCGGCGTCGGCTTCGACGTCGACGGCGACCAAGCGCGGGAGACGCGCAAGCGGATCCTGGACGAGGTGGCCCGCGAGCGCACGCTCATCGCCGGCGGCCATCTCGAGTTCCCGGCGCTCGGCTACGTGGATCGGGATGGGGCTGGCTACAGCTTCGTGCCGGTGCTGTGGGTCGGCGGCGAGTAACGGCGGATACGGATTTCAGGGACCGTTCGGGGCGCCAGGGGGCGGCACCGAGTGGCCGAAGCGCGGGGACGGGCGTCGCGGATCCCGGGCAAGGACGAGAGGTAGGATCGTGGTCATTCAGAAGAATTGGCAGGAACTGATCAAGCCGAACAAGCTGCAGGTCACGACCGGCGACGACCCGAAGCGGGTCGCCACGGTCGTCGCCGAGCCGCTCGAGCGCGGCTTCGGCACGACGCTGGGCAACGCCCTGCGCCGCGTGCTCCTGTCGTCGCTCCAGGGCGCGGCCGTGACCTCGGTGCAGATCGACGGCGTGCTGCACGAGTTCTCGTCGATCCCGGGCGTGCGCGAGGACGTCACCGACATCGTCCTCAACATCAAGACCATCGCGATCCGCTCGCAGACCGACGCGCCCAAGCGCATGACCCTGCGCAAGACCGGCCCGGGCCTCGTCACCGCCGGTGACATCGGCACGGTCGGCGACATCCAGATCCTGAACCCCGACCTCGTGATCTGCACCCTCGACGACGGCGCCGAGATCCGCATGGAGTTCACGGTCGCAACCGGCAAGGGCTACGTCCCGGCCGAGCGCAACCGTCCCGAGGACGCGCCGATCGGCCTGATCCCGGTCGACTCGCTGTTCTCGCCGGTCACCAAGGTCAGCTACCGCGTCGAGACGACCCGCGAGGGCCAGGATCTCGACAAGGACAAGCTGACCATGACGGTCGAGACCAACGGCGCGGTCTCTCCGGAGGACGCGCTCGCCTACGCGGCGCGCATCATCCAGGACCAGCTGCAGGTCTTCGTGAACTTCGAGGATCCGCGCAAGGAAGAGGCCGCGCCGCTCGCGCCGCAGCTTCCTTTCAACCCGGCGCTGCTCAAGAAGGTCGACGAGCTGGAGCTGTCGGTCCGCTCGGCGAACTGCCTGAAGAACGACAACATTGTCTACATCGGCGACCTCATCCAGAAGTCCGAGGGCGAGATGCTGCGGACCCCGAACTTCGGCCGCAAGTCGCTCAACGAGATCAAGGAAGTGCTCGCCGGCATGGGCCTGCATCTCGGCATGGACATCCCCGGCTGGCCGCCGGAGAACATCGAGGATCTCGCCAAGCGCTTCGAGGAACACTACTGAGAGGCGAAGCCGCCTCGAGCTGAACCGGGCGGCGCCGCACCGCGCCGCCGGTTCGGCCCATCCAGGCCCGGGACCCGCGGCGACGACGCCAAGTCCCGAACGAATCCCGCCGCGGGGTTACGCGGACATCAACCGCCCCGTTCCCGGGGCACCCGGCCGTACCGTGGCACGGCGGCCGAGACGAGAAGGAAGCCAGCACCATGCGTCACGCCTACCGCGGCCGCCGTTTCAACCGCACCGCCGAGCATCGCAAGGCGATGTTCGCCAATATGTCCGCCGCGCTGATCAAGCACGAGCAGATCATCACCACCCTGCCGAAGGCGAAGGACCTGCGTCCGGTCGTCGAGAAGCTGATCACGCTGGGCCGCATCGACAGCGTCCACACCCGCCGCCTCGCCATGGCGCAGCTCCGCGACGCCGACATGGTCAAGAAGCTCTTCACCGTCCTCGGCCCGCGCTACAAGGGCCGTCCGGGCGGCTACTGCCGGATCATGAAGGCGGGCTTCCGCCAGGGCGACAACGCCCCGCTCGCGGTGATCGAGTTCGTCGACCGCGACGTCGAGGCTCGCGGAAAGGATTCCGGTCCGAGCCAGGTCTCCGAAGCCGCCTGATCGGCACGGAGCGCCCCGTCGCTCCTAGTCTTTGAGAAGCCGTCCCGGACCCTCCGGGGCGGCTTCTCGCGTTTCGGCTCCTCGCCGCGATCGCCATGACGACGCGCGAACAACAAAAAAACCCGCCGGCTCGCGCCGACGGGTCTGAAGCAGGGTCCACGTCTCGGATGGTCGCGGGAGCTCGCCCTGGCGGCCCGTCTCAGACAGGCCGGGAACTCGACCGCGCCGCGCTCCGAAAACCCCTATCCCTGCCGGGACTCGTCCGGTGGACCGTCCTGGTCGAGATCGTTGTCACGCCTGCGGCGCGGGAAGATGCCGTGATTGCTCATGGTCCACCTCCTCTTCGTAACCCGGGGCCTGCGGGCCCCACGAGGAGAGAATGAGCCGGCAACCGATTGGTTGCAAGCCCCCGTCAGCCGACGGGTCCGGCTCCGCCGTCAAGCAGCGTGGCGACGCGGGCCGCGAGGTCCGCGGAGCGGAACGGCTTCGTGAGCACCGGCAGGTCGTCGGGGATCTGCATCGCCTCGGCATGTCCGGTAAGGATCAGGACCGGCAGGCGCGGATCGCGCTCGCGGATCTCGGCGGCCAGCTCGATGCCGCTCATGCCGGGCATGGCGAGGTCGGCGACGACGATGTCGTAGCGGTCCGCCTCGAGGAGCCGGAGCGCGGCCTCGCCGTCGCCGGCTTCCGTGGTGCTGTGGCCGAAGCCGGTGAGGAACGAGGCCGTCACGTGGCGCACCTGCGAATCGTCGTCGACGATCAGGACGCGGGCCCGCCGGCCGGCGACCGGGACGGTGCCGGCGGCCTCGGGCGCCTGCTCGGGCGCCTGATCGGCGAAGGGGAGGGCGAGCTCCACGCGGGTGCCCCGACCGACCACGCTGTCGATCGCCAGCCGGCCCTTGGATTGCTGCGCGAGGCCGAACACCATGGCGAGGCCGAGCCCGGTGCCCTGGCCGACGGCCTTGGTGGTGAAGAACGGCTCGCAGACCCGGCGCAGGATCTCCTCCGGGATGCCGGTGCCCTCGTCGGTGACGCTGATGCCGAGATAGGTGCCGTCGGCGATCTCGGGATCGCCGCTGATGGCGAGCCGGCGCGTCGCGACCGTGATCGCCCCCCCGTCCGGCATGGCGTCGCGGGCGTTGATGCAGAGGTTGAGCACGGCGAGTTCGAGCTGGTCCGGATCGACCTGAACCGCCGGCAGTCCGTCCGCGAGGTCGGTCCGGACCGTCACGAGGCCGCCGAGGCTGCGTCCGAACAGGTCGCTCATCCCGGAGATCAGGGTGTTCACGTCGACGGCGCGCGCCTGGAGGTCGTGGGCGCGGCTGAAGCTCAGGAGGCGCTTGGTCAGGGACGCCCCGCGCTCGGCGGCGCCGCGGGCGTTCTCGATCAGGCGCTGGACCCGCGGCTGGTCGGCGACCTTCGGGCCGGCGAGCTCGAGGCTGCCGAGGATCGCGGTCAGCAGGTTGTTGAAATCGTGCGCGATGCCGCCCGCGAGGGTGCCCAGCGCCTGCATCTTGTCGGACTGGCGCAGGCGCGCCTCCAGGGTCCGCTGCTCGGTCACGTCGCGCTCGATCGTCGCGAGGTGGCTGATCGCCCCGCCCGCGTCGCGGATCGGCACCCGCGTCACGTGGCTCCACTGCTCGGCGCCGGTCGGGCCGTCGCTGATCAGGCTCTCGACCACCGCCCCGGACCGGATCGCGGCCGCGTCCGCCGCCGTCACGGGCTCGGCCTTCGGGCCGAGAAGTTCGTCCTCACGCCGCCCGAGGCTGGCGGCGACGTCGTGGCCGAGCAGGGCGGCCTTGCGGCCGTTCAGCCGGACGAAGCGGCCCTCCGCGTCCTTGAAGCTGATCGCGTCCTGGGCGTGGTCGAGGAGGCCGCGCAGGAGAGCCCGCTCGGTGGCGAGGTCTCGGCCGAGGCGGTGGCGCTCGAAGGCCTGCCGGACGGTGGAACGGAGCAGGCCCGCGTCCCAGGGCTTGGTGACGTAGCCGACGATGCCGCCGCGGTTGAGGGCGGCGATCACCGCGGTGATGTCGGCGTAGCCGGTCAGCAGGATCGCCTGCGCGTCGTGGAAGCTGCGGGCCTCGGCGAGGAGCGCGTCGCCGGTGAGGCCCGGCATCCGCTGGTCCGAGAGCACGACGGCGATGTCGGGTTCGGCGCGCAGGATCTCCAGCGCCTCGGCCGGGCGCGAGGTCGTCAGAACCCGGTAGGAATCCTCGAACAGGTCCTCCAGGGCGATCAGGATGTCCGGCTCGTCGTCGACGGCCAGGATCGTCCCTACACCTGCCGTACCGTCACTCATGCACTGGCCGCCTGCCGCGGAATCCCGATCACGAAGCAGGCTCCCCCACCCGGGGCCGTCTCCACGGTGAGCGAGCCGCTATGCGCTTGAACGACGCTGTAGGCAATCGCAAGACCCAGGCCCGTGCCGGATCCGACCGGTTTCGTCGTGAAGAACGGCTCGAAGATCTTCTCACGCAGCGTATCCGGGATGCCGGGCCCGGTATCGCTGATGCGAATCTCGTCGAGTTCGGGGTTCGACTGGGTCGTGATCCGGATCGTGCCGCCCTCCGGCATGGCGTCGGCGGCGTTGCCCAGGATGTTCATCACCACCTGATTGAGCAGCGCCGGGGTGCAGTGGATCTCGGCGCGGCCCGTGAAGCTGCGCTCCACGGCGATGCGCTCGCCGAGCTTGTGCTGGATCAGCGCGAGCACCGTCTCGATCGCCTCCGGCACGTTGACCAGGGCGCGCTCGCCCTCGTCGAGGCGCGAGAACTTCCGGAGGTTCAGCACCAGATCCTGGATGCGGGTCAGCCCCATCCGCATCGAGCCGACCCGCTGCCGGGCCTTGTCGATGGCGCGGGTGGCGGCCTCCGGAGCGGCGCCCGGCAACTCGCCGAGCAGGCGCTCGACGGTGCCCTGGTGGGCCAGGATGAAGGCCAGGGGATTGTTGATCTCGTGGGCGATCCCCGCCACCAGCTCGCCGAGCGAGGCCATCTTGGCGGCCTGGACGAGCTTGGACTGCGCCTCGGTGAGCTGGCGGTTGGCGTCGGCGAGGTCGCGGTTGGCCCGCTCCAGGGCGTCGGCGAGGCCCGCTCGGGCCTCGGCCGCGTCGGCCTCCGCGCGGGCGCGCTCCACCGCCCGCTCGCGCTCGCCGAACTGGCCGGCGATGCGCCGGTCGTCCTCCTCCAGGAGCCGCCGCCGCACGAAGCCGCGGACCCGCAGGGCCAGGACCTCGGCGTCGGTCTTCGAGACCACGTCGTCGGCGCCGGCCGCGTAGGCTTCGACGAGGAAGTCCTTGGCGGGATCGCTGCCGGCGATGCCGACGAGGTGGAAGCCCGCGCCGGCCGCCTGTCCCGAGCGCCGCTGGCTGATCGCCCGGCACAGGGCGAGGCCGTCATAGGCGTGCCCCAGGAGATCGACCGTCACGCAGTCGAAGGCCCCGTCGCCGGCGGCCGCGTCCAGGGCGGCCAGGGCCGCCTCCGGCCCGTCGACGCTCGCCACGTGGTGGCCGTCCTGGCCCATCACGCCGGCGAGGAAGGTCCGGTAGGTGGCGCTGCCGTCGATCACCAGGACCCGCCCGCGCCGGAACGCGGCGGCGCCCGGTCCCTCACCGTCGGTCGTCGGCCGGCGCTCGCGCAGCAGGGCGCGGATGCGCAGGATCATCAGGTCGCGGTCGGCGGATTTCGGCAGGTAGGCGTCGGCGCCGCTCTCCAGACCCTGGCGCTCGCCGCCGCTGCCGCCGGTCAGCATCAGGACCGGCAGGGCCCGGGTGCGCAGCGACAGGCGCATCTGCCGGATCAGCTCGTCGCCGTTCATGCCCGGCAGGTGGTAATCGGCCACCACGAGGTCGGGCTGGCTGCGATTGAGGTGATCGAGGGCGGTCTCGGCGGAGGCGCAGCGCTCCACCGCGAAGCCGTGCGCCTCCAGCAGCAGGCGCAGTTCCAGGGCCTGCGTCTCCGAATCCTCGACCAGCAGGATCCGGGCCGGCACCTCCGCCGGGCCGGCCTCGCTCACGGCCGCGCCCCCGCATCCACGAGGCGCAGGACGTGGTCGGCGACGCGGTCGAGGGGCAGGACGGCGCGGGCGGCCCCGAGACGCACGGCCGCCGCCGGCATGCCGTAGACCACGGCGGTGCTCTCGTGCTCGGCCACGGTCTGGGCGCCGGCCCTGTGCATGTCGGCGAGGCCCAGGGCCCCGTCCTCGCCCATGCCGGTGAGCAGCACGCCGATGCCGGAGGGGCCGGATTGCCGGGCCATGGACCGGAACAGCACGGTGGCGGCCGGGCGCTGGCCGGAGACCGGCGCGGAATCGATCACCCGCAGGATCCGGCCGGAGCCGATCTCCAAGTGGCGGTCGCCCGGGGCCACGTAGACCCGGCCGGGTTCGGCGCGCTCGCCGTCCTGGGCGAGGGAGACCGGGAGGGCGACGACGCTTTCGAGCCAGCTGGCGAACCCGTCCATGAAGGCCGCGCCCATGTGCTGGACGACCAGGACCGGCAGCGGGAAGTCCTTGGGCAGGGCGCCGATCACCCGCGCCAGCGCCGGGGGACCGCCCGTCGAGGCGGCGATGCCCAGGAGGCTCGGGGCCTGCCCGGACAGGTCGGCCAGCGGCGCCTGGGGCGCGACGGCGGAGCGGCCGGCCCACTCGGTGCCGATCGGCCGGCGGCGGATGACCGGAACCTGGGCCATGATCCGCAGCTGCGTGCAGATCTCGCCGGCCACGCCCTCGTAGCCGGCATGGGTCGTGGCCACGGGCTTCTCGACGACCGACAGGGCCCCGGCCCGGAGCGCGTTCATCGAGATGCGCAGCGAGTTATCCTCGACCGAATCCGCCACCACGACGATCGGCGTCGGGTGCTCGGCCATGATCCGGCGGGTCGTCTCCAGCCCGTCGATCCCCGGCAGGCGGATGTCCATCGAGATCACGTCCGGCCGCACGGTCCGGAGCTTGTCGAGGGCCTCCTCGCCGGAGGCGACCGCGGCCACGAGCTCGAGGCGGGGATCGCGGGAGACGATGTGGCGCAGCAGCTCGCGCACCACGAGGCTGTCCTCCACGAGCATCACACGGACGGGGGTCATAGGAGCTGCCCGATCGTATCCAGCAGCTGGCGCTGGTCGAACTTCTGCTTGGTCAGGTAGGCGTCGGCGCCGAGATCCAGGCCCCGGGCGACGTCGGCGGCATCCCCGCGGGAGGTCATCAGGATCGCCGGGAGCCGGGCGAAGCGCTCGTCGGCCCGCAGGGCCTTCAGGAGGCCGAACCCGTCGAGGCGCGGCATCTCCACGTCGGCGAGCACCAGATTCACGGGCTCGATCTCGGCGCGCAGCCGGTCGAGGGCGTCCTGCCCGTCGACGCAGACGACCACGCGGTAGCCGGCGGCTTCCAAGATTCCCTTCTCCAGAGTCCGGGTGGTGATCGAATCGTCGACGACCAGGATGGTCGCGCGCGCGGACGCGGCCGCCGCGGCGTGAGTCGTCGAACGTGGAGCCGGCGCCATCGTTCCGAGCGCGCCGCCCGTTGTCCCGGCCTGGGCGCGCGAAGCGAGCCCCTCGGGGTCGAGGACCAGCACCGGCACGTCCCCGTTCAGCACCGCCGTGCCGGCGATCAGACCCGGATCGGCGCCGAAATCCGGCGCGGGCAGGACCAGGAACGGACGGACGTCGTGCAGGCGGTCGACCGCCAGGGCCAGACGGCCGCCGCCGGTCCGCAGGACGACGGCGGTCAGCGTGCCGGGATCGGCCGGGTCGGCGACCTGTCCGAGGATCGCGGCGAGGTCCGTCACCGGGTGGCTCGTCGCGGCGTCCCCGTCACCGAGGCGCACGATCGTCCGGCCCATGGCGACCGGCAGGTCGTCGCGCCGCAGGCGCAGGAGGCGCTCCACGGCGCCCCCGGGGAGGGCGTAGCTGCGCCCGGCCGCCTCGACCAGCAGCAGACTGCGCCGGGCCGCTGAGAGCGGCAGGCTGAAGATCAGGGCGGTGCCGGCCGGGTCGCGCGGCTCCAGGCGGACGCTGCCCATGAGCTGGCGGGCGGCGTCCGCGGCCACCGAGAGGCCGTAGCCGCGCCCCGACAGGGTGTCGACCGCCTCGGCGGTGGAGAAGCCGGGCTCGAACACGAGGCGCAGCAGGGTGTCGGGTTCGGCCGCGGAAGCGGGGCCGAGGAGGCCGCGCTCGCGGGCCGCCGCCTCGATCCGGGCGAGGTCGGGGCCGGGCCCGTCGTCGAACACGGTAACATGCAGGCGGGCGCCGCGCACCGCGACCTCCAGCCCGAGGCCCAGGGCCTCCGGCTTGCCGGCCGCGCGCCGCACCTCCGGCGCCTGCCAGCCGTGGCTGAGGGCGTTGCGCAGGGCGTGGAGCAGCGGATCCTTCAGCGCCTGCAGCGTGCCGCGCTCCACCGGCAGGTCGAGGCCCCGCAACGTGAGATCGACCTCGCGGCCCTGCTCCCGGGCGGTCTCGCGCAGCGACCGGGCGAGGGGGGCCAGGACGGTCTCGGCCGGGACCAGGGCGAGGCGCTCGGCGGCGGCGCGGACGCGGGTCGCGGCGCCCTCGACCGCGCTGGTCGCGGAGGCCTGGCGCCGCGACAGGTCCGCGGCCTCCCGGGCGAAGGCGCCCGCGCGCGCCGCGAGGGCGCGCCACTCGGGCCGCTCCGCGCCGGCCCCGGCCGCGAGGGCCTCGGCGCCGACGCGCAGGTCGCGGGCCAGGCGGGCGAGCCGGGCGAGGCCGTCGGCCGCGGGCGCCTGGCCGGCCAGGGTGCTGGCGAGATCGTGACTCGCCCGGGCCAGCGCCTCGACGGCCTCCGCCGGCACCCGCAGGATCGCCGCGGAGGCCTCCGGCGGCTCGGAGCCGGGTTTCGGCGCGGGGTCGGCCTGTGTCGGCGCGGCGGTCGCGGCCGGCGGGGATGCCGGCGCGGCGGGGGGCCCCGGTGGCGGGCTCGGACTCGGATCCGGCAGCGGGGCGGGGGGCGGTGCGGCGGGTGGTGCGGGTTGTGCCGGCAGCGGCGTCTCGCCCGGGAGCCGGAGGACGTGGCCGAGGGCCGCCAGGGCGTCGGCCGGCATGTCCGGACCGGACCCGTCGGTGAGGCCGGCGACGTAGGACTCGATCCGGTCGAGGGCGAGGTGGACGGCGTTGGCCGCCTCGCGGTCGAGGGCGGTGGCGCCGGTGCGCACGCCCTCGAACAGCGTCTCGAGACGGTGGGCCACCGCCTCGACCGCCGGGAGGTCGACGGCGCGGGAGGCGCCCTTCAGGCTGTGGGCGCGGCGGAAGACGTCGTTCCAGTCCGGCGTGGCGCTGCCGAGCGCCCCGCGGATCGCCGCGACGTGCTCCCGGTGCTCGACGTCGAAGGCGGCGAGCAGGAGCTTGCGGATATCCTCGGCCAACGGGGCGCCCGCCTCAGTGCCGGTATCGTTCGGCCAGGGCCATGAGGGCCTGGGCGAGCTCGGTGAGGTTGGCGGAGGCGGCCTCGACCTGCCGCGTGCCGGCCGCGGTCTGCTGGCTGGCCTGGCGGATGTTCTGCAGCGCCCCCATCACCTGCTCGATGCCCAGCTGCTGCTGGTTGGTCGAGGCCACGATCTGCTGGAACGTCTGCACGTTCTCCTCCACCCGCGCGGTGATCTCCTCGATCGTGCGCTGCGTCGTGTCCGAGCGCGTCTTGCCCGCCGCCGCGCGCTTGACCGCCTCCTCGGTCAGCATCACCGACGTGTTGATGCCCCGCTGGATCTCGCCCAGGATCCCCCGCACCTGCCCCGTGGCCGCCTTGGCCTGGTCGGCCAGGAGCTTCATCTCCGAGGCCACCACCGAGAAGCTGCGCCCGCTCTCGCCGGCCGCGGCCGCCTCGATGGCGGCGTTCAGCGCCAGCAGGTGCGTGCGCTCCGAGATGTCGTTGACCGTCTCGATGATGTCGCCGATCGTCTGGGTCTTCTCCGACAGGCTGACGATGTTGCCGGCCACCGCCTCCGCCTGCTCGCGGATCGCGTCCATGGCCTTGGCGGTGTCGGACACCGCGCGCAGCCCCTGGCGCGAGGTCTGCGCGGTGGCCTGGGCGGTGGCGATCACCTCGGTGGCGCGCTTGGAGATCTGCGCCCCCGAATGGGTGATCTCGTCGACCGTGGCGGCGGTCTCCTGCACGGCGGCGAACTGCTGCTCGACCGAGGCGGCCTGCTCCTGCGCCGAGGCGCGGATCTCGGCCGCGGCCGCGTTCAGGTCCGCCGTCGCCGCCCGGTTCGTCCGCGCCAGGTCCGACAGACCCGAGACCATCGTGTTCAGCGTCGTGCTCAGACGGCCGATCTCGTCGCGCCCGCCCGCCGCCAGCTGGCCAGACAGGTCGCCCTCGCCGACGCGGCCGACGAAAGCCATGACCGTCTCGAGCGGCCGCACCACCGCGCGGCTGATCAGCCACGTGATCAGGACCGCCAGCAGCACCGCGGCGGCCAGGGTCAGGTAGATCGAGAGGCGCGAGCGCTCGTAGACCTCCTGCGCGGCGCGCTGTCCCAGCGCCATGCCGCCGTCGAGCTGCGAGCGGAGGTTCTTGATCCCCTCGAGGAAGGGTGCCTGCAGCCGCGCGATCTCCGCGTTGCGGGCCTCGACCGCCGCGACGTCCTGCTGGGCGATGGCGGCGAACTGCGCCTCGCCCTGCGCCCTGACCTCGCGGAACGAGCCCTGGACCGCGGTCGCCGCCGCGGCGATGCGGTCCCAGGCCGCGACGCGCTCGGCGGATACGACCTGCGTCCGGTACTGGGTGGCGAGCTGGATCGTCGTGGCGAGCCGGTTCTCGACCTGGGCCGCGGTCTGGCGCCAGGTCGCCAGGGTGTCGCCGGCCTGGGTCGCGCGCCCCTGGGCCTGCATCAGCATCGTGATCACGGCCGTGCGGCGCAGGAGACCGAGGTCGCGCGCGTCGTTCCCGAGATCGTCGAGCTGGCGCAGGATCGTCATGTCCCGCCGGACGATCGCGTCGGTCGTGTCGCGCACGGCGCCGATCTGCTCCAGGGCGTAGAGGCCGAGCGCCACCACCACCACCGTGATGGCGAAGAAGCCGAGGAGGATGCGTTTTCCGATCGAGAGCGACACGGGCGGGGATGGCTCCGGTTGGGGCAGGCGGCCCGGTCAGGGCAGCGCGCGGCGCAGGAGGCGGGGGAGGTCGATGACGACGAAGTCGGGACGGCCGTCGCCCGCCGCCCCGGAGGCCGGGGCATAGACCGAGGCGGCCTCGTTGCCCAAGCGGTCGGGATCGGCCGCCCCGGCGCCGGCCGCGGCGACCGCGCCAGGGGCCCGGGCGATGCCCAGGACCCGGTCCACCGCGAGGGCGAGGGGCTGGGGGTGGACGCCGCGCAGCACGATCATGTGGGCCGCCGCGTCGGCGTCGGACGCGGGATCCGGCCGGCCGAGGGCCCGGGCGAGGCTGAGCACGCCGACGATCCGCCCGGACAGGGCGACGAGACCGTCCAGCGCCGGCACCGCCCCGGGCATCGGCGTGGCGGGGCGCGACGGCAGGACCTGGGCGACGGCCGCCAGCGGCACGCCGTAGCGCTCGCCGCCGCAGGCGCAGACGAGGTGATCGACGCCCGAATCGGTCGCGGCCGCCGCGGCACCGCGCCGGGCGAGGGCGGCGGCGCGCTCGGCGCGCAGGTCCCGCTCCGGCCGCGGACGGCCGCCCTGTGCACTCGGGCCTGCGCCCATCAGGACCTCCTGCTGCCGGCGCCGCCGAGCGCGGCGCGGGCCGCGGCCGCGCTGGCCGCGATCTCGCCCGCGGAGGCGCCGTCGCCCTCGGGCAGCGCCGTGTCCGGCCCGAGGGCTTGACTCAAGGCGACGGCGTTGTCGAGGGCGCGGAGCGCCTCGTGCGGCCGTCGCAGCGCGATCAGCAGCAGGCCGAGGTGGTAGTGGGCCATCACGAAACCGCGGTCGAGGTAGAGCGCGGCCCGCAGCGCCCGCTCGGCCTCGGCGTCGCGTCCGAGGGTGCGGGCCAGGAGACCCTCGTAGAAGCGCAGGGCGGTGTCGGTCGGATCGCGGTCGAGGGCGCCCCGCAGCGCCCGCCAGGCCGCTCCGGTCTCGCCGGAATCGGCCAGCGCGCGGATCCGGTCGAGGTCGACGGCGTCCTCCTCTTCCGGCCGGTCCTCCCGGGTCTCGGGCGCTGCGGGAGCCGGACCGGTGCCGGGTGCGGCGACCGGGTCCGGGGAGGGAACGGCCGCGGCGTCGGCCTCTGCGGCCCCGGACTGGCCCGGGCCAGGATCCGCCGGGGGCGGCTCCGTCGCCTGTCGCGCCGGAGGGACGGGGTCCGGTGCGGGCGCACCGGACAGGTCGACCGATGGCGCGACCGGCGGCGCCTCGGCGCGCGGTCGGTAGGCCACGGTCCCCGGCAGGCTGACGGCGTCGAGGAAGCTCGCGAAGGCGGGACTCGGCTCGGCGTGGCCGAGGAGCAGCCAGCCCTCCGGCCGCAACCTTCGGCCCAGCCCGCGCACCACCGCGGCGACCGTCCGGGCATCGAAGTAGATCAGCACGTTCCGGCAGAGGATCAGGTCGAAGGGCTCGCCCTGCGGCGGCCCCGGCTCGACGAGGCTCAGCAGGTTGCCGCGCTCGAACCGGACCGGACCGCGGTATTCGGGCCGGAGGGCGTAGCCGCCCTCGCGCCGGATGCCCGGCGCGGGCGGCAGCCGGGTGAAGTAGCGGAGCCGGTCCTCCGGCGGCATGGTCCGGAGCGCCCAGCGGCCGTACTCGGCGGCGCGGGCCGTGGCGAGCGCCTCGACGCTGATGTCGGTGCCGAGGATCGCCACCCGCCACTCGGGCAGGGCGTCGCCGAGCAGCTCGTGCACCAGGATCGCCAGGGAATAGGCCTCGGCCCCGGTGGAGCAGCCCGCGCTCCAGATCCGCAGGACGCGCTCGGACGCCCGCGCCGCGATCAGCGCCGGCAGGATCGTCGCGCGCAGCGCGCTGAACTGCTCGGCGTAGCGGAAGAAGAACGTCTCGCCGACGGTGATCTCAGCTTCCAGCCGGGCCCATTCCGCCTCGCCTTCCGCGCCGCTCGACAGGAGGGCCGCGTAGGCGGCGCAATCGGCCACGGCGGCGGCGCGGAACCGGCGGTGCAGCCGCTCGATCAGCAGCTCGTCCTTGTCGGTGTAGTAGTGGTGGCCGGTGCGCGCGATGATCCGCGCCTTGAGCGGCGCGTAGGCGGGATCGGCACTCAGGTCGGGACGGGGATTCCCCGGTCGGGCCATCGCGCGGTCAGACGGCGTGCGGCAGCGCGGCGAGACGTTCGGCGGCCGCCCGGGCCAGGGCGTCGACGCGGGCCCGTTCCTGCACGGTCAGGAGGCGCTCCGGCGCCAGAGCGTGGACGAGGCGCTCGCCGAGGACGAGCTCGGCCGCGACGCAGCCGTTGAGCGTGTCGGCCGCCTCGGCCGGCCGGACCGCGGAATCCGGGACGGTCGCGAGGTCCGCCACGCGATCGACGAGGTACGCGACGGCCTCGCCCTGCATCAGCGCGAGATGGGCGTAGAGACCGGGCGTCGCGCCGGCCGGGCGCAGGCCGAGCAGCGCCGCGAGGTCGACGACCGGGACCGGCGTGCCGCCGAGATTGAGGAATCCGGTGAGCCAGCTGCCGGAAGCGGGCGGCGCGTGCAGATCCGGCAGCGGCAGGATCTCGGCGACCGCGCCGCGGGGCAGGGCGCAGGCCGTGCCTGCGACATCCAGCAGGAGATAGGCCGAACCGCTGCTGGCCACCGCCACCCGCTCCCCTGTTGCTCGGTCGCGGCCGGGCCGGGACGGGTCGCGACATAGGCCGAGTTAACGCTGCCGGCAATTGTGCGCCGCACGGGCGCGATGACGCGGAACCAAGTCTCGCCTGAGCCGCTTATTTTCCGACGCAGCGGCAACGCGCCTGACGAGGCGCGGCGCTTTGCCTGCGCCGGTCTACGCCAGGGATTGACGATGAGGAAACTTCTGTTGGCCGCCGCGTCGCTGACGCTCCTCGCGGGCTCCGCCTACGCCCAGGGCAACTCGCCCTACAACGCCTCGGGCGCGCAGGCCGGCGGCCCGCGCGGCGGCCTGGAGCGCGCCGGCGAGGCGGCCGCGATGGAGCAGGGAGCCGCTCCGGCCGCGCGTCCGATGATGCGCAAGCGCATGAAGCACAAGCGGATGAAGCATCATCGCCGGATGCGCCACCACATGTGAGTGGCGAACACCGGGACGCGCCGCAGGCGTCGTCCGGGTGGCTCGGCCTGTCGCACCCGCGGCAGGCCTTTTTTATGCCCGGTCGCAGGCGAAATGCCGGTCGTGCGGGCCTGAAGCATAGTGCAGTCCGGTCGACGCGTGCCGTCCGACTGTTGCCGGCCGGCGCGGCGCGGTCCAGAGTTGTGCGAAAGCCGCTACGCCCGAACATGTTCGCAAACGAACATCGTCCGGCAATCAGTACAGCGGTGCGACGGCCTCACGAAGGCGAGGGAGTATCGATGTCACGACCGCTCGACCGGAGATCCGACGACAGGATCGAGGCGACCGGTGTCGAGGGGCGGCGCAGCGCGATCGTCGCCTCGGTCCGCCAGCGCGGCTTCGTGACGATCGAGGCCCTGGCGGCGCAGTTCGGCGTCACCGTCCAGACGATCCGGCGCGACCTCAACGAGCTGAGCGCCGAGGGGCGGCTGGAGCGCTACCGCGGCGGCGGCGGCCTGCCCTCCAGCGTCGAGAACATCGATTACGCCGACCGGCGGGTGACCCTGCTGCCGGAGAAGAGCCGGATCGGCCGCCTCGCGGCGAGCCGTATCCCGTCGCACTGCTCGGTCTTCATCAACATCGGCACGACACCGGAGGCCGTCGCCCGCGAGCTGACCCGACACGACGATCTCAGCATCATCACCAACAACCTCAACGTGGCGATCTCGCTCGCCGAGACGACCGAGTTCCGCATCGTCGTGGCGGGCGGCACCGTGCGGAACCGCGATGGCGCGGTGCTGGGTCAGCTCACCTGCGACACGCTCAGCCAGTTCCGGGTCGACGTGGCGGTGATCGGCATCAGCGGCATCGACGGCGACGGGGCGCTCCTCGACTACGATTACGAGGAGGTGCGGGCGACCCAGACCATCCTGGCCCATGCCCGGAAAACCTTCCTGGTGGCCGACCACACCAAGTTCACGCGGCGGCCCATGGTCCAGGTCGGGCGCCTGGAGCAGGTCGACACCTTCTTCACCGACCGGGCGCCACCGGCCGAGATCGTCGCGCTCATGGAGCGCCTGGGCGTAAACTTGGCGGTCGCCGACAGCGCGGACGAACCGTAACGAACATCAATTTTTCGCTTGCGAAAGCCGACCGCCGCGTCAATATAGTGCCGAACCGCCACCAAGGCGGCCCAGGAGGAATCATGGCGGCTGCACCGCGACAGCGCGAGCCGTCCGACGCCTACGATCTCCTGATCATCGGCGGCGGCATCAACGGCACGGGCATCGCCCGGGACGCGGCCGGCCGGGGTCTGTCGGTCCTGCTGGCCGAGCGCGGTGACTTGGCCGGCTTCACCTCCTCGTCGTCGACGAAGCTGATCCACGGCGGCCTGCGCTACCTCGAATACTACGAGTTCCGCCTCGTGCGTGAGGCGCTCGCCGAGCGCGAGCGGCTGCTGCGGCTCGCCCCGCACGTGATCTGGCCCCTGCGCTTCGTCCTGCCTCACGACGAGGGCCTGCGCCCGGCCTGGATGCTGCGGCTCGGCCTGTTCCTCTACGATCACCTCGCGCGGCTGCGCACGCTCCCGGGCTCGCACGGGGTCGACCTGCGCAGCTCCGCCTACGGGGCGCCGCTGCAGCGGCGCCTGACGCGCGGCTTCGTCTATTCCGACTGCTGGGTCGAGGACAGCCGCCTCGTGGTGCTCAACGCCATGGACGCCCGCGAGCGCGGCGCCACGGTGATGACCCGCACCGGCGTCGTCTCGGCCCGGCGCGAGGGTGACGGCTGGGTCGCGACGCTGCGCGACGAGCGCGGCGGCACCGAGCGGACGGTCCACGCGAAGGCCGTCGTCAACGCCGCCGGCCCGTGGGTCAGCGAGACGCTCGGCGGCACGCTCGGCATCAACAGCCGCGCGGCGGTGCGGCTGATCAAGGGCAGCCACATCGTGGTCAAGCGCCTGTTCGCGGGCGATCAGGCCTACATCCTGCAGCAGCCCGACAGGCGCATCATCTTCGCGATCCCCTACGAGCGCGACTTCACGCTGATCGGCACCACCGACGTCCCCTACGAGGGCGAGCCCGGCCCGGTCTCGATCTCCGAGAGCGAGACCGACTACCTCTGCGGCTGCATCAACCGCTCCTTCGACACGACGATCACCCCGGCCGACGTGGTCTGGAGCTACTCGGGCGTGCGCCCGCTCTACGACGACGCGGCCGAGAACGCGTCGGCCGTGACCCGCGACTACGTCCTCGACGTGGAGGACCAGGGCGGGGCGGCTGCGGTGCTGTCGGTCTTCGGCGGCAAGATCACGACCTACCGGCGGCTCGCCGAGCACGCGCTCGAGAAGCTGAAGCCCTACTTCCCGCACCTCGGGAAGTCCTGGACCGGCGACGCGGTCCTGCCGGGCGGCGCCATGAAGGACGCCGATTTCGACCAGTTCCTCGCCAAGCTGCGGGCCGAGACGCCGTTCCTTCCGGAGGAGACCGCCCGCCGCCTCGCCCGCGCCTACGGCACCCGGGCCCGGGACATCGTCGGGACGGCGCAGTCCCTGGCGGATCTCGGCGAGGCCTTCGACGGCGGCCTCACGGCGGCCGAGGTCGACTACCTGCGCACCGAGGAGTGGGCGGTCACCGCCGACGACATCCTGTGGCGGCGCTCCAAGCTCGGTCTGCGCACCGGCGCGGAGAGCGCCGCGCGCCTCGCCGCCTACCTCGACCGCAGGGCCGAGGCCGCCTGACGCTTTCGAACCCGATCCGGCGACAGACCGCTCGGGCCATCTAGGGGAGGGAACGATGAGCCGTTACGTCGGGGCCATCGACCAGGGCACAACCAGCAGCCGCTTCATCGTGTTCGACCGGGAGGGCAGCGTGATCGCACTCGCCCAGGCCGAGCACGCGCAGATCTACCCGGCTCCCGGCCACGTCGAGCACGACGCCACCGAGATCTGGACGAAGACCCAGAGCGTGATGCGCGAGGCCCTGGAGAAGGGCGGGCTCCAGCCCTCCGACCTCGCGGCAGTCGGCATCACCAACCAGCGCGAGACCACGCTGATCTGGGACCGGACGACCGGCAAGCCCCTGCACAACGCCCTGGTCTGGCAGGACACCCGCAACGACCGGCTGGTGGGCGAGTTCGCCCGCGACGGCGGCCGCGACCGGTTCCGCGACCTCACCGGCCTGCCGCTGGCGAGCTACTTCTCCGGCCTCAAGCTGCGCTGGCTGCTCGACCACGTCGAGGGCGCCCGGCAGAAGGCCGAGGCCGGGGACGTGCTGTTCGGCAACATCGACACGTGGCTCGTCTGGAACCTGACCGGCGGCACCGAGGGCGGCCTCCACGTCACCGACGTGACCAACGCCAGCCGCACGCAGCTCATGTCACTGAAGACCCTCGACTGGGACGAGGGCATGCTGTCGACCTTCGGCATCCCGCGGGCGATGCTGCCGAAGATCGTCTCGTCGAGCGAGGTCTACGGCGAGACCAGCGCTCCGTTCGCGGGCGTTCCGATCGCCGGCATCCTGGGCGACCAGCAGGCGGCCCTGTTCGGCCAGACCTGCTTCGCGCCGGGCGAGGCCAAGAACACCTACGGCACCGGCTGCTTCGCGCTGATGAACACCGGCGAGGAGCCGGTCCCGTCGAAGGCCGGCCTCGTCACCACGCTGGCCTACCGCCTCGACGGCCAGAAGCCGGCCTACGCGCTCGAAGGCTCGATCGCCATCACGGGCGCCCTGGTGCAGTGGCTGCGCGACAACCTGCACATGATCAAGGATTCCGCCGAGGTCGAGACGCTCGCCACGACGGTCGAGGACAACGGCGGCGTCTACTTCGTGCCGGCCTTCTCGGGCCTCTACGCGCCGCACTGGAACGAGGGCGCCCGCGGCCTGATCATCGGCCTGACCCGCTACGTCAACCGCGGCCACATCGCCCGCTCGGTGCTGGAGGCGACCGCCTTCCAGACCCGCGAGGTGCTGCAGGCCATGGCCAAGGATTCTGGCATCCCCGTCAAGGAGTTGCGGGCCGACGGCGGCATGGTCGCCAACAACACCCTGATGCAGTTCCAGTCCGACCTGCTCGACGTGCCGGTGGTGCGCCCGAAGGTGGCCGAGACCACGGCGCTCGGCGCCGCCTACGCGGCGGGTCTCGCGGTCGGCTACTGGAAGGGCCTCGACGACCTCAAGCGCAACTGGGGCGTCGACAAGCGCTGGACGCCGAAGATGGATGCCGGCCAGCGCGAGAAGATCGCCGCCGCCTGGAGCCGGGCTGTGCAGCGCTCCTTCGACTGGAAGACCGACGAGGATTGAGACGGGCTCGGGGCGCACACGCCCCGCGCAGTCCCACTCGCGCCCGCATCCGGAGCCGCTGCGCGGCGGCCTCGAAGAAGGGCTCCAGATCGCCGCGGGATCCCCGGAGGCCTTCGAAGAGGCCTCCGGGGCGCTCCGGTACCGCAGGAGAGGGTGCCGGCCCGGATCTGCGTAACCATTCGGTGACCGCCACCGGCGTTCACGCGCTCGCCAAAGCTTTGAACTTTCACAAAAAGCAGCGAACGGGGGAGACGAGACGATGACATCACCCTTCCTGGGCGAATTCCTGGGCACCATGACCCTGATCGTGCTCGGCGACGGCGTCGTGGCCGGCGCCCTGCTCAAGCATTCCAAGGGCGAGAATGCCGGCTGGATCGCCATCACGGCGGGCTGGGCCTTCGCGGTCCTCGCGGGCGTCTTCGTGGCCAACGCCACCGGCAGCGCCGACGCCCATATCAACCCGGCCGTCACCGTGGCGGGCGCGGTCAGTTCCGGCGATTTCAGCAAGATCCCCGTCTACATCCCGGCCCAGATGCTCGGCGCCTTCGTGGGCGCCGTGCTCGTCTGGCTCCACTACCTGCCGCACTGGGGCGCGACCCAGGATCCCGGCCTCAAGCTCGCCTGCTTCTGCACCGGCCCGGCGATCCGCGACGCGAAGGCCAACTGGATCTCCGAGATCATCGCGACCTTCTTCCTGATCCTGACGATCTCCGCCCTCGTGACCACCACCCTGGGCTCGGCCGGCGCGATCCCGCGGGCCGTCGCGCCCTACATGGTCGGCATGCTGGTCTGGGGCATCGGCCTGTCGCTCGGCGGCACCACCGGCTACGCCATCAATCCGGCCCGCGACCTCGGGCCGCGCGTCGCCCACGCGGTGCTGCCGATCGCCGGCAAGGGCAGCTCCGACTGGGGCTACGCGCTGATCCCGGTGGCCGCGCCCCTGGTCGGGGCGGTGCTGGCCGGGCTCTTCGTCCGGGCGCTGGGGATCTGACGGAACGGCCGCACCCTCAACCACCGCGGGGCGGCCCGGCGTCGCGGCGGTTTGCGGCGCGCGGCCTTGGGCCTTAAGTCAGGACGATCCCGACCGCGCCCCTGGGGCGCTTGCCCGCGGTGTGCCCCCGACCCATGGCCGTCGTCCTCGACACCCTGAAGAACGATCCGCGGCCGGTCCGCCTGCGCCACCCCGAGAAGGCGCACCGGCCCGACCAGCCCGTCCAGGCCAAGAAGCCGGACTGGATCCGCGTGAAGGCGCCGGGTTCGAGGGCCTGGTCCGAGACGCAGAAAATCGTGCGCGAGCACGGTCTGGTCACGGTCTGCGAGGAGGCGGGCTGCCCGAATATCGGCGAGTGCTGGGAGAAGCGGCACGCCACCTTCATGATCATGGGCGACACCTGCACGCGGGCCTGCGCCTTCTGCAACGTGCGCACCGGCCTGCCCGACGCCCTCGACCTGGGCGAGCCGGACAAGATCGCCGATTCGGTGGCCAAGCTCGGCCTGCACCACGTGGTCATCACCTCGGTGGACCGGGACGACCTGAAGGACGGCGGCGCCGAGCATTTCGCCCGGACCATCGCGGCCATCCGGCTCGCGAGCCCCGGCACGACCGTCGAGATCCTGACGCCCGACTTCCTGCGCAAGGACGGGGCGCTGGAGGTCGTGGTCGCCGCCAAGCCCGACGTGTTCAATCACAACCTGGAAACGGTGCCGGCCAAGTACCTCACGGTGCGGCCGGGTGCCCGCTACTTCCACTCGGTGCGCCTGCTGCAGCGGGTGAAGGAGCTCGACCCGACGATCTTCACCAAGTCCGGCATCATGGTGGGGCTCGGCGAGGAGCGGAACGAGGTGCTCCAGCTCATGGACGACCTGCGCTCGGCCGACGTCGACTTCCTCACCGTCGGCCAGTACCTGCAGCCGTCGAAGAAGCACCACGAGGTCGTGCGCTTCGTCCCCCCCGACGAGTTCAAGGCCTACGAGACCACCGCCTACGCCAAGGGTTTCCTGCTGGTCTCGGCCACGCCGCTCACGCGCTCGTCGCACCATGCCGGCGAGGATTTCGCGCGTTTGCAGGCGGCGCGCCTGGCCAAACTGTCGCCCGCGCTCTCGGCCTGAGGATATCCGAAGACCATGCCGTCCTTCCGGGTCACCCGCGCGGTGAAGCACACGCCGCAGCAGATGTACGACCTCGTCGCCGACGTGGAGCGCTACCCCGAGTTCCTGCCGCTCTGCGAATCCCTGCGGGTGATCCGCCGGCAGGACATGCCCGAGGGCGGCCAGGTGCTGATCGCCGAGATGGGCGTCGGCTACAAGGCGATCCGCGAGCGCTTCACCACCCGGGTCACCCTCGATCCGGCGAGTCTCAAGATCGTCGCCGAGTACATCGACGGCCCGTTCCGGCACTTGGAGAACCGCTGGCTGTTCAAGGACGGCCCCGACGGCGGCTGCAACGTCGACTTCTTCATCACCTACGAGTTCAAGAGCCGCACCCTGGGGCTCCTCATGGGCACGATGTTCGACCGCGCCTTCCGCAAGTTCACCGACGCTTTCGAGGGGCGGGCGAACCGGATGTACGGGGCGCGGGCTTAGCCGCCGTCCTCGCGCGCACCGTGAAGCGACCCAGGGAAATGGGACGCCTCCGAATGTGGCGTTGCCCTGGATTGCTTCGCTGCGCTCGCAAAGACGGTGCGCAGGGATGGCGTCAGGCCCGCAGCGACACGCGCACGTGCTCGGGCCGCACATCCATCCCGATCCTCAGCGCCGGAAGGACCTGAAGCCGCGGCAGGGCGTCGAGGAGGCGCAGGGCCAGCGGCGCCCGGAGCGGCACGTCGGCCGCCAGCGACGCGGCGATCACGCGGGACTGAATGGGGGAGGGCGCGGAAGCGCTCGGTGAAGCCCGGCTCGTCCATCGGCTGGAGGGGTGGATGGTGTCGCCGCGGAAGTCGCGCAGGAAGTCCGCGTGCGTCTCCAGAACGGTGACGTCGAGGCTCGCGCGGACGAAGAGCAGGCCGGCCATCGTCCCGGCGGGGCCCCCGCCGACGAGGCAGAGGCGGGTCGTCACCGTACCCGTGGGCCGTCCTTCCCGTGCCGCGATCAGTCGCCGAGGGCGTCCTCCAACAGACCGAGCGCGTCGGCCACGGCGGCGCGGCGGATGCCCGCGCGCCCGAGATCGCCGTAACGCCGCTCCAGGTGGCGCGTCTCGCCATCTCGCCGACTGAGGCCGAAATGCACCAGCCCCACCGGCTTCTCGGCGCTCCCGCCCCCCGGGCCGGCGATGCCGGTGATCGCGACAGCGACGGAGGCCCGCGACGCGGCCAGCGCCCCGGCGGCCATCGCCCGCGCCACGGGCTCGCTGACCGCGCCGTGCCGGCGGATCAGGTCGATGGGCACACCGATCGCCTCGGCCTTCGCGTCGTTCGAGTAGGTGACGAAGCCGCGCTCCAGGACGGCCGACGAGCCCGGTACCGCGGTGAGCAGCCCGGCCACGAGGCCGCCCGTGCAGGACTCGGCGGTGGCGACGGTGCGCCCGTCCGCCGCGTAGGCGGTCACCAGCGCCTCGGCCCGGGCGAGAAGCTCTGCGTCGTCGACCATCGCGAACGGGCTCCCCTCGGGCGCCGCCGCCCTATCTCCTGTTGTGACCCATGGCCGAGCCCGGCTCAAGGACCGGCGGCCGCCGACTGGAGACAGCCCTTCCATGATCTTCCCCGCGACCACGGCCTTCTACGCCGGGCTGCTCGCCCTCGTGTACCTAGGCCTCTCGGGATGGGTGATCGGGGCCCGCGTCTCCGGGAACGTGCTGCTCGGCGACGGCGGCGACGACACGGTCCTCAGGCGCGTGCGCTCGCACGCCAATTTCGCGGAATACGTGCCGCTGGCCCTGATCGTCATCGGCCTGCTGGAGGCGAGCGGCGGCAGCCACGGGCTCGTCCGGGCGCTGCTGGTCGCCCTGCTGGTCGCCCGGATCCTGCACCCGATCGGGATGTTCGCGCCCCCGAACTCGCCGCGCCAGTTCGCCTGCCGGGGCGGCGGCATCCTGCTGACGATGGCGGTCCTGGGCGTCGCGGCGATCGCGCTGCTGGTGCGGGTGGCCTGACACCGAGCGCGACGCGCCCAGCCCTGGCCGCCCAGCCCTGGCCGCCCAGCCCTGGCCGCCCAGCCCTGGCCGCTCAGCCCTGCCGCATCGCCGTCTCGGCCTGCGCGTCGAGGGCGGGGCCGTCCTCCTCGGGCAGCCGGACCGTCGCGGCCGCCTGGGCGGCGAGCCCCTCCGCCCGGCCGACGAAGCCGAGCTTCTCGGTGGTCGTCGCCTTGATGGAGACCGCCGAGAGCGGAACGCCCGCGATGGCGGCGATGCGCGCGCGGATCTCCTCGCGGTGCTTGCCGATGCGGGGAGCCTCGGCGAGCACGGTGATGTCGAGGTGGTCGATGCGGCCGCCGCGGGCACGGACGAGGTCGCAGGCATGGGCCAGGAACTGGTCCGAGGAAGCCCCGCGCCAGCGCTCGTCGGAGGGTGGGAAGTGGGTGCCGATATCGCCGTCCGCGATGGCCCCGAGCAGGGCGTCGGTCAGGGCGTGCAGCGCGACGTCGCCGTCCGAATGGGCGAGCACGCCGCGGTCGGCGGGGATCTTCACTCCGCCCAGCCAGACATGGTCGCCGGTGGTGAAGGCGTGCACGTCGAAGCCGGTGCCGAGGCGGGTCACGTAGGTGGTCATGGCGCGGGCTCCCGGCGCTGGCAATGCGGTGGTCTCGGTCGCGAAGGCGCGGTCCGCCTCGATCAGGTCGGCGGGCTGGGTGATCTTGCGGTTGGCGACGTCGCCCGCGAACACCACCACCGGCAGGCCGGCCCATTCGGCGAGGGCGCCGTCGTCGGTGAAACCGTCGAGGCCCTGCGCGGCGGCGTCTCGGTGGGCGCCGAGCAGCGGGCCGAACACGAAGGCCTGGGGTGTCTGGACCGCGCGCAGGTGCTCCCGCGGCGGGGTCTCGTGCACCCGGCCGATGCCGGGCGCGATGTCGACGACGCGCTTGACCGTGTCGGTGACCGGCACGCCGGGAACGGCCGCCCCGTGGTCGCGGCCAGCCGCGATCGCCCGGGCGATCAAAGCGGAATCCACGTAGGGGCGGGCGGCATCGTGGACGAGCACGATCTCGGGCGCGTCGCCGGCGGCCAGGGCCTCGAGACCGGCGCGCACGGAGAGCTGGCGCGTCGCGCCGCCCTCGACCGGCGGCGCGAGCTTGGCGCGGATCGCGGGCGCGAGTTCCTCCAGGCAGTCGCGGAAGAACTCCGCCGCGTCGGCGGCGATCACAGGCTGGATCCGCGCGATCGCGTCGTCCGCCGCGAGCGCCGCCAGGGTGCGGGTGAGGACCGCCTGGCCGCCGACTCGGCGGTACTGCTTGGGGGTGCCGCCGCCGATGCGGATGCCGCGTCCGGCCGCCACCACCACCGCGGCGACGCCGGCTCCCGCGCTGGCGGGTCCGGTGGCTGGCGTGCCGGTGGCGGGCATGGGCAACGAGCTCGTGACGTCCTGAGGGGCGGAATGGCGGCCAGCGCGCGGGCCAGGCGTGCCGCCGTGACCCTGCCGCGGAGGGTGCCCGTCGTTTAAGCGGGGGAGGGCCCGAAATCAACGCGCGGTCCCGCTTGCCAGCGGACCGGCTTTGCCTCATTGTTGTGCAGAATGACGACTGACCAATATTTGAGCGCGCTGCGCCGTGCGGGAGCGACCGCGGAGGGGGCAAACGGGACCGATCCCGCCCCGCTCTGCCTGCTCGCGCCGCTCTCGGGCGTCACCGACCTGCACATGCGCCGCATCGCCCGCCGCTGCGGCGCCGACGCGGTCGTCTCCGAGATGGTGGCGGCCCGGGAACTCGCGCGCGGGTCCGGCGAGGCCGCGATGCGCGCCGAGGGCTCCGGGGTCGACCTGCACGTGGTCCAGCTCGCGGGCTGCGAGGCGGGCCCGATGGCGGAGGCCGCCCGGATCGCGGAGGCCGGGGGCGCCGACGTGATCGACGTGAACATGGGCTGCCCGGCCAAGATCGTGACGGGGATCGCCTCGGGCTCGGCCCTGATGCGCGACCTCGACCACGCCGAGCGCCTGCTCGCCGCGGTCCGGGGCGCGGTGTCGGTCCCGGTGACGGTGAAGATGCGCCTCGGCTGGGACGACGCGAGCCGCAACGCCGTGGATCTCGCCGCCCGGGCCGAGCGGCTGGGCCTGAACGCCGTGACGGTCCACGGGCGCACCCGGCAGCAATTCTACAAAGGCAGCGCCGACTGGTCGGCGATCGGGGCCGTCGTCGCGGCGGTGTCGATCCCGGTGATCGCCAACGGCGACGTGACCGACCTCGCCAGCGCCCGCGCCTGCCTGGACGCCTCCGGCGCCGCGGGCGTCATGATCGGCCGTGCGGCGACCGGCCGCCCCTGGCTGGTCGGCCAAGTCGCCGCGGCGCTCGCGGGCCGGCCGGCCGCGGAACCGTCCCGGGCCGCGCAGGCCGTCCTGGCCGCCGAGCATTACGCGGGGCTGCTGTCGCTCTACGGCCGCGACATGGGCGTGCGCCACGCCCGCAAGCACCTCGCCGCCTATGCCGAGACCGGCGGCGCGCTGGGTCCCGCGGAACGCGCGACCCTCCTCACCACCACCGACCCGGAGATCGCGCTCAACCTGCTGGCCCGGGCCTTCGCGGGTGCGGCGAACCCCGTGCAGGAGGCCGCGTGAGCGACGAGCCCCTCCCGCGCGAACCCGGCACCCGGCGCGACACGGCCGCCGAGGCCGTCCTGAACGCGCTGCCGCTGCCGGTCCTGACCATCGGCGCCGACGAGCAGATTCTCCACTGCAACCACGCCGCGGAGGCGTTCTTCGACTACTCGGCGCGCCTGATGCAGCGCCGGCGCCTGCGCGACATCATCCCGTTCGCCTCGCCGATCATCGCGCTCGTGGCCGAGGTCCGCCGCCGCCGCGCCAGCGTCAGCGAGTACCGGGTCGAGCTGACCCAGCCGCGCCTCGGCCTGGAGCGCAGCGTCGACGTGTTCGCGACGCCGCTCGGCGACGACGGCGAGGCCGTGGTGATGATGCTCCAGGAGCGCACCATCGCCGACAAGATGAACCGCCAGCTCACCCATCGCGGCGCGGCGCGCTCGATGGTGGCGCTCGGCGCGATGCTGGCCCACGAGATCAAGAACCCGCTCGCCGGCATCCGCGGCGCGGCGCAGCTCCTCGAGAGCACCGGCGCCGAGGAGGACCGGCTGCTCACCCGCCTGATCTGCGACGAGTCGGACCGGATCGTCCGCATCGTCGAGCGCATGGAGCTGTTCGGCGACGAGCGCCCCTCGGATCGCGGCGCCGTCAACGTCCACGGGGTGCTCGACCAGGTGAAGCGCTCGGCGCAGTCGGGCTTCGCCCGGCACATCCGGTTCATCGAGACCTACGACCCGTCGCTGCCGCCGGTGCTCGGCAACCGCGACCAGCTGATCCAGGTGATCCTGAACCTCGTGAAGAACGCCGCCGAGGCGATCGGCCCGGACGCGGTCGAGGGCGAGATCACCCTGTCGACCGCCTTCCGCACCGGCCTGCGCCTGCAGGTTCCGGGCTCCCGCGAGCGGGTCAGCCTGCCGATCGAGGTGGCGGTGCGCGACAACGGCCCGGGCATCTCGGCCGACCTGCTGCCCGACCTGTTCGACCCGTTCGTCACCACCAAGGCGCAGGGTTCCGGCCTGGGTCTTGCTTTGGTGGCCAAGATCGTCGGCGATCACGGCGGGATCGTCGAGTGCGATCCCGCCCCGCGCCGCACGGCGTTCCGCATCCTTCTGCCGATGTCGAGTGCCCGGGACGGGCGCGAATCGGCGGTCGATCCGTGATGTCGATCCCCGAATCCGGCCCCCCGTCGGAGGTCTGAGTAGAGAGTCATGCCGAACGGCCACATCATCGTCGCCGACGACGACGCCGCCATCCGCACCGTGCTGAACCAAGCGCTGTCCCGGGCGGGCTACGAGGTCCGCTCGACGGGCAACTGCGCCACCCTCTGGCGCTGGGTCGCGCAGGGGGAGGGCGACCTCGTCATCACCGACGTGGTCATGCCCGACGAGAACGTGTTCGACCTGCTGCCGCGCATCAAGCGGGTGCGGCCGGAACTGCCGATCATCGTGATGAGCGCGCAGAACACCTTCATGACGGCGATCCGCGCCTCGGAGCGCGGCGCCTACGAGTACCTGCCCAAGCCCTTCGACCTGAAGGAGCTGATCGCCATCGTCGGCCGGGCGCTCTCGCGCCCCCGCGGCGCGGCGCCGGCCGGGGCGCCCCCCGAGAACGAGGACATCCCGCTGGTCGGCCGCTCGCCGGCCATGCAGGAGATCTACCGGGCGCTCGCCCGGCTGATGCCGACCGACCTCACCGTGATGATCACCGGCGAGTCGGGCACCGGCAAGGAGCTGGTCGCCCGCGCGCTGCACGATTACGGCCGCCGCCGCACCGGCCCGTTCGTGCCGGTCAACATGGCGGCGATCCCGCGCGACCTGATCGAGTCCGAGCTGTTCGGCCACGAGAAGGGCGCGTTCACGGGCGCGCTCCAGCGCTCCGCCGGCCGGTTCGAGCAGGCCGAGGGCGGCACGCTGTTCCTCGACGAGATCGGCGACATGCCCATGGAGGCGCAGACCCGGCTGCTGCGCGTGCTCCAGCAGGGCGAGTACACGACGGTGGGCGGGCGCGTCCCGATCCGCACCAACGTCCGGATCATCGCGGCCACCAACAAGGACCTGCGGGTCTCGATCCAGCAGGGCATCTTCCGCGAGGACCTGTTCTTCCGCCTCAACGTCGTGCCGCTGCGGCTGCCGGCCCTGCGCGAGCGCTCCGAGGACGTGCCGGACCTCGTCCGCCACTTCTTCGTGCTGGTCGAGCGCGAGGGCCTGACCCGGAAGACCCTGGACGGCGACGCCATGGAGCGGCTGAAGCGCTACCGCTGGCCCGGCAACGTCCGCGAGCTCGAGAACCTCGTCCGGCGGCTCGCCGCCCTCTACCCGCAGGAGACGATCACCGGCCCGGTGATCGAGGCCGAGCTCGACACGCTGCCGCTGGCGACACCCGCGGCGCCGGCCGCCAACGGCGCCGCCCGCAAGGCCAACGGCGAGTCGGAGACCCTGTCCAGCGCGGTGGAGCGCCACCTCTCGGACTACTTCTCCGGCTATCGCGACACGCTGCCGCCCCCCGGGCTGTATCACCGGATCCTGCGGGAGATCGAAGGCCCGCTGATCGGCGCGGCGCTCGCCGCCACCCGCGGCAACCAGATTCGGGCCGCGGAGCTGCTCGGCGTCAACCGCAACACCCTGCGCAAGAAGGTCCGCGACCTCGACCTGCAGGTCTTCCGGACGGCGCGGTAGGGCGATCCCCGGCCGATCCCAACACATCCCAGGTCCCGAGGTGCGCGCGGCGCGCCCCGGGATCACGCGGAGGGTGGGATGAGCGCGCTCCGGCCCGCTCTCAGCGGCCCGGCAGGATCGGGTCGCCGCGCATCAGCGCGTGCAGCCGCTCCGTGTCGAACCCGTTGGGGATGCTGGGCACGGCCGGCTTCGGCGCCGGTGCGGCCTTCGCCGTAAGCGGGATCGACCCCGTCGCCGACGGCTCGGCCTGGGCGGCACGGACCACCGGCGCCGGCGCCAGATGGGCGAGCCGGTCGGCGCTGACGAGGGCGACGGTCGCCGTCGAGACGAGGACGAGGACGGCGCCGAGGAGGGAACGCAGGATACGCAAGCGACCACCCGGGACGCGACTTGAGACGGCAACAGATTTACGGCGCGGCCGTTAACGAAGCCCCACTCCAAGTCTTCGGGAGGCGATATTGACCAACGTCCAGGCCACCGCGAGCGACAGCCCGTTCATCCAGGGCCGCAACGCGCGCCTCTACGGGAAGCCCGTGAGCGAATGCCCCTATCCGGAGGGCTCCCAGGAGCGCGCCGCGTGGATGGAGGCCTACGAGGAGGCCGCGGTCTCGGATCCGCCCGAGAAGCCGTGACGGCGGAAAACGCGGCGGCCCGGCACTGCGAGCCCGCGCGTCCGGCTTGACCTCGCCGGGCGCGGCGCGCTTCGTGCGGTGCACCGCAACGCGATCTCCGAGCCTCGATGTCCCTGAAGCCCTCGCCCGACGCCACGCAGACCTTCGCGCCCGCGACGCGCCTCGTCCACGCGGGCCGCGACCCGGGCGAGCAGCACGGCTTCGTGAACACGCCGATCTACCGCGGCTCCACGGTCCTCTACCCGACCTACGACGCGATCAAGAACCGGCGCGGGCGCTACAATTACGGCACCTCGGCGACGCCCACCATGGACGCGCTGACGGGGGCCTGGACGGAACTCGCCGGCGCCGCCGGCACCGTCGTGACGCCCTCGGGCCTCGCGGCGCTCACCGTGGCGCTGATGGCCGCGGTGTCGGCGGGCGACCACCTCCTCGTCACCGATTCCGCCTACCGGCCGACCCGCCAGTTCTGCGACGGCGTGCTGGCGCGCTACGGCGTCGAGATCACCTACTACGACCCGGTCATCGGCGCCGGCATCGCGGAACTGATGCGCCCGAACACCCGGGCCGTGCTGGTCGAGGCGCCCGGATCTCAGAGCTTCGAGATGCAGGACATCCCGGCCATCGCCGAGGTGGCGCACGCCCACGATGCCTGCGTGATCATGGACAACACCTGGGCGACGCCGCTGCTGTTCCCGCCGCACGCGCGCGGGGTCGACATCGCCGTGGAGGCCGGCACCAAGTACCTGAGCGGCGGCTCGGACCTGCTGATCGGCCTGACCTCCGCCAACGCGCGCTACTACCCGGCCGTGCGCCGCACCTTCGACCATTTCGCCATGTGCGCCGGCGCCGAGGACATCTTCCTGGCGCTGCGCGGCCTGCGGACGATGAACCTGCGGCTGCGCGAGCACGGCCGCGCCGGCCTTGAGATGGCCCGGTGGTTCCAGGCGCGCCCCGAGGTGCTGCGGGTGCTCCATCCCGGCCTGCCGGAGGATCCGGGCCACGCGATCTGGAAGCGCGACTTCGCGGGCGCCTCCGGTCTGTTCGGGGTGATCCTCAAGCCGGTGCCCGAGGCGGCGGTGGCGGCCATGCTCGACGGGCTGCAGCTCTTCGGGATGGGCTTCTCCTGGGGCGGCTTCGAGAGCCTCGTGATCCCCTTCGACTGCGCGGGCTACCGGACCGCGACCCGGTGGGCGCCCGGCGGACCGGCGCTCCGCTTCCACATCGGCCTCGAGGACACCGCCGACCTCAAGGCCGACCTCGACGCCGGCTTCGCGCGCCTCCGGGCGGCGTCGTAGGGCGGTCCCGTCCCCGACGGGCGGGGACCGGCGAACCTCAGGGCCGGGACGCGCGGCGGGAGCGGCGCCACATCCGCGCATCGTGATGTGCGTGCGCGCCGTCGCGACCGGCGACGGCACCACCGTATTTGACCTCGCGCCGCGTTCCTGATTGACCGGCCCGGCATGACCACGAGCCTCTCCGCCGGCGGCGCGCCGCGCCTTGCCCCCGTCGACCGGATCGGCCGCGGGCTCGACGCGCTGAGCCTCACCCATGCCAGGGCCGCCGCCGCCCTGCTGGCGCTGTGCCTGCTCCTGTTCCTGCCGGGCCAGATCTCGCTGCAGCCGATGGACCGCGACGAGCCCCGCTTCGCCCAGGCCTCGAAGCAGATGCTGGAGAGCGGCGACCTCGTGGATATCCGCTTCCAGGGCGAGGCGCGGCACAAGAAGCCGGTGGGGATCTACTGGGCGCAGGCCGCCGCCGTGGCGGCCGGCGAGGCGCTGGGCGTGCCCGGCGCCCGCACCCAGATCGCCCTGTACCGCATCCCGTCGCTGATCGGCGCCGTCGCCTCGGTCCTGCTCGCCTACTGGGGGGCGCTCGCCTTCCTGCCCCGACGGTCGGCGCTGCTCGCCGCCGCCCTCTACGGCGCCTGCCTGATGCTCTCGGCCGAGGCCCACCTCGCTAAGACCGACGCGCTGCTCGCCGCCTGCGCCACCGCGAGCCTCGCCGCGCTCGCCCGCGCGTGGCTGGCGCCGCGGGACGGCAGGCCGGTCTCGGGGCCGACCTTCGCGGCGTTCTGGCTCGGCATGGCGGTCGGGATCCTGGTGAAGGGGCCGATGGTGCCGCTCTTCGTCGCGCTGCCGGCGCTCGGCCTGTCGCTCGTCGCGCGGTCCGGCCGCTGGCTGCTGCCCCTGCGGCCGTGGCCGGGCCTCGCCCTGACGCTCCTGCTGGTGGCGCCCTGGTTCGCGGCGATCGCCTGGAAGAGCGGCGGCGCGTTCTACGCCGAGGCGGTCGGGCACGACATGCTCGGCAAGGTCGGCGGGGTGGCCGAGCGGCACTGGGGACCGCCCGGGGCCTACGCGCTCGTGTTCTTCGCGACCTTCTGGCCCGGGGCGGCCTTCGCCGCCATGAGCCTGCCCTTCGCGTGGCGGGCGCGGCGGGAGCCCGCCGTGATCTTCCTGATCGCCGCGGTGCTGCCGGCCTGGCTGATCTTCGAGGCGGTGCCGACCAAGCTGCCCCACTACGTGCTGCCGCTGATGCCCTGGCTCGCGATCCTGACCGTGCTGGCGCTGAACCGGGGTGCGCTGGACCCGCGCCTGCGGGGCGCCCGCCTGACGGCCCTGCTGCTGCCGGCGATCCCGGTCGCCCTGACCCTCGGCCTCTGCCTCGCCGGCTGGCGCCTGGACGCCCACACGATCCCGTGGCCGGCCCTCCCGCTGCTCGCCGCTGCCTGCGCGGTCGCATTCCTGGCCTGGCTCGCCTTCGCGCACGGGTCGGCCGAGCGCGCGCTCGTCCTCGGCGTGCTGGCCTCCGCCCTGCTCGGGCCCGCGGTGCTCGGCGTGGCGCAGCGCTCGCTGCCGGCCCTGAAGGTCTCGCCGCGGCTCGCGGCCCTGCGCGAGCGGATGCCCTGCCCGAACCCGCTCGTGGCGAGCCTCGGCTACCGCGAGCCGAGCCTCGTCTTCCTCGTCGGCACCGGCCTCGCCCTGCCGCCCGACGGGGCCGCCGCCCGGTCCTTCCTCGAGGGCGGCGGCTGCCGCCTGCTCTTCGTGGAGTCCCGGGACCGCGACGATTTCAACGCGGCCTGGCCGGTGGGACGCGGCGCGCCCGCGCCCCTGGCGGAGGTCGAGGGCTTCAACCTCAACACCGGCCGCCGGGTCTTCGTGACGGCCTACGCGGTGGCGCCGTGAGCGGATCCCCCCATCTCAGCGTCGTCGTTCCGGTCAAGAACGAGGCCGGCAACATCGCGCCCCTGGTGGCCGAGATCGAGGCCGCCTGCGCGGGCCTCGCCTTCGAGCTGATCTACGTGGATGACGGCTCCACCGACGGCACGCCGGCGGCCCTGGCGGCGGCCCGGGCGGGGCGCCCCTGGCTGCGGGTGCTGCGCCACGCGCGGAGCGGCGGCCAGTCGGCGGCGGTGCGCAGCGGCGTCCTGGCGGCCCGCGGCGGGATCGTCGCGACCCTCGACGGCGACGGCCAGAACGATCCGGCCTTCATCCCCGCGCTGCTCGAGGCCCTTGAGGCGGCGGGACCGGGGGCCGGTCTCGCCCAGGGCCAGCGGCGCGGCCGCAAGGACGGCCGCTTCAAGATGCTCCAGTCCCGGATCGCCAACGGCGTGCGCGGCCGGATCCTCAACGATTCCACCCGCGACACCGGCTGCGGCCTGAAGGTCTTCCGCCGCGCCGTGTATCTCAGGCTGCCGTATTTCGACGCCCTGCACCGGTTCATGCCGGCCCTGGTCGCCCGCGAGGGCTTCTCCGTCGTCCACCGCGACGTGGTCGACCGGCCGCGGCTGACGGGGGTGTCCAATTACGGCCTGTTCGACCGCCTCTGGGTCGGGCTCCTCGACCTCGCCGGCGTCTGGTGGCTGATCCGGCGCAAGCGCGCGGACCCGCGGCCCGAGGAGATCGCCGGCCCGGCCGGCGCGCCGGCGGAGCCGCCGGCCGGCCAACCCGCGGACCAGGACGTCGGATGCTGATCCAGCTCGCCCACGATCTGCCGGCCTATTTCTACGACGTGTTCGTCACCCGGCTCGACTTCTGGCTGGTGTTCGGAATCGTCGCCCAGGTGGTGTTCGGATCGCGCTTCATCCTGCAGTGGATCGCGAGCGAGCGGGCCGGGCGGAGCGTGATGCCGCTGTCGTTCTGGTTCCTGTCGATCCTCGGCGGGATGATGACGCTGGTCTACGGGTTCGTGCGCCGCGAGCCGGTGATCATCATCGGCCAGAGCCTCTCCACCGGCATCTACCTGCGCAACCTCGCGCTGATCTTCCGCGAGCGGCGGAGGAAGCGGGGCGCCGCATGACACGGACGCCGCTGCCCGCCTTCTACGACGACCTCGACGCCACCTTCGCGGAACTCTGGCGGCTGCTGGCGGACGGGGCCGCCCATGGCCGTGGCGGCGTCCACCTGCCGACCCTGGCGACGCTCGGGGCCGATGGCGGGCCGCGGCTGCGCACCGTGGTCCTGCGCGCCGCCGACCCGGGAGAGGGAACGCTCCGGTTCCACTGCGACCGCCGCTCCGACAAGGCCGCCGAGATCCTGGCCGCCCCCGCCTGCGCCCTCGCCGCCTACGACGCGGCCGCGAAGATCCAGATCCGCGTCGAGGGCCGCGCCGCGCTGCACACCGACGACGCTCTGGCCGAGGCGGCCTGGACCGGGTCCCGGGCGATGAGCCGGGTCTGCTACGGGGCCGAGCCCGGCCCCGGCACGTCGCTTCCGGCGGGGGACGCCTACAGCCTGCCGGACGAGACCGCGGCCGCGACGCTCGGCCGGCCGCACTTCGCCGCCGTTCTGGTTCGGGCCGAGCGGCTGGATTTCCTCTATCTCGACCGCCGCGGACACCGCCGGGCCGCCTGGCATCGGCTGGCCGGCGGGTGGTCCGGTGGCTGGATCGCGCCGTAGCCGGAGCGCCGTCCGCGAGCCGGGCCGCCCGGGGTCGGCTCGCCGGTCCAGATGGCAGCCCTGCACCGCCCGGCCTGTCGCGATCGGGCCGTCCGGGCTAAAGCCCGCGGACCCGGCCGCCCATCCGGGTCGACCGGGAGGACTCCGTGGGCCTCGTCTACGCGCTCGCCGCCTATCTGAGCTGGGGCCTCGTGGTCCCGGTGCATTTCCGGATGCTCGGGGCCTACACGCCGTACCACATCCTGTCGGAGCGGATCGTCTGGTCGAGCGTGTTCGCCGGCGCGCTGGCGCTGATCCTCGCGGCCCGCCACCGCCTCAACCTGCCGCTGCCGCTCCGGAAGCGCCACGCGCTGCTGGTGCTCTCGGCGGCGATGATCGGCGTGAACTGGCTGCTCTACCTCTACGCCGTCAGCGGCGGGCACCTGCTCGACGCGAGCCTCGGCTACTACATCAATCCCCTCGTGAGCGTGGCGTTTGGCCGGGTGGTGCTGGGCGAGCGCCTGCGGCCGGCGCAGGCCGTCGCGATCGGTATCGCCGCGACGGGCGTCGCCGTCGCGGTGGTGTGGGCCGGGGAACTGCCGCTGATGTCACTGTCGCTGGCGGTGAGCTTCGCCCTCTACGGGCTCGCCCGGAAGATCGTCGGCGTCGACGCGCTGGTCGGGTTCCTGGCCGAGACCCTGCTGCTGCTGCCGGCGGCGATCGTCTGGCTCGTCCTGTCGCCCGAGCCGTTCCTGCCGGCCGCGCCGGGGGACCGTGCCCTGCTGATGCTCACGGGGCTGACCACCGCGCTGCCGCTGATCTGGTTCGCCGCCGCGGCGGTGCGCCTGCGGCTCACGACCCTGGGCCTCCTGCAGTACGTGGCGCCGACCTGCCTGCTCGTTCTGAGCGTCCTCGTCTACGGCGAGCGCGTCGAGCCGCATCGGGCGCTGATGCTCGCGCTGATCTGGGTGGCGCTCGCGCTCTACACGATCGACGCCCTGCGGTTTCGCCGGCCGCCGGCCCCCGCGGCCCCGCGGTCGGATCCGGACGCGATGCGTGTATAAGGAATACTGGTTCAAGCCGCCGCGGGGCGGGTGACGGGACAGCGTCGGGTCGATGAGCGAGACTGAGAGCGGCCCAGGGTCCGTCACGGATGCCGATTACCGCAACCTCGCCGAGACGCTGCCGCAGCTCGCCTGGATCGCCGAGGCCGACGGCACCATCGTCTGGTACAATCAGCGCTGGTACGACTACACGGGCACCTCCCTCGACGAGATGCGGGGCTGGGGCTGGCGCACGGTCCACCACCCGGACCACGTCGCGTCGGTGACCGAGCGCTACCGCGCCGCGATCACGCTGGGCCGGTCCTGGGAAGACACGTTCCCGCTGCGCGGCCGCGACGGAAGCTACCGCTGGTTCCTGTCGAAGGCGCTGCCCTACCGGGACGAATCCGGGCGGATCCTGCGCTGGTACGGGACCAACACCGACATCACCGTCCGCCGCGCGGTCGAGGAGCGCCTGCGCCATTCCGAGCAGCGCTTCCGGGCGCTGGTGGACGCCTCGGCGGCTGTGATCTGGAACACGGATGCGGCGGGCGAGCTGATGCCGCCGCAGGTCCGGTGGAGCACCTATACCGGCCAGACCGAGGAGGCCTACCAGGGCTGGGGCTGGCTGGACGCCGTCCATCCCGACGACCGGGGTCACGCGGCCGATGCCTGGGCCGCCTGCGTGGAGGCGCGCGCGACCTACGAGGTCGAGTACAGGCTGCGCCGGCACGACGGGGCTTGGCGCGCCATGGAGGTGCGCGGCGTGCCGGTTCTCGCCGAGGACGGCTCCCTGCGGGAATGGGTCGGTACCTGCGTCGACGTCACCGAGCGCAAGGAGGCCGAGGAGGCGGTGGAGCGCGCCCGACAGGCCGCCGAGGCGGCCAACCGGGCCAAGAGCCAGTTCATCGCCAACATGAGCCACGAGCTGCGCACCCCGCTCTCGGCGGTGATCGGCTACTCCGAGATGCTCGGCGAGGAGCTGGAGGATATCGGCCAGGCCGCCCTGCTGCCGGACCTGCGCAAGATCGAGGCGGCCGCCCGTCACCTGCTGTCGCTGATCAACGACGTCCTCGACATCTCGAAGATCGAGGCCGGCCGCATGACCGCCTCGGCCGAGACCTTCACGGTGGCCGACCTGCTCCGGGACGTCACCGACTCCACCGGCTCCCTGGTCGAGAAGAAGGGCAACCGCTTCGTCCTCGACGCCGGCGCGGCGGGCGAGGCCGGCCTGGGCTCCATGCACCAGGACCAGACCAAGATCCGCCAGTGCCTGCTGAACCTGATCGGCAACGCCGCGAAGTTCACCGAGCGGGGGACGATCACCCTGACGGTGCGGCGGCACCGCGAGGCTGGGGCCGACTGGCTGTCCTTCGCGGTCGCCGACACCGGCATCGGCCTGACCGAGGCCCAGATCGACCGCCTGTTCGAGCGCTTCGTCCAGGCCGACGATTCGACCACCCGGCAGTTCGGGGGGACGGGCCTCGGGCTCGCCATCACCCGCGCGTTCTGCCGGACGATGGGCGGCGATATCGGCGTCGCCAGCACCCCGGGCGCGGGCGCGATCTTCACGATCCGCCTGCCCGCGACCCTGCGCCCGGAGGACGCGCCGCCGACCGAGGCCGAGGCGCACACGCCGGTGGAGCCGCACGAGGAGCACGAGACGGTGCTGCTGGTTGACGACGACCCGGCCGCCCGCGAGCTGCTCCAGCGCTTTTTGGAGCGCGAGGGCTTCCACGTCCGCAGCGCCAACGACGGCCGCGCCGGCCTGACGCTCGCCAGGGCCCTGAAGCCGCGGGCGATCCTGCTCGACGTCGAGATGCCGCGCATGGACGGCTGGGCGGTCCTGCACGCGGTCCGCAACGACCCCGACCTCGCCGGGACGCCGGTGATCATGACCTCGGTGGTGGCCGAGCAGGGGCTCGGCCAGGCGCTCGGCGCCACCGACTACTTCGTCAAGCCGATCGACTGGGACCGGCTCAAGGGCCTGATGGAGCGCTACCGGCCCGCGGCGCCGAACGAGGCGCGGGTCCTCGTAGTCGACGACGACGCGGATGCCCGGGAGCGCCTGCGCCGCTCGCTCGGCCGCGAGGGCTGGACCGTCGACGAGGCGGAGAACGGCCGGATCGCCCTGGAGCGGGTCAGCCAGGCGCGGCCGAGCCTGATCCTGCTCGACCTGATGATGCCCGAGATGGACGGGTTCGGCTTCCTGCGGGCGCTGCGGTCACGGCCCGACGGCGACGTGCCCGTGGTGGTGCTCACCGCCAAGGAGGTCACGGCGGCCGAGAAGGAGAGCCTGAACCGGCAGGCCGACCGGGTGATCGCCAAGGGCTCCATGAGCCTCGCGGAGATCGGCCGGCAACTGCGCGTCCTCTACGCGCGTTCGGCGACCGAGCCGGTGCCGGGGCAGCTCCAGGGATTGCTGGATCGGCTGGCCGAGAAGGACGCGGGAGAACCACGATGAGCGCGGACGGGATCGATCCGGAGAAGGCGGTGGCCATCCGGCTGCGGGCGCGGCTCGCGGTGGTGGAGCGGGCGGCGTGGTTCGGCTTCGTCCACGCGATGAAGACCCGGCCGGTCGAGACCGAGGCCTACATCGCCTCGGAGCGGGCGCGCTGCACGGACGGGTTCGGCAGCGGCGCCTGGGCCAAGGACCTCACCGACGCCGAGCGGACGATGCTCGCCGAGGAGGTCGACAGCGGGCTGGCGCAGCTGCTGGAGGATGCCCGCGCCGAGCTGTGAGGCTCGGCCGGCGGCGCGGAGCTGGTCCGCGCGTCCCGATGGCAACGAAAGACGATCTCCCGCTTTGACGGCGTGACGTCGACGGGACGACGTCGCCGAGGCGCCCATGCTGTACGAACTCGCGACCCTCTCGTGCCCGCTGCTCGCGGTGGGTCAGGTCTCGGCCGGCGTCGAGGCCTGGCTGGACGATCCCGACGCCAAGGGCGAGCTGGTCGGCTGCTGGCGCACCGAGATCGGGACGCTGGGGCGCCTGATCGTGCTGCGCGGCTTCGCGGCGCCCGAGGACATGACCGCCGAGCGCCGGCGCGCCCTGCTCAGCGCCAACCCGTTCAACGCCGGGCACGTGATCACCGCGCTGGAGATGGACAGCTACGCCCCGTTCCCCTTCCTGCCGCCGATCCGGACGGGCGACCGGGGCGGGGTGTACGAGATCCGGACCTATCGCCAGAAGCCGGGGGGCCTGCCGCCGACCCTCGCGGCCTGGGAGGCCGCGATCGAGCCGGCACGCGCCTACACGCAGCACCTCGTCGTCAACATGTACGCCCTCGACGGCGCGCCGCGCATCACGCACATCTGGGGTTTCCCGAGCCTCGAGGAGCGGGCCGCGCTGCGGTCCCGCGCCTACGAGGCGGGAATCTGGCCGCCGAAGGGCGGCCCGGACCAGATCGCCGAGGCGACCGCGACGATCGCGCTCCCCCAGGGGCGCTCGCCCCTGCGCTGACCGCCATCCCTCGAGAGCCGCAACCCGCGCTGGCGCCACCCCAGGGGGCGGCGCCAGCGCCGTCACTCAGCGGCGGCAGACGCCCCGCGGGCCGCGATAGAGGCCGGGCGGGCAGCCGCGGGGAGCGCCGGTGACGGCGCGGCGGATCGCACCGCGCGGGCCGCGATTCAGGCGGCAGCCGCCGTAGGCCCCGCGATGGGCGCCGAACCCGCAGCCGCCGCGGACGAGGGTGACGGCGGCGTCGCCGCCGGTCAGCGGTGCCACGGGCATCGCCTGGGCTCCGCCGGCGAACAGGGCGACGGACGCGGCGACGATCAGGCCGGTCATTCTCATGAGATTCTCTCCCGCTAAGCACAGGGCGCGGCCCGGTGCGATCCGGGCCGCGTCGCGGCCTCCGGCCGCGGCCAGTAACCCCGGGCCTGCGGCATCGTTCCGCGCGCGGGCGGGGCCGCCGATCAGGCGCCGAACAGGTCGCGCCAGGCCGGTGGAAGCCCTGTACCGGCCAGGGGCAATGACGGCGCGTGTCCGGGCAGGCTCGTCGCCGAGAACACGCCGCGGGCCACCGCCCGGGCCAGGACGCGCGCGGCGACGTCGCCGAGGCGGGCGAGGTCGACCACCGGTTCGGCGAGGGGCACGGCGCCGGTCGCCGCGGCGAAGACTAGGTCGCCGTCGAGGGGCGTGTGCGCCGGCACGAGCGCGCGGGCGAGGCCGTCCTGCGCGGCTACCGCGAGGCGCCGGCACTGCGCCTTGGTCAGCGCCGCGTCGGTCGCCACCACGGCCAGCGTCGTGGCGGCGCCCGGCAGCGCCCGGGCCGGGAAGGCGAGTGCCTCCGGCGGCACCCGGACCGGCGCGCCGAGACCACCGAACTCGTCGCCCTCTTCGAAGGGCGCCGCCCAGAAATGCGGCCCGGCGCCGATCGTCGCGTTGCCGAAGGCGTTCACGGCCGCGAGCGCCCCGACGCGGAAGCCCGTTCCCGGCACCTGCGCCGAGGCGGATCCGATCCCGCCCTTCAGTCGCCCGGTGCGCGCGCCCGTCCCGGCCCCGACCGAGCCCAGGGCGAAATCCTCCGCCGCGGCCGCGGCGGCCTCGAAGCCCAGCTCGCGATAGGGCGGATAGCGGCCCCAGGCCTTGTCCCCGCCGTTGGGGAGATCGAACAGGACCGCCCCGGGGACGATCGGCACCCGCATGGCGCCGACCGGGAAGCCGCGCCCGGCTTCGGCGAGCCACGCCGCCACGCCCGCCCCCGCGTCGAGGCCGAAGGCCGAGCCCCCGGAGAGCACGAAGGCGTCGACCCGCTCCACGGTGCGCTCGGGGTCGAGCAGGTCGGTCTCGCGGGTGCCCGGCCCGCCGCCGCGCACGTCGACCGCGGCGATGGCCGGCTCATCGAACACGATCGCGGTGACGCCGCTGGCGAGCCGCAGGTCGGTGGCGTGGCCGACCCGCAGGCCGGGAATGTCGGTGATGCGATTCTGCAGCATGGATCGAGCTTGCCACGCCGTGCGAGCGCCGCAAATCCGGCCGGGGCCGTTGACCGCCGGCCGGGATTTCCCAGTTGGCAGACGGCACAGCGCGTCGAGGAGCACGGCATGGACGTCGGATTCATCGGGATGGGGCGGATGGGTCGCGCCATGGCGGCCAATCTCGCCCGGGCCGGCCACACGGTGCGCGCCTGGAACCGCTCGCCGGAGGCCGCGCGCGGCATCGACGGCGTCACCCCCGTGGCGAGCGCCGCCGAGGCGTTCGCCGGGGACGCCGTGATCACCATGCTGGCCGACGACGCGGCACTCGAGGCCGTGATCGTGGCCGGCGGCCTCCTCGACCGGCCGGAGCGCCCCGGCCTGCATATCGGGATGAGCACGGTCTCGGTGGCCCTGGCGAAGCAGCTCGCCGCCGTCCACGCGCGGGCCGGCGTCCCCTACGTCTCGGCCCCGGTCTTCGGGCGGCCGGACGTGGCGGAGGCCGGGAAGCTCAACATCGTTGCGGCGGGAGAGGGAGCCCTCATCGACCGCGCCGGCCCACTCCTCGACGCGATGGGCGCCAGGACCTGGCGCTTCGGCGACGACCCGACGCGGGCGAACGCCGTCAAGCTCGCCGGCAACTTCATGCTGATCTCGGCGATCGAGGCCATGGCCGAGGCCTGCGCCCTGACGGAGGGCCACGGCGTCCCGGGCGCCGAGTTCCTCGACCTGATGACCAACACGCTGTTCGCCTCGCCGGTCTACAAGGGCTACGGCGCCTCGATCGCACAGAACCGCTACGAGCCGCCGGGCTTCATCCTCAGGCTCGGGGCCAAGGACGTGCGGCTCGCCCTGCAGGCGGCCGAGGGCGCCGGGGTGCCGATGCCCTTCGCCAGCGTGCTGCGGGACGGTCTCATCGAGGCGATCAGCCACGGCGACGGCGAGAAGGATCTGGCGGCGCTCGCCCGCGTCTCCGCCCGGCGCGCAGGGCAGGGTTGAAATCTGCGGCAATGGCTCGCCTTTCTGGCGAACCTTAACCCGTCATTTCAACCTCACGACAGAGTGTCCGGCCGGCTATAGGCACGGATACCAATAGATGCGCACACATTCCTATTCGCTGCGCAGGATGACTCTGTCGACGAAAGTCATCCTGCTGGCGATGCTCGCCGTGACACTCACCGCCGGCGCCATCTGGATTACGGTCTCGCGACAAACTTGGTCGCAGATGGAGGTGCGCTAGCGCACCAACGGCGAGCGCAACCTGAGAACTCTGGCGCTCGTCCTGGCGGCGCGGGTCGAGGGCGCGGCGGCGGATCTCGACGGCGCGCGCGTCGCCCGGGTGTCGACGCCGAGCCTGTCGGGCTTCGCCGATGCCCGCGTCGTGGACGACGCCGTCGCCTACTCGGGCGGCCTGGCGACGGTGTTCAGCTACGAGCCCGCCTCCGACAGCTTCGTACGGCGCCAGACCACCGTGCGCCGGGAGGACGGGACCCGCGCGGTCGGCACGGCGCTCGCCGCCGACAGCCCGGCCCAGGCCGCGATCCGCGCCGGGCGAACCTACGAGGGGCCGGCGACCCTGTTCGGGCGGCGCTACCACACGGTGTACCAGCCGACGGTCGACGCCGCCGGCAAGGTGAACGGCATCCTGTTCGTCGGCCTGCCGATCGAGATGTACTTCGACGCCCACGCCCAGACGATGACGAGCCTCAGCGTCGCCGCCCTGATCATCGCGGTGCTGGCCTGCGCCCTCGTGGGGCTGGCGGCGGCGCGACTGTTCCGGCCCTTCGCGACGATCGCCGCGCGGATCGAGGCCCTCGCGGCCGGCGACCTGGACTCGGCGATCCCCCACGCGGCGCGCGGCGACGAGATCGGCACGGTGGCGCGCGCCCTCGAAGTGCTGCGCGTCTCCGGCCTGCGGACCCGGGAACTCGAGAGCCTGCAGAGCGCGGGCGCGGCCGACGAGACGCGGCGGCGGGCCGCGCTCGACCGCGCCATCGAGGCGTTCCGGGGCCAGATCGTCCGCTTGAAGGACGCGCTGACCGCCAGCACCGGCGCGATGCGCGCCCGGGCCGGCGAGATGGCGGCCAGCTCCGCCGAGGCGGAGGCCGCCGTCGCCGAGACCGAGCGCGGCTCGCACGAGACCTCCGCCAGCGTCCAGACCGTCGCGAGCGCCGCCGAGGAGCTCTCCGCCTCCATCGCGGAGATCGGGACCCAGCTCGACCAGGCCGAGGCCCTGGTGGCCACGGCCGCCGCGGAGTCGGACGCCATGAACGCCGAGATCGGCGAGCTCGCCGAGGCCGCGGGGCGCATCGGCGCGGTGGTCGGGCTGATCCGCCAGATCGCCGAGCAGACCAACCTGCTGGCGCTCAACGCCACGATCGAGTCCGCCCGGGCGGGCGCCGCCGGCAAGGGCTTCGCCGTGGTGGCCGCGGAGGTGAAGGCGCTGGCGTCGCAGACCGCGCGGGCGACCGAGGAGATCGGCAGCCAGATCGCCGGCGTGCAGGCCTCGACGACGGCGGCCGTGGCGGCCATCGGCCGGATGGGCGAGCGGATGCGGGCGGTCAGCGCCACCACGGGCGGGATCGCGTCGGCGGTCTCGGCCCAGGGCGCGGCCACCGCCGAGATCTCCCGCAACGTCGCCGACACGGCCGGCGCCACCGAGGCCATCGCGGGCGGCCTGACCACGGTCGCCGGCGCCGCGCGGCGCTCGGCCCGCATGGCCGCCACGGTCACCGAGGCGGCTCAGACCGTCGACGCGGTCGCGGCCGACCTCGAGGGCGAGATCGAGCGCTTCCTCGGTCAGGTCGCGGCCTGAGCCCTCAGAGCCCGTAGCGGGCGAAGGCCGCGCGCTCCGCGAACGCGGCCATCGCCCCCTCGGCCAGGTCGATCCCGCCCGGCGCGCCGCCCCGGCGCAGGATGCGGGAGAGCAGGCCGCCGCGCGCCTCGGCGACGAGGCGCAGGTCGACCTTCTCGCCGAAGCGCGCGCGCATCGCGGTGCGCACGTCGCCCAGGGCGTCGACGAGGCCGAGGGGCAGCGCCTGCCGCCCGGTCCAGACCGCGCCGGTGAACAGGTTCTCGGACGTCGACAGGCCCGGGCGCCGGGCCGTGACGAGGCCGGTGAACAGGTCCTGCACGTCGGCCTGGATGCGCTTCAGGCGCTCCACGTCGGCGGGATCCTCCGGGCGGAACGGGTCGAGCATCGACTTCGCCTCGCCCTGCGTGTGCACCCGGCGCTCGACACCGAGCTTCTCCAGGAGGCCGTGGAAGCCGAACCCGGCCGAGACCACGCCGATCGAGCCGATGATCGAGGTCGGATCGGCGACGATCTCGTCGGCCGCGCAGGCGATCATGTAGCCGCCGGAGGCCGCGACATCCTCCACGAAGGCGATCACCGGCACGCCCTTCTCCTCGGCCAGCGCCCGGATGCGGCGGTGGATCAGGTGCGACTGCGCCGGCGAGCCGCCGGGCGAGTTGATCACCAGCGCCACCGCCTTCACCCCCGGCATCCCGAAGGCGCGCTCCAGGCTGCCCGCGACGCCCCCGATCGAGAGCCCCGGCCGGAGCGGCGAGACCGCCCCGATCGTGCCCGACAGCCGGACCACCGCGACCCGCGGGCGTCGGTCCCGGAAGCGGCGCGGGAGGAGGGCGCGGAATGTGTCGGGGAACGCGAACGCCATGGGAGTCTTACGCGGCTCGTCGGGAAGCCGGGCGGGAGACGGCCCGGAAGCGCCTGCTCCGGAAACTGGGCGCTTTCCGGCCCCGCGCAAGGGCGGTGCGCGAGGGTGGTGCGCGAGGGTGGTGCGCGAGGGCGGCGCGTCTGCGCAGTCGGAACGGATCGAACCGTTTGCCGACCTTGGCCGTTTCAGGCGACGGCGCGAGCCTCGTGCCGGCCCGGATCCGCTGGACTCGGACGGGCGCTCACACGGGAGAGAAACGATGCGACCCTGGCCGATCCTGGTCCTCCTCGCCGCGCTGCTCGGCGGGCTGGCGAGTGCGCCCGCGCGCGCGGCGCCCCTGCCGGTCCCCGCGAGCGCCGAGGCCGCCGCGCCCGCCCCCGCGGTGCAGCAGGCCCACTGGCGCCACCGCCGCCACTGGCACCGCCGCCACCACTGGCGCCGCCACTGGCACCACCGCCGCCACTACTGGCACCGTCGCCATCACTGGCACCGGCACCACCATTTCCGCCGGCACTGGCACCGCCACCACGTCTGGCATGGCCGCCCGTACGCCCGTCCGTACGGCCACCGGCACGTCACGTTCTACTGAGCGCAGCCCTGCGCGCCCCGGCCCGATCGGGCCGGGGCGCATCCCTGCCGGGACGCGCGCCGGCAGCCGCGCTGCGACCTTGCGGGCGGCCTCGGAAAACCTTATTTAACCGTCTGATATCACTGCTCTTCCGAGAGGCCGTTCCGGCGCATCGCGCGCCACCCGGGAACGGCCGTGAGCACCGCCCGTCCGGGCTTCAGAACGGATACCGACTTGGCCGAGAACGATCCGACTGGCGCCGCCCCGCCCGCCAGCGACATCCGCCCCGTCTCCATCACCGACGAGATGCGCCGCTCCTACCTCGATTACGCGATGAGCGTGATCGTGAGCCGGGCGCTTCCCGACGCCCGCGACGGTCTCAAGCCGGTGCACCGGCGCATCCTCTACTCCGCCTTCGAATCCGGGCACCTGCCCGAGCGGAAATACGTCAAGTCGGCCCGCATCGTCGGCGACGTGATCGGTCTGTACCATCCGCACGGCGACCAATCGATCTACGACGCCCTCGTGCGGATGGCGCAGGACTTCTCCATGCGCCTCATGCTCATCGACGGGCAGGGCAATTTCGGCTCGGTGGACGGCGATCCGCCGGCCGCCATGCGCTACACCGAATCGCGGCTGGCCAAGCCCGCCACCGCGCTGCTCACCGATATCGACAAGAACACCGTCGATTTCGGACCGAACTACGACGAGTCGCGCGAGGAGCCGACCGTCCTGCCGGCCCGCTTCCCGAACCTGCTGGTCAACGGCGCGGGCGGCATCGCGGTCGGCATGGCGACCAACATCCCGCCGCACAATCTCGGCGAGCTGATCGACGCCTGCGTGGCGCTGATCGACGATCCGGGCTTGACCATCGAGCAGCTCACCGAGATCGTGCCCGGCCCGGACTTCCCGACCGGCGGCATGATCCTCGGCCGCGCCGGCACGCGGCAGGCCTACGCGACGGGCCGCGGCTCGGTGATCATGCGCGCGAAGTCGCATGTCGAGGAGCTGCGCAAGGAGCGCGAGGCGCTGATCTTCACCGAGATCCCCTATCAGGTGAACAAGGCGACGCTCGTCGAGAAGATCGCCGAGCTGGTGAAGGAGAAGCGCGTCGAGGGCATCTCGGACCTGCGCGACGAATCCGACCGGACGGGCATGCGCATCGTCGTCGAGATCAAGCGCGACGCGATGGCCGACGTGGTGCTGAACCAGCTCTACCGGTTCACGCCGCTGCAGAGCTCCTTCGGCTGCAACATGGTGGCGCTGAACGGCGGCCGCCCCGAGCTGATGAACCTGAAGGACCTGCTCCAGGCCTTCGTGGATTTCCGCGAGGAGGTCGTCTCCCGGCGGACCAAGTTCCTCCTCGGCAAGGCCCGCGAGCGCGCCCACGTCTTGTGCGGCCTCGCGATCGCGGTCGCCAACATCGACGAGGTGATCCGCCTGATCCGGACCTCGCCGGACCCGAACACGGCCCGCGAGGCCCTGATGGCCCGCGACTGGCCGGCCCACGACATCGCGCCGCTGATCGCGCTCGTGGACGACCCGCGCCACCGCGTCGCCGAGGACGGGACCTACCTCCTGTCCGAGACCCAGGCCCGCGCCATCCTCGACCTGCGCCTGCAGCGCCTCACGGCTCTCGGCCGCGACGAGGTCGGCGACGAGCTGAAGACGCTGGCCGACGAGATCGCCGACTACCTCGACATCCTGCGCTCGCGCGCCCGCATCCAGGGCATCGTCAAGGGCGAGCTAGCCGAGGTCCGCGAGCAGTTCGCCACCCCGCGCCGGACCGAGATCGTCGACTTCGACGGCAGCGTCGAGGACGAGGACCTGATCGCCCGCGAGGACATGGTGGTGACCGTGTCGCACGCCGGCTACGTGAAGCGCGTGCCGCTCTCGACCTACCGAGCCCAGCGCCGCGGCGGCAAGGGCCGCTCCGGCATGGCGACCCGCGACGAGGATTTCGTCACCCGCCTGTTCGTGGCCAACACCCACACGCCGGTGCTGTTCTTCTCCAGCCAGGGCCAGGCCTACAAGGAGAAGGTCTGGCGGCTGCCGATGGCCGCCCCGAACGCCCGCGGCAAGGCGCTGGTGAATATCCTGCAGTTGCAGGACACCTCCGAGCGCATCACCACGATCATGCCGCTGCCCGAGGACGAGGCGTCCTGGGAGACGCTCGACGTGATGTTCGCGACCGCGCGCGGCAACGTCCGGCGCAACAAGCTCTCGGACTTCACCACGGTGAACCGCAACGGCAAGATCGCCATGAAGCTCGACCCGGGCGACCACATCGTCCACGTCGAGATCTGCCGTCCGGACCAGAACGTGCTGCTGACCACGGCGCTCGGCCAGTGCATCCGCTTCCCCGTCGAGGACGTGCGCGTCTTCAAGGGCCGCGACTCCACGGGCGTGCGCGGCATCCTGCTGGCCAAGGACGACCGGGTCATCTCGATGACCATCCTGAACGCCTTCGACGCCAGCGCCGAGGAGCGGGCCGGCTACCTGAAGATGCGCCGCGCCGTGACCGGCGAGGCCGAGGAGAACGGCGACGCGGAGCCCGAGGACGGCGCCGAGGCGGCGGCGATCTCGCTCGACCGCTACAACGAGATGGGCGCGGCCGAGCAGTACGTGCTGACCCTGTCGGAGCGGGGCTTCGGCAAGCGCTCCTCGTCGTTCGAGTACCGGACCTCGGGACGCGGCGGGAAGGGCATCACGGCGATGCGGGTCAATGCCCGCAACGGCAGCCTCGTGGCGTCCTTCCCGGTCGAGGCCTCGGACCAGATCATGCTAGTCACCGACGGCGGCCAGCTGATCCGCGTGCCGGTGGACGACATCCGCATCGTCGGCCGCGCCTCGCAGGGCGTGACGGTGTTCAACACCGCCAAGGACGAGAAGGTCGTCTCGGTGGAGCACATCGAGGGCGAGGACGAGGGCGCCGAGGCCGGTCCCGAGGGCGGCGAGGAGGCCTGAGGCGCCGCCCGGTTCCGTCCGGCGCGAAAATGCTCTAGGTCGGGTCGCGATGACCCGCACTGCCCTCTACGCCGGCTCGTTCGATCCGGTCACGAACGGCCATCTCGACGTGGTCCGCCAGGCCTGCCGGCTGGTGGACCGCCTCGTGATCGCCATCGGCGTCCACCCCGGCAAGGCCCCGCTGTTCTCCGCCGAGGAGCGGGCGGCGCTGCTGAGCGAGACCTGCGGGCCGGTGGCCCAGGCCGAGGGTGCGGCGCTGGAGATCGTCACCTTCAACGATCTCGCCGTCTCGGCCGCCCGGCGCTGCGGCGCCGCGATCTTCATCCGCGGCCTGCGCGACGGCACGGATCTCGACTACGAGATGCAGCTCGCCGGCATGAACGGCGCCATGGCGCCCGAGGTGCAGACCGTGTTCCTGCCCGCCTCGACGCAGGCCCGCCCGATCACCGCGACGCTGGTGCGCCAGATCGCCGGCATGGGGGGCGACGTCTCGCCCTTCGTGCCCGCGGCGGTCGCCGCGCGCCTCCGGCAGCGCTTCGCCGCCCATTCCTGACACCGGCCCGACCCTGGAAGGACTTCGATGAACCGACGCCACGCCCTCCTCGCGCTCGCCCTGACGCTCGGCACCGCTCAGGCGGCCCGGGCCGCCGACGCCAACACGGTCTATCTCCAGACCAAGGACGGGCGGATCACCATCGAGCTGCGGCCCGACATCGCGCCCAAGCACGTCAAGCAGATCAAGACCCTTGTCTCGCAGGGCTTCTACAACGGCCTCAAGTTCCACCGCGTCATCGACGGGTTCATGGCCCAGACCGGCGACCCGAAGGGCAACGGCACCGGCGGCTCCAGCCTGCCGAACATCCCGGCCGAGTTCACGCAGTCGGCCCAGTTCCGCCGCGGCACCGTGGGCATGGCCCGCTCGCAGGATCCGAACTCGGCGAACTCGCAGTTCTTCATCTGCCTCGGCGACGCGCCGTTCCTGAACGGCCAGTACACGATCGTCGGCAACGTCACGGACGGGCTCGACGTCCTCGACAAGATCAAGAAGGCCGCCCCGGGCGCGCCGGGCGGGGCCGTCCAGGATCCCGACAAGATCGTCAGCATGACGCTCGCCGAGAAGGCCAAGTAGCGGCCGCATGCCGGGCCGGCGCGCCGCCTCGATCCTCTTGCTGAGCTTGATCCCGGCGGCCGCCGCGGCCTATGACGGCGCGCCGTTCTACGGCTACGCCGAGGAGCCGGGGGGCGGCTACCCGCTGAGCCTGCCCCAGACCCTGCGCGCCACGGTCCCGGTCCCGGTCGCCCGGATGGCGACCAAGCCCGCCGACACCCTGGCCGAGCTCTACCCGGCGCTCGCCGCCTGCTGGCAGGCACCGGGCGGCCTCGGCCGCCCGAGCGGCGGGTCCGACGACATCGAGATCACCCTGCGGCTCGCGCTGCGGCGCGACGGCAGCCTGATCGGGCCGCCCCGCGTCACCTACGCGGCGGGGGTCGCGGGCGATCGGCGGAATACCCTGGTGCGCGGGACCCTCGACGCCCTCGCGCGCTGCACCCCGGTCCACATCACGCCGGGTCTGGGCCGGGCGATCGCGGGGCGGCCGGTGGCGCTCCGCTTCGTCTACCGCCCGCCGGCCTGAGCGCCGGCGAGACCGACACGGGCGCTGGCCGGATCCGGCACGCGCCGATACAGTTCCCCCAACCGGAAGGAAAGACTATGGCCGACAACGAGACCATCGTGCTGGAGACCACCAAGGGCCGCGTCGTGATCGCGCTGCGCCCCGACCTCGCCCCGGGCCACGTCGAGCGCATCAAGACGCTCGCCGCCCAGGGCTTCTACGACGGCGTGCCGTTCCACCGGGTGATCGACGGGTTCATGGCCCAGACCGGCGACCCGACCGGCACCGGCTCGGGCGGCTCCGACCTGCCGGACTTGAAGGCCGAGTTCAACGCCGAGCCGCACGTGCGCGGCACCTGCTCGATGGCGCGGACGAACTTCCCGCACTCGGCGAACTCGCAGTTCTTCATCTGCTTCGACGACGCCCGCTTCCTCGACAAGCAGTACACGGTGTGGGGCAAGGTCGTGGAAGGCATGGATGTGGTCGACACGATCAACAAGGGCGAGCCGCCGCGCTCGCCGGACAAGATCGTGAAGGCGACCGTCGCGGCGGCCTGAGCTCGGATCAAGCCTCACAGCCGAAGCCATCTCTCGATGGCTTCGGCTGTACCGTCTTTGCGAGCGGAGCGAAGCAATCCAGTAGCGCCGCGTCTTCACGCGTCGCGCTGCCCTGGGTCACTTCGCTTCGCTCGTGATGACGGCGGGCCGCATCACCCGCGGTCCAGGGCTTCCGCCGCCGCCAGATCCGCCGGCGAATTGATGTTGAGGAACGGGTCCACCGGCTCGATCGGCCAAGTCGCGACCGCGGCCCCGTGGCGCGCGATGAAGGCGCCGACGCGCCGCTCGCCGCGTTCGAGATAGTCCCGAAGCGCGTCGCTCAGAGCCGTCGGCCAGAGCGCGATCGTGTAGTGCTGCCGCTCCCCTGAGGCCGCGAGCGCGATGCCGGTCTCTGGTCCGGCCGCGCCGAGGCGCGCTACCAGATCCTCCGGCAGGAACGGCGCGTCGCCCGACACGCTCACCACCCGCGCGATACCCCGCGCGCCGGCGTGCTCCAGCCCGGCGAGGATGCCGGCGAGCGGGCCCGGCTGATCCGGCACGGGGTCCTGCAGGACCGGACCGGGAAAGCCGGAGAACCGCGCCGGGTCGCCGTTGGCGCTGAGCGCCAGTCCCGCCCCGCATTGCGGCCCGAGCCGCTCGACCACCCGCTCCAGCAGGGTCCGCCCCCCGAGCCGCAGCAGCGGCTTGTCGCCCCCGCCCATCCGCCGCGCCCGCCCACCGGCGAGGATCAGGCCCAGGACCGGCGGCGGAAGAGGCGGGGAGGGCACAGGATCACTCGAAGACGATCTTCGGCGCCGTCCGCCCGGCCGGAGCGCCGGACAGGTTCGCCCAGAGCTGAGCGGCGATGTCCCGGTAGACCTTGGCGTGCGGCCCCTCCGGATCGGTCGCCACCACCGGCCGACCGGCATCCGAGGTCTCGCGGATGGTCATGTTCAGCGGCACCTCGCCGAGGAACGGCACGCCGAGCCGCTGCGCCTCGTTCCGCGCGCCGCCGTGCCCGAAGATGTGCGAGGCGTGGCCGCAATTCGGGCAGACGAAGGTCGCCATGTTCTCGATCACGCCGAGGATCGGCACCGCGACCTTCTTGAACATGGTCACGCCGCGCCGCGCGTCGATCAGCGCGAGATCCTGCGGGGTGGAGACGATCACGGCGCCGGAGAGCGGCGTCGCCTGCGCCATGGTGAGCTGCGCGTCGCCGGTGCCGGGCGGCATGTCGACGAGCAGCACGTCGAGCTCGCCCCAGAGCACGTCGCGCAGCATCTGGGTGATGGCCGACTGCACCATCGGGCCGCGCCAGATCATCGCCGTCTCGGGCTCGATCAGGAAGCCGATCGACATGACCTTGAGGCCGTAGCCGACCATCGGCTCCATGGCCTTGTTGTCGACGACGTTAGGCTTGCCCGAGAGCCCGAACAGCTTCGGCACGGAGGGGCCGTAGATGTCGGCGTCGAGGAGGCCGACCTTCAGCCCCTGCGCCTGGAGCGCCAGGGCGAGGTTGCAGGCGGTGGTCGACTTGCCGACGCCGCCCTTGCCGGAGGCGACCGCCACGATGTGGCGCACGCCCGCGATCTGCGGGCCCTGGTTCGGCGGCGCGCCGGGCCGCGGCGGCGCGACCGGCGGCGGCGTCACGGGCCGGGGAGCGGCGCCGCTCTGGGCCGGGTGGCTCTGGTTCCGCTCGGAGGTGAGGCTCGCGAACACGCCCGAGACGCCCGGCATCTTCAGGACGCGCCCCTCGGCCTGGCGCCGCACCGGCTCGAACCGCTCGGCCTCGCTGGGATCGACGAGGATCGAGAACATCACGCGGCTGTTCGGATCGACCACGACCTGGGACAGCCGTCCCGAGCCGGGCAGGGTGGTGCCGGCGGCATCGACGGTGACGTCGGCGAGCGCCTTCAGCACGTCGTCGCGGGTGATCGCCAAAATCGTTCTCCACCGGGGCAAGCAGGTATGCCAGTGCATGTAACCGAGCGGGCCCAGAACACCAGACCCCGGGCCCGAGATCGGCGCGCGCCGGTGGCCCGCGTCCCCGCGGCCATCCCGCGCCGGAGCGGGGCGCCGCCTGGACCGTGCCGGCGTCAGTGCGGCCGGGCGATGAGGTTGCACGCCTCCATCGGGCCGCGCACCACGGTCCCGTCGCCGCGCCGGTAGAACCCATGCCGCAGGCGACGGCAGCCGAGGGGGCCGCGCAGGCGCTTCACGCGCTCGATGTGGACGCTGCCGTAGCGGCGGTTCGAGAAGTCGTGGCCGCCGATGCGCACGCCCGGGCCGAAGCGCACCTCGGCGCCGGCCGGCCGAGCGCCGAGACAGAGCGCGCCCAGCGCCAGCGCCGCGGCCGTACGCCCCAATCTCCGAACACCTCGCATCCGAACCTCCTCACCGCACGGGCAAGCTGAACCAACCGGAGACTGATCCGTTGTCGGGGCAGCCTTCGGGCGGGGCTCCCTCCGGAGACCCCGCCGGGACCGAAACGACGCGTAGGAGACCACTTTCATGCATCAGGGCAACCACCGCGACCACGAGGGCGCGAAGAAGCTGTTCGAGCTCATCAAGGACGTGAAGATCGCCATGATGACCACCGTCGACTCCGACGGCACGCTCAACAGCCGCCCGATGTGGAACAACGACGCCGACGAGAACGGCGACCTGTGGTTCTTCACCAAGCTGCACTCGCCCAAGACGGCCGAGATCAGCAAGGACAATCAGATCAACCTCGCCTATTCCGACCCGTCGAGCCAGAACTACGTCTCGGTAGCCGGCAAGGCGGAGATCGTCCGCGACCAGTCGATCATCGACGCGAAGTGGAATGAGAGCCTGAAGACCTGGTTCCCGAACGGGAAGAACGACCCGGAGGTCGCTCTGATCCGCGTCCACCCGGAGAAGGGCGAGTACTGGGACAGCCCCAACAGCACGATGCTGCACCTCTACGGCTACGTGAAGGCCTCGCTCACCGGCGAGAGCCCGAAGACCGAGATCAAGAAGGTCGACCTCGCCTGAGGATCGGTCGTCAGGATCGGCGCTTTCGCGGGCGGTCTCCGGGCGGAGGCCGCCCGTCTTCTTGACGTGTGCGGTCCCGGCATGCGCTCTGCGCGTTCCAAGCGCGGCAGAGTGCCTGACGAATGCTCGATCTGGCGAAACGGGTCTACGATCACAGTTTCCGCATCGACCCGATCGTGCGGTCGCTCCTCGACACCGATTTCTACAAGCTCCTGATGGCGCAGACGATCCTGCGCCGGCACCCCGACATCCAGACCACCTTCGGCATCACCAACCGCACCCGCCGGATCCGGATCGCCGACGAGGTCGATGCCGGGCTGCTGCGGGAACAGCTCGACCACGCCCGAACGCTGCGCCTCAGTAAGGGCGAGATCACGTGGCTGCGGGGCAACGTGTTCCGCGGCCAGGGACGCATCCTCGGCCCCGAATTCGTCTCCTGGTTCGAGACCTTCCAGCTCCCCGAATACGAGCTCGCCGTCCATGACGGCCAGTACGAGCTGACTTTCCACGGCCCCTGGGTCGAGACCACCATGTGGGAGGTCCCGGCGCTCGCGATCCTGAACGAGCTGCGGGCGCGGGCCGTGCTGCGGGGCCTCGGCAAGCTCGACCTGCAGGTGCTCTACGCCCGCGCCATGACCCGGGTCTGGGAGAAGATCGAGCGGCTGCAGAGGCTTCCGGACCTGTCGGTGGCGGATTTCGGCACGCGTCGGCGCCACGGATTCCTGTGGCAGGACTGGTGCGTCCAGGCCATGGCGGAGGGCCTGGACGGCGCGTTCCTCGGCACCTCCAACTGCCTGATCGCGGCCCGGCAGGAGGTCGAGCCGGTGGGGACGAACGCCCACGAATTGCCGATGGTCTACGCGGCGCTCGCCGAGGACGACGCGGCGCTCGCCGCCGCGCCCTACGCGGTGCTCGCCGACTGGCAGGAGGATTACGGCGGCAACCTGCTGGTGATCCTGCCCGATACCTACGGAACCACCGGATTCCTGGCGAACGCCCCCGACTGGGTCAGCGACTGGACCGGCATCCGCATCGACTCGAAGGACCCGATCGAGGGCGGCGAGGAGGTCATCCGCTTCTGGCAGGATCGCGGGCACGACCCGCGGGAGAAGCTCGCGATCTTCTCGGACGGCCTCGATATCGACGAGATCGAGCGCATCCACGCCCGGTTCCACGGGCGCATGCGCATCGGCTACGGCTGGGGCACGCTGCTCACCAACGATTTCCGCGGGCTCCTGCCGGACGGCAAGCTCGACCCGGTCTCCATCGTCTGCAAGGTCACGCAGGCCGACGGCCGGCCGACCGTGAAGCTCTCCGACAATCCCACCAAAGCGCAGGGCCCGGCCGACGAGGTCGCCCGGTACCGGCGCGTCTTCGGCGTGGGCGCGCAGGAGGCCCTCCCGGTAGTGGTGTGAAGGGGGTTCGTACCGTTTTCGGTTGATCAGATCGGTTCCGCCGTCCTTGCGAGCGGAGCGAAGCAATCCAGATAGCGCCACGCCCCCTGCTGTCCCGCAGCCCTGGGTTGCTTCGCTGCACTCGCAAAGACGGAGCGGGCCGCACCGACCGAAGCGTTCAACCGGAAACGGTATCAGACCCGCCGCGGTGAAACACGGAGGCCGCCGCCCCAGGGATGAATTCATTATCATGTCCGGCAATCGGGGCGCCTCGGGCGGCCCTGTCCGGGAGAACGCCATGTCGATGAATCGCCGCTCGCTCATCGGGGCCGCGGGCCTCGCCCTGACGGCGCCCGCCCTGCAGGGCGCGCAGGCGGCCGAGGCCGCGAAGCCGGCCGCGAAGGCAGCGCCGCCGCACGTCACGAAGATCCTCGCGCAGTGGATCCTGGGATCCTCCTACGACACCCTGCCGGAGCCCGTCCGCCGCGAGGGCGTGCGCAGCTTCCTCAACTGGGTCGGGGTGGCCATCGGCGGCTCGCACCACGAGACCGTCGACGTGGCGGTCTCGGCGCTGCAGCCCTTCTCCGGGCCGCCGCAGGCCGGGCTGTTCGGACGGACCGAGCGGTTCGACATCATGAACGCCGCCTTCCTCAACGGCGTGTCGAGCCACATCTTCGACTTCGACGACACCCACCTGAAGACGATCATCCACCCGGCCGGCCCGGTTGCCTCGGCGATCCTGGCCTACGCGGCGATGAAACCGGTCTCCGGCAAGGACTTCCTCGAAGCCCTGGTGGTCGGGATCGAGGCCGAATGCCGGATCGGCAACGCGGTCTACCCGAACCACTACGATGCCGGGTGGCACATCACCGGCACCGCGGGCGTGTTCGGATCGGCCGCCGCCGCCGGCAAGCTGATGGGCCTCACCGAGCAGCAGATGGTCTACGCCCTCGGGCTCGCCGCCTCGCAGCCGGTGGGCCTGCGCGAGTCGTTCGGCTCGATGAACAAGAGCTTCAACCCGGGCCGGGCCGCGTCCAACGGCCTGTTCGCCGCGATCCTGGCGGCCAAGGGCTTCACCTCGTCGGACGGCATGATCGAGGCCAAGCGCGGCTGGGCCAACACGATCTCCACCAAGCAGGACTGGTCGCAGATCACCGACGGCCTCGGCACCCGCTACGAGGCGCAGCTCAACACCTACAAGCCCTTCGCCTGCGGGATCGTCATGCACCCGACGATCGACGCGGCGATCCAGATCCGCGACCAGGACCACGTCAGGCCGGAGGACATCCAGCGCGTCGACCTGAAGGTCCACCCGCTCGTCCTGGAGCTGACCGGCAAGACCGCGCCGAAGACCGGCCTGGAGGGCAAGTTCAGCATCTACCACGCCGCCGCGGTGGCCTTCGTGGAGGGCGCGGGCGGCGAGAAGCAGTTCAGCGACCGGTCGGTGAACGATCCGCGGGTGGTGGCCCTGCGCCAGAAGGTGGTCCCGGTGATCACCCCCGGCGTCGATCCCGCGCAGGTCGACATGACCGTGACGCTGAACGACGGGCGGACCTTCCACCGGCATATCGAGCACGCCATCGGAAGCGTCGAGAAGCCGATGTCGGACGCGCAGCTGGAGGCGAAATTCACCGACCTCGCCGCCGGCATCCTGCCGGACGCGCAGGCCAGGAAGGTGATGCAGCTGTGCTGGTCTCTGCCCGAGCTGAAGGATGCGGGCGACGTGGCGCGGGCCGGCGTCGCGGGCGCCTAACCTGAACGCGAAACCCTCGGGATCGATTTCGCGTCCTGTGCCGTTCCCCGTCCGCGAGGCTTCCGCCGCTCCCGGCGGCCGCCCGCGCGTGGCGTTCGGGACGTGGATCACGGTATGGGCACGAGAACCCCGGTCGGGGTCGAACCGGCAGTGCGGCCCGGGACTCCCCTGATCCCGCCGCGGCCGACCCGCGTCGCCGCGGCCGAGACGCCGCGGGCCGCCATGGCGTCGCCGGTCGTGGTCGGCGCCACCATCATCGCCGCCCTGTATTTCGGCCGCGAGATCTTCATCCCGATCGCGATCGCGCTGCTGCTGTCGTTCGTGCTGACGCCGCTGGTGAACCGCCTGCGGCGGCTGCGGCTGCCGCGGCTGGTGGCGGTGGGCGTCAGCGTGCTCCTGACCGTGGGCATCGTGGCCTCCCTGGCGACGCTGATCGGCATCCAGGCGGCCGATCTCGCGGGGGACGTCCCGCGTTACCGGGCCACGATCGAGCGCAAGATCAACGGCCTGCGCGACTCGCCCGTGGGCCACGTCACGGAATACGTCGCCAATATCGGCCGGGCGCTGCACGGCGGCGCCAAGGAGGCCGGGAGCCCGGAGGCGCAGCCGGCCGCGCCACCGCCGTCAACGTCGCCGGCATCGCCGCCGTCGACGCCCTCGGCGGCTCCCGAGCCGGCCCAGGCCGCGCCCAAGCCCGTCCTCGTCGAGGTCGCCACGACCCCGCCGGGCTCCCTGGAGATGCTCTCGACCGTGCTCACGCCGGTGATGCATCCCCTGGCCACGGTCGGCATCGTCTTCGTGGTGCTGCTGTTCGTGCTGATGCAGCGCGAGGACCTGCGCGACCGCATGATCCGGCTGGCCGGATCGAGCGACCTGCACCGGACCACCGTGGCCATCGACGACGCGGCCAAGCGCCTGAGCCGCTACTTCGTGGTCCAGCTCGCCCTCAACGCCGCCTTCGGCGTGGTCATCGGCATCGGCCTCTACCTTATCGGCGTGCCGAACCCGGTGCTCTGGGCGATCTTCGCGGCCCTGATGCGCTTCGTGCCGTATCTCGGGGCGGTCCTGTCGGCGATCCTCCCGATGGCGCTCGCCGCGGCGGTCGATCCCGGCTGGAACATGATGATCGCCGTGGCGATCCTGTTCGTCGTCCTGGAGCCGCTGACCGGCCAGGTCTTCGAGCCGATCTTCTACGGGCAATCCACCGGGCTCTCGCCCTTCGCGGTCCTGGTCTCGGCCCTGTTCTGGACGTGGCTGTGGGGGCCGGTCGGCCTGCTGCTCTCGACGCCCCTGACCGTCTGCCTCGTGGTGCTCGGACGCTACGTCGAGCACCTGGAGTTCCTGGACGTGCTGTTCGGCGACCGGCCGGCGCTGACGCCCGTCCAGAACTTCTACCAGCGCATCCTGGCGGGCGATTCCGAGGAGGTGCTGGGCCATGCCGAGCTGATCCTGCAGCAATGCTCGCTCTCGTCCTACTACGACGACGTCGTGCTCAAGGCGCTGGAACTCGCGGCCCGCGACGCGGCCCGCGGGGTGCTGACCGCGCAGCAGAAGGGCGCGATGCGCGCCGCGCTCACCGAGCTGATCGCCGACCTCTCCGACCGGAGCGACGCCGTCGCGGGGGCGACGGGCGACGGCGAGGAGAGCGCCTGCAGCCCGCTCCCGATGGGGCCGCCCGCGGAGGCGCTGCCCGCCGCCTGGACGCGCGAGGGCGCGGTGCTGTGCGTGGCGGGGCGCGGCTTCCTGGACGAGGCCGCGGCCGCGATCCTCGCGCAGATCCTGGAGAAGCGCGGCCTCGGCGTCCGCACGGTCCCGTTCGCCGAGACGGCCTCCGTGCGGATCGGCCGGTTCGAGACCGGGCCGGCGCGGATCGCCTGCGTGGTCTCCCTGGCGCTCGACGGCGAGCCGACGCACCTGCGCCGCCTGATCCGCCGGCTGCGCGGCCGGGTCCCGGGCGTTCCGGTCCTGCTCGGCCTGTGGCTCGCCCAGGACAGCGGGGCGAACCGCCTCGCCGGCGGGCCGGGGGGCGCCGAGGCCGACGCGCAGGTCGGATCGCTGCGCGAGGCCGTCGAGGCTATCCTGGCGGCCGCGCAGGAGGACGCGACCTGCGCGACCGCGACGGACGCATCGACGGACGCATCGGAGGGCACGTCGGACGCCCGCGGCCAGGCGGCGCGTCTGCCCGCGCCGGCCGGGGCGTGAGTCGCGGATGCGCGGGGGCGGGGGCTTGACGGGCAGGGGCGCGCGCCGGTTTCGTCGGGACGGGCCGTTTGGCCGGGCGGCCTTCGGGCGCAACAGGGGACGGAACGGATGAGCGTCGTCGAACTCGGCCGGTTCATGGACGACCTCGCGGACGCGTCCGGGAAGGCGATCCTGCCGTTCTTCCGCGCCCAGTTCGGCCTGGACGACAAGGCCCGCGGCGGGGCGCCGTTCGATCCGGTCACCGAGGCCGACCGGGCCGCCGAGGTCGTCCTCCGGGCGATGATCGGCCAGACCTTCCCGGGCCACGGCATCCTCGGCGAGGAATTCGGCGCGGAGCGCACCGACGCCGAGTGCGTCTGGGTCCTCGACCCGATCGACGGCACCCGCGCCTTCATCGGCGGCCTGCCGACCTGGGGAACCCTGATCGGGCTGACCCGCAACGGCGTGCCGGTGCGAGGGATGATGCACCAGCCCTATCTCGCGGAGCGGTTCACCGGGGACGGGCGCAGCGCCAAGCTCCGCGCGCCGGCGGGCGAGCGGACCCTGCGCACCCGCCGCTGCGGTGACCTCGCCCAGGCGATCCTGGCGACCACGGATCCCCGGCTGTTCGCGGCCGGCGACGAGGCCGAGCGATTCCGGGCGCTGGAAGGCCAGGTGCGGATGTCCCGCTACGGCGCGGATTGTTACGCCTACTGCATGCTGGCGGCCGGCCAGATCGACCTCGTGGTCGAGGCCGGGCTGAAGCCCTACGACATCGTCGCGCTGATCCCGATCGTCGAGGGGGCGGGGGGGCGGGTCACCGCCTGGGACGGCGGCTCGGCCGCCGGCGGCGGCCGCGTGATCGCGGCCGGCGACCCGCGGCTGCACGAGGCCGCGCTCAAGGTTCTGAACCCGTGACGCGCGTCCGCATCGAGCCCGTCCGCCGCCGCGAAGGCCCGACCGCGTGCTGCTGAACGCGCTGATCCTGATCACGACCCTGGTGCCGAGCGCCGAGGCCGGCGCGGACGCCCTCGCGCGCGCCCTTCCGCCCCCGGCGACCGTTTCCGCTCAGGCCGGCAGCCCACCCCCGCGCTTCGACCCCGCGACCCGCTCCGTGTCCAACTGGCACGCCCAGACCGGCGCGCAGCTGACGCCGCGGGCGCTGGCGATCACCGCCTCGCTGACCGACGATCCGCCCTACGTCGCCCGCTGCGTGCGGCTCAACAACGGCTGGTGCATCAAGTCCGCCCGCTGGTCCGGCGAGATCGGCGCCGACGGGGAGGGCCACACCGCCTTCGCCACCCTCGACGACGGCGCCGACGCCGCCGCGAGCCTGCTGCGGCGCTACTACCGCGACTACGGCCGTCGCACGGCGCTGGCCATCGTGCGCCGCTGGGCGCCGGCCGAGTGCCGCGTCGGTGCCGCGCCCGCGCGGCCGGGCCGGCCGGCGGCGGCGCCGGTCGTCTCGGCGGCCCTCGCGCCCCGCGGGCTCGGGCGGACCCTGCGGGCGCGCTACCTCGCCGCGCACCGCCCCGGCGGCGCGCCGCGGGGCCGGGCGGCCCTGCGGGTTCAGCCCTGGTCGCCGCTCGCCCGGATGGCCGGCCGCCCGACCCGACGCCCGGCCGCCATCCCGCGGGTGGCGATGCTCCAGCCGGTTCCCGACATCGCCGCGGGCATCTCCGCCTCCACCGGCCGCCCGGCCGGGAGCGTCGCCGACCCGTCGGCGCTGCTCGACCGGAAGCCAAGTCGCGTCCCGAGTGCCGACCGGATGGTCGCAGAATCCGCGCTGCTGCCGGCGATCGCGGCCGGCCTGCCTGTCCTCGACCTACGCCTGCCGGCTCCGCTCTGCACCGGCGACGAGGTCCGGATCCAGGCCTACGCCAACCGCATCAGCGCCAGCGTCGGCCTGAAGCCCGGCGACGACCTCGACCTGTTCGGGCCGGACGGCGCGCCGCGCGCCAATCTGGCGCCCGTGATGCTGGCGATGTCGGCGGTGGAGCTCGGCACGCTGCGCGCCGGCCCGGACCTCGTCGCCGGGGCGATCGCCCGGCTGAAGCCGCCCACGCCGGCCGCCAGCACCGCGCCGCCCTAGGGGCGGCTTCCCGGGCGGCAAGCCTTGCGGTTCCGGCCCGCCCGCGCCACCTCTGCCCGGCCCGTTCCCCTCACCACGAGCCCGCCCGTGCCCCTGATCGACCTTGCCGCGCGCGCCGGCTCGGCCGTCAAAGCCTTCGCCGAAGCCTCGCACGACCTGCTGGTCCAGCCGACCCTGCGGCTGGGCGTGACCGGGCTCGCGCGCTCGGGCAAGACCGTGTTCACCACGGCGCTGATCCACCACCTCGTGGAGACCCACGCGCTGCCGGCCTTCGCGCCCGCCCAGGAGGGTCGCCTGCGCCGCGCCAAGCTGGTGCCCCAGCCCGACGACGACGTGCCGCGCTTCCCCTTCGAGGAGCATTTCGCGACGCTCACCGAGGCGCGGCGCTGGCCGCGCTCCACCGACCGGATCAGCCAGTTCCGCCTGGAGATCGCCTACGAGCGTGCCGCCGGCTGGCGCTCCGGCCCCGCGACCCTGATGCTCGACGTGGTCGACTACCCGGGCGAATGGCTCCTCGACCTCGCGCTGATCGAGACCAGCTACACGGCGTGGTCCCGGGCCACGATCGGCGGCACCCGCCGGCCCGGCCGCGCCGCCGTGGCGGCGCCCTGGCTGGAGGCGCTCAAGGGCTTCGACCCGAACGGCCCCCTCGACGAGGTCGCGGCCGAGCGGGCGAGCGACGCCTTCAAGACCTACCTCGCGGGCCTGCGCGCCGGCCCCGAAGCCGTGGCGACGACGCCCCCGGGCCGGTTCCTGATGCCGGGCGACCTCGCGGGTTCCCCGGCGCTCACCTTCGCGCCCCTCGACCGGCTCACCGAGACGATCGCCCCCGACAGCCTCGCCGGGCTGATGGAGCGGCGCTTCGAGGCCTACAAGGCCAAGGTCGTGACGCCGTTCTTCCGCGACCATTTCCAGCGGGTCGACCGGCAGATCGTGCTGGTGGACGTCCTGTCGGCGGTCGATGCCGGGCCGACCGCCCTGGCGGAGCTGGAGGAGGCGCTGGACGCGGTGCTGCTCAGCCTCAACATCGGCCGCAACACGGTGCTGTCGCGGCTGTTCGCGCCACGGGCCGACCGCGTGCTGTTCGCCGCCACCAAGGCCGACCATCTCCACCAGACGAGCCACGACCGGCTCGACGCGCTGCTGCGGCTGCTCGTGTCGCGGGCCATGCGGCGGACCGAGGCCGCGGGCGCCCGGGTCGGTACGGTGGCGCTCGCCTCGGTGCGCGCCACCCGCGAGACCACCGTCCACGACGGGTCGGAGACGCTGCGGGCGGTGGCCGGCACGCCGGAAGCCGGCGAGGTGGTTGGCGACGAGGTCTTCGACGGCAACAGCGAGGCCGCGATCTTCCCGGGCGAGCTGCCGGCCCGCGCCGAGGCGGTGCTGGAGGGGGCGGTCGAGCCGGGCTCGCTGCGCTTCCCGCGCTTCCGGCCGCCGCTGGTGCGCCCGGACGGGCTCGGCCGCGCGGGGCACCTGCCGCAGATCCGGCTCGACCGGGCGATGCAGTTCCTGATCGGCGACCGGCTGGCGTGACGATGTGTGCGATGCGGAGCCCGCGACCATGACCTCCGGCCAGAAACCCCGCGCCTTCCGGATCAGCCCCGAACCGGTCGGCGAGCCGAGCGTGACCACGACGCCGCTCGGACCGCGGCCGCCGCAGGCCCGGATCGTCGAGGAACCCTTCGAGATCCTCGACGCCGCCGACGGCGTCGCCGTGCCGGTGGCGCCGCGCTCGCGCTCGCCCTGGGGTGCCCTGTTCTTCTCGGCGGTGGGCGGCCTCGTCTCCCTGGGCGTCGGCCTGTCGGTCGAGCGGATGATCAGCGACCTGTTCCAGGCCGCCCCCTGGCTCGGCTGGGTCGCGCTCGCGCTGCTGGGCCTCGCCGCGCTGGCGCTGCTGGCGATCGTGGTGCGGGAACTCGCCGGCCTGCGGCGCGAGCGCAAGATCGAGCGGCTGCGCCAGTCGGCGCTGGACGCCCTCGCCACCCGCGACCACACCGGCGCGCAGGCGGTGGTGCAGGCGCTCTCGACCTTCTACGCGGACCGCGACGCCCTGTCGGCGGGCCGCGCCCGGATCGACGCCGCCGCCGACGCGATCCTCGACGTCGACGACCGGATCGGACTGGCCGAGCACGAACTGCTCGCCGGCCTCGACCGGCAGGCGCGCAACGCCATCGCGACGACGGCCAAGCAGGTCTCGGCGGTGACGGCGCTGAGCCCGCGGGCGATCGTCGACGTGGCCTTCGTGGTGTTCGCGGCGGTGCGTCTGCTGCGCCGGATCGCCGCGATCTACGGCGGCCGGCCGGGCTTCCTGGGCTTCCTGCGACTGGGGCGCGCGGCGCTCGCGCATCTCACGGTCACCGGCGGCATGGCGGTGGGCGAGAGCGTGATGCAGCAGGTTCTGGGGCTCGGGATCGCCGCCCGGGTCTCCGCCAAGCTGGGGGAGGGCGTGCTCAACGGGCTGATGACCGCCCGGTTCGGGCTCGCGGCGCTCAACGTCTGCCGGCCGCTGCCGTTCGTGCGGGAGGCCCCGCCGCGGCTCGCCGACGTTGCCGGCGAGCTGCTGCGCTCGGCCGGGGCCGAGCCGAAATAGGGGCGGGACTACTTGGCGCCCGCGGCGGCGCGGCGGTTGGCGATGCGCGAGAACATGTTGCCGGTGTAGTCGGCGGTCTTCGGCTTCTCGGGCTCGCCGAGCTTGGCCTCGAAGGCCTCGATCCGCTTGAGCAGCGTCACGTCGTTGAACAGCGAGCTGTTGAAGTTGCTCTGGGCCCGGGGGCCGAGGGCGGTCTGCACCGCTTCGAGTCGTTCGAGAAGCTCTTTGCGCGTCACGGTGCTCTCCAGGGGCGGCTTCGGGACGAAGGACCGCCCGTGCCGCCACTGAAGAGGGCGGTGGTAAACAGCGCGTTAATACGACCCGTGCCGGTCCCATCCCGCCGAGCCCCGGGGACGCCGATCGTCCTCGCGCGCCGCAGGGCTCGCAGGCTCAGAGCCCCTTCAGGAACCCGGCGAGCCGCATCAGTCCCTCGGGCCAGGGGCCGTGCCCGCTCGCCACGTTGAGGTGGCCGGATTCGCCCGCGTCGACCGTGAGCGCCCCCCAGGCATGGGCGAAGTCGTCCGCCCGCTCGTAGCGGCAGTACGGGTCGGTACGGCTGGCGACCAGCAGGGCCGGGAAGGGCAGGGGATCGCGCGGCACCGGCGCGAAGGCCCGGACCGCGTCGGGCAGGCCCGGCGCCTCCTCGACGTCCGGGAGCGCCACCAGGAGGGCGCCGCGCACCACCCCCGCGGGGAAGCGCGGCACCGCCTCGACGCACGCCACCACGCCGAGGCTGTGGGCGATCAGGATGACCGGCCGCGTCGCCGCCGCGACCGCCTCGGCGATGCGGCCGCACCACGCCTCCGGGGTCGGTTCGTGCCACTGGTCCTGCTCGACCACGCGCGCGGTAGCGAGGCGGCCCGCCCAGCGGGCCTGCCAATGGTCCTCCTCGGAGCCCCCGAGCCCCGGGACGATGAGGATGTCGCAGTCGGCGGTCTTCATACCGGGATGCCTAGTGCGGACCGACGGACGCGTCGAGACCGTCCCGTCATTCGGCCGCGATCGGCGCCGCTCCCTCGAGGGCCAGGATGTGTCGGGCGATCTGCACGGAGGCGCGGTTCTTCGCCTTGGCCTCGATCTCGAAATCCGCCCAGGCGAGGTGCCGGGCGACGAGGTCGTTCACCGCCCGGTTCCACATCATGTCGGAATGGGCCGCGAGGTCCCGGACCGCGTGGCCGGCCGCGCGCAGGGCCGGGAAGTCGGGCAGGGCGTCCGGATCGCAGGCGGCGGAGACCGCCTCGCGCGACACGCTGATATGGGCCACGGGCCGGACGCCGCGCCAGGATTCCTGCACCCGGGCGATCCGGGCATCGTCCGGCTCGAGATACTCCCCGCCGCTCTCGACCCAGTGGTGGTGCAGGTCGAGCACCACGGGCACGAGGTCGGCGAGCCGCAGCACCGCGTCGAGGCCGAACACGTTCTCGTCGTTCTCGACCGTCACCAGGTCGCGCGCCACCCGGCTCGCCCGGGGCAGGGTCTCGCGGAAGCCCTCGACCCCCGGGTCGCCCGCGCCGACATGGATGTTGATATGGGCGCCGTGCGGATGCCAGCCGCCGCCGTAGCCCATCCGGTCGAAGATCTCGGCGTGGTAGTCGAGCTCGGACAGGCCGTTGGCGATCGCCGCCGGGTTGCGGCTCGCCAGCAGGCAGAACGGTCCCGGGTGGAAGCTCAGGCGCACCCCGAGCCGGCGGGCCAGCGCGCCGGCCTCGGCGAGGCCGCGCTCGACCAGCGCCGCCATCTCGGGCTCGGCGTAGAGCGGCTGCGCGATCGGGTGGGTGTAGCCCGGAAGGACGTTGCTCGCCATGCGCAGGAGACGCTCCAGCGGCGGCCGGGCCCCGACCCAGGCGATCTGGCGGGCGAGGGCGTCGAGGTTGTGGGCGACGAGCCCGGTGAGCTTCACCCGCCGGGCGGCCGGCTCCAGCTTCGTGAGATGGGCCATGGTCACGCTGGTGAGGTTCATGTGCAGCGTGGCCTCCCGCTCCGCCTTGAGGGTGGCATGGGTGCCGGGCGGCTCGTCCAGGACGAACTTGCAGCAGAATCCGAGACGGGGCTGATCGCGCATAACGAGCACAACGCGCGGAGGGCCGCGGCGTCCCCGCGCGACGCGCGGAACGGCCGCGGCACGACGACGTTGGGAGTCCCGAGCGCGGCAGTTCCGCGCACTGGCCCCGATCCATGCCCCCGTCACCGTCGCGTTCGACCGGCCCCTCGGAGGGCGGCTCGATCCTCTGGATCCTGATGCTCGGTTCGGCACTGGTCGCCCTCGCGGCGGCGCCGGCGCGGCGCCGCGTGCCGGCGGCTCTCCCCGCCGACGCGCCGCCGCTCGACCGCGATCCGTCCTGCGACGATCGGGGCCTGCGGAAGGGCGTCGCCGCGGGGGCGCGCTCGATCTCGGGGCGCGCCGCGCAGCTCACCGCCGCGACCCAGCCGGAGCGCGGCCGCGCCGCCGACAGCCCCGTCGAGATGACGCGGTCCGGCTGGAAGGACATCGTCGTCCGGGTCTACCTGGAGTTCAACAAGGACCGGGTCCTGGCGGTCGCCGCCGGGGTGACCTTCTACACGCTGCTGTCGCTGTTCCCCGCCATCGCCGCGCTGGTCTCCTGCTACGGCCTCTTCGCCGACGTGACCGTCATCAACGATCACCTCGCCCAGCTGCACGCGGTCCTGCCGTCCGGCGCGGTCGAGCTCATCGGCGACCAGGTCAAGCGCATCGCCGCCAAGGGCAGCGGCTCCCTCAGCATCACGTTCTTCTCCAGCCTGCTCCTGTCGATCTGGAGCGCCAACGCGGCCATGAAGGCGATGTTCGACGCGCTGAACGTCGTCTACGAGGAGGAGGAGAAGCGGAACTTCTTCTGGCTCAACCTCCGCTCGCTCACTTTCACGGTCGGCGCCCTGCTGTTCATCATCGTCGCGCTCAACGTGATCGTCGTCGTGCCGGTGATGCTGAACTTCCTGGGCCTCGGCTCGACCGCGTGGCTGCTCGCGGCCCTGCGCTGGCCGGCGATCCTGATCGTCCTGCTCGGCGGCCTGTCGGTGCTCTACCGGTTCGGGCCGAGCCGGGAGCACGCCCGCTGGCGCTGGGTCGGGTTCGGCAGCGTCGTCGCGGGCCTGCTCTGGCTCGCCGCCTCGCTCCTGTTCTCCTGGTACGTCGCCAATTTCGGCACCTACAACGAGACCTACGGGTCGCTCGGCGCCGTGATCGGCTTCATGACGTGGATCTGGATCTCCTCGACGATCGTGCTGCTCGGAGGCGAGATCAACGCGGAGCTGGAGCACCAGACCGCCCGCGACACCACCACGGGCGCGCCGCTGCCGATGGGCGCGCGCCGGGCGCGGATGGCCGACACCGTCGGCGCCGCCGCCTGAACGCCGCGTCTCCGATCCCGGAGACGCCCTGCGGCATCCTCCGGGACTGCCGGATAGGGCGCGCGATCCCTATATAGCGTGGCGAGAAGGGAGATCGCCATGGCCGACACGCCGACCACTAGCCCGGAGACCCGCAGCGACGCCGAGTGGCGCTCGGCGCTGACACCGGAGCAGTACCGGGTCCTGCGCGAGCACGGCACGGAGCGGGCCGGCACGAGCTGTCTGCTCGCCGAGAAGCGGGCCGGGACCTTCACCTGCGCCGGCTGCGGTCAGCCGCTGTTCGAGCAGGGCACCAAGTTCGAGTCCGGAACGGGCTGGCCGAGCTTCTTCGAGCCCCTCGACGGCGCCGTCGAGACCACGGTGGACCGCAGCCACTGGATGGTCCGCACCGAAGTGCACTGCGCCCGCTGCAAGGGCCATCTGGGCCACGTCTTCGACGACGGCCCGGCGCCGACCGGGCTGCGCTACTGCATGAACGGCGCGGCGATGAATTTCGAGCCGGCTGAATGAATCGCGGGGGCCGCTAACCTGGGTTCGGAAACGCGGCGCGAAAGCCGGGATATCGGGGACAGGGACCGCCGGGGCCGGATCCTCGGCCGGATCCGGTCTTGATTTCGTCGCGTTTTTGCTTAGCGCTCTATAGTCTCAGGATGTCGCTGTCCGGTGATTGGCGACGGAAGTGGTCAGGCTCTGGCGAATACGGCGTGGCAGTCAGCTTATACGCCGTGCGGGCCGGCTCCACGTGTCCTCTTCCGTGCAGCCCGGCGGCGCTGAGGGCTGTCCGCCGGATCGGCGCGCCGCCGACCAAGCGGGAGGGGTTTTGAGTTCATGAGCACCGTTCGCCGATTTCTGGTCGCACCATCCCTGGTCCGCCTGATCCGCAAGGAGCGGGGTGGCGCCCGCATCACCGAGGGTCACTTCGCGCCCCAGGGCGGCCGGGCCTCCTACGTGCGCGTCGACGGCCAGGTCTGCCAGCTGGTCCTGGTGAACAAGGGGCCGGACGGCGTCCCGGTCGAGGAGCGCACCGACGTCCCGCGAGCCCACGGCGACGCCCTGCTGGACGTGTGCCCCGGCAAGGCCGCCTACGACCGCACCACGCTGAATGCCGGCGGGCGCGAGATTGCCATCGACCGCTACGTCACCCCCGGCAGCCTGGACCTGATCAGCGTCACCTTCGACGATGACGGCGAGGCCGCCGGCTTCCACGCCCCGAGCTGGTTCGGCCGCGAGGTCAGCAGCGAGCCGGCCTTCGAGCGGGCGGCCCTGGCCATCCAGGGCGTGCCGGCGGCCGAGGAGGTGGCGCTGAGCAACGCCGCGCTGGACGCGGTGCTGGACCTGATCGAGCCGCGCTTCGGCTTCGGCCGTTACGGTAGCAGCAGCAGCAGCCGGAGCACCGAGTCCGACGAGGGCGCGATGGGTGCTATGCGCCGGGCCGCGGCTCCCGCGGCGCTGGCCACCGCCGCGCCGGTCGTCGCCGCCCCGCCGCCGGCTCCTGAGCCCGCCGCGGCCGCCCCGCGCCCGCCCGAGCCGGCCCCGGAGCATCACCCCGAGCCCGAGCCGCAGCCGGAGCCCGCGCCGGAAGCGGCCGCGCACGCCGCGCCGGCCGCCGAGACGCCAGCCCCGCAATCCGGCAGCGGCGACGCCCTGCACGGGGATGCCCGCATCGACGACGTCATCGAGAGCCTGTCGCAGGCCCTCGGCGCGGCGATCCACCAGCAGCCTGATCCCGCCGCCGAGAACAAGGACGGGAAGAGCGAGGATCCCGCCTCGATGTTCGAGCGCTGGACCGTCCGCCCCCGCCGGACCCAGCAGCAGACCTGACCCGCGTCGCAACGACGCGAGGCACGGCCGGGCCGCAGCGCAGATCGCGCTGCGGCCCGTCTGTTTTCGCGGGTCCGCGGCTCTCGGATACGAGAGATCTTCGTCCGGGAATGACAGGTTTTTGTCACGGATGGTTCCGGGCGGATAAGCGTGCAGCCGTTGAGGCGCCGGGTGATAGTCGCTAGCGTGCCGGCAAATCGGGAGGGTGCGCGGTCGTCGCACGGGATGGACATGGCACAGGCAATCCAGGCGACGGCTCCCGCCGCAGCGCCCCGCGAGCCCTGGTACAAGGTGCTCTACATCCAGGTGCTGATCGCCATCGCGCTCGGCGTCCTGCTCGGCTGGTACGACCCGGCCACCGGCAAGTCGATGAAGTGGCTCGGCGACGCCTTCATCGGCCTGATCAAGATGATGATCGCGCCGATCATCTTCTGCACGATCGTCCACGGCATCGCGTCGATTGGCGACCTGAAGAAGGTCGGCCGCGTCGGCCTGAAGGCGCTGGTCTACTTCGAGGTGGTGTCCACCATCGCGCTGCTGATCGGCGTCATCGTCGGCGAGGTGATCCGGCCCGGCGCCGGCTTCAACGCCGACCCGTCGAAGCTCGACGCCAGCAAGGTCGCGACCTACGCCAGCAAGGCGGCCGCCGATTCCACCGTCGCCCACATCCTGGCGATCATCCCGAAGAGCTTCCTGGACCCCTTCGCCACCGGCGACCTGCTGCAGGTGCTGCTGATCTCGATCCTCACCGGCGTCGTGGTGACGAATCTCGGCGAGCGCGCGGCCTCGGTGAACCACGCGATCGACACCGCCGGCCAGATCTTCTTCCGGATCATCGGCATCGTCGTGAAGCTCGCCCCCGTCGGTGCCTTCGGTGCCATGGCGTTCACGATCGGCGAGTACGGCATCCAGAAGGTCTACGACCTCGCGTGGCTGGTCGGCACCTTCTACATCACGGCGATCCTGTTCGTGCTCGTGGTGCTCGGGACGATCGCCCGGGTCGCGGGCTTCTCGATCCTGCGCTTCCTCGCCTACATCAAGGACGAGCTGCTGATCGTGGTCGGCACGTCGTCCTCCGAGACGGTGCTGCCGCAGCTCATGACCAAGATGCGCCGCCTCGGCGCCTCGGACTCGGTCGTCGGCCTCGTGGTCCCGACCGGCTACTCGTTCAACCTCGACGGCACCAACATCTACATGACGCTGGCGACGCTGTTCCTGGCGCAGGCCGTGGGCGTGGACCTGTCGATCAGCCAGTACGCGACCATCATCCTGGTGGCGATGCTGACCTCGAAGGGCGCATCGGGCGTCACGGGTGCCGGCTTTATCACCCTGGCGGCGACGCTCTCGGCGATCCCCAACAGCCCGGTGCCGGTCGCCGCCATGACCCTGGTCCTCGGCATCGACAAGTTCATGTCCGAGTGCCGCGCGCTCACCAACCTCGTGGGCAACGGCGTCGCCTGCGTGGTGGTCAGCCGCTGGGAAGGCGAGCTCGACGTCGCCAAGCTCAACGAGGTGATGGCCCACCCGGTCGCCATCGGCACCCACATCGCCGACGAGTCGCCGCAGCCGATGGGCACCGACAGTAAGGTCGCCGCCGCCGAGTGATGGGATCGCCGACGGCGAAGAACGCGGGTCGCCCGCGCCTCGGCATCGATCTCGGCGGCACCAAGATCGCCGGGATCGTGCTCGGCCGGGACGGGTCGACCCTGGCCGAGGCGCGGATGCCCGCCCCGCGGGGCGCCTACCGGGCCACCGTCGAGGCCGTGGCCGACCTCGTCCTGCGTCTCGAGGCCGAGGCCGGCACGCCCTGCAGCGTCGGCATCGGCATGCCCGGGAGCCTGTCCCCGGCGACGGGCCTCGTGCGCAACGCCAACTCGCACTGGCTCAACGGACACCCGTTCGCGGCCGATCTCGGCGCGCGCCTGGAACGCCCGCTCCGGATCGAGAACGACGCCAACTGCCTGGCGGTGTCGGAGGCGATCGACGGCGCCGGCGCCGGGGCCCGCGTGGTCTGGGCGGTGATCCTGGGCACCGGCGTCGGGTCCGGCATCGCCCTCGACGGTCGGGTGCTCACGGGCCGCAACGGCATCGCGGGCGAGTGGGGCCACGGCCCCCTGCCGGCGCCCCGCGACGACGAGCGGCCGGGCGCCGCCTGCTATTGCGGCCGCCGGGGCTGCGTCGAGACCTGGCTGTCCGGTCCCGGGCTGGCCGCCGACCACGCGCGGCGGCACGGCGGCGACCTCACCGCCGAGGCGGTCGTCGCCGAGGCCCGCGCCGGAAGCCCGGCGGCGCGGGAGACGCTCGCCGTCCACCTCGAGCGCCTCGGGCGTGCGGCCGCCCAGGTGGTGAACCTCCTCGACCCGGACGTGATCGTGATCGGCGGCGGCCTGTCGCGCATCCCGGAGCTGATCGCGGGCCTGCCGGCGGCGATCGCCCCCCACGTCTTCTCCGACGCCTTCGACACGCCCGTGCGAGCGAGCCTGCACGGCGACGCGTCGGGCGTGCGCGGCGCGGCGTGGCTTTGGGAGGCGGAGACCGTCTGAGACCCGTCCGCGGCCCGGCCTTGGTCGATCGAACTGCCGAGCTCACAGAGACGTCGGTTGCGGGACCGGAGGGCGCAGGGCAGGACGGCAGCACCGCATCGCCGAAGTCCCGATGATCGTCCGCACCCGGCCCAACCTGCTGACCCTGCTGTTCACCCTGCGCGGCTCGATCGTGCCGCGGGTGGCGCCCAAGCTCGCGGGGATCGTCGCGGTCTCGTGCGCGGTGGTGTGGGCGGAATCGCGGTGGCCCGCGCTGTTCCCGGTCAGCGCGGGGGTGACGCCGTTCACCGTGGTCGGCCTCGCCCTCTCGATCTTCCTGAGCTTTCGCAACAACGCCTGCTACGAGCGCTGGTGGGAGGCCCGGAAGCACTGGGGCAACCTGATCGGCGAGGTGCGCAACCTCGCCCGCGCCCTCCCGGCCCTGCTGCCCGAGCGGGAGGCCGCGCTCCAGCTCCGGCGCCTGTCGGCCTTCGCGCACGGCCTCCACGCCCGGCTGCGCGACCTGGACGAGGCCGCCGCCGTCGACCGGACGAGCCCGGGATCGGACCTGTCCGGCCCGAACCCCACCGACTCGGTCCTGGCCGCCATCACCCGCGATCTCGCCTCGCTGACGCGCGCGGGCCGGCTCAGCGACATCCAGTTCGGCATCCTCGAGGCCCGGATCGAGGCGCTGTCGGGCGTGCACACCGCCTGCGAGCGGCTCGCCAACACGCCGCTGCCCTTCGCCTACACGTTGCTCGTGTACCGGACCGCGTGGCTCTACTGCCTGCTCCTCCCGGTGGGCCTCACCGGCGCCCTGGGCTGGGCGACTCCGATCGTGGTGGCGCTCGTGGCCTACACGTTCTTCGGACTCGACGCCCTCGGGGACGAGCTCGAGGAGCCGTTCGGCACCGAGCCCAACGACCTGCCCCTCGACGCCATGGTCCGCGCCGTGGACCGCATCGTCCACCACGCCCTCGGCGAGCCGATGCCCCAGGCGCTGGCGCCCGACGGGTACTGGCTGCGCTAGCGCCTACCCGTTCCAGGCGCGCAGCACCGGCTCGGTGCGGTCGTGCTCGTAGCCGAGCACCGAGACGCTCGCGGTGCCGAGGACGAGGAGCGCGCCGCACCGCGGCTCCAGGCCGATCCAGCGCGCTGCGAGCACGCGCAGAAGGTGTGCGCTGGAGAACACGATGAGGTCGGCGTCGCGGGCGCGGGCCCGGGCGATGACCCGATCCGCGCGGGCACCGACATCCGCCGCCGTCTCGCCGCCGGGGCAGCCGTCGCGGAACAGCCGCCAGTCCGGCCGCTCGGCCAGGATCGCCTTCGTGGTCCGGCCCTCGTAGGCGCCGTAATCCCATTCCGCGAGATCCGGATCGATCGCGCGGCGGTCGCCGAAGCCCGCCAGCGCGCAGGTCGTGGCCGCCCGGCCCGACGGGCTCGACCACACCTCCGCGTAGGCGCGGCGCGCCAGGCGCGGTGCGAGGGCGCGCGCCGCGTCCTCACCCTCCGGCGTCAGGGGGATGTCGCTGCGCCCGGTATGCTGACCGGACCGGCTCCAGGCGGTCTCGCCGTGGCGGACCAGCGTGATCTGCGGGAACGGGCTCTCGGCCATGCGTGCCTCCCCGGGCACGCGGTCCGCGGCCCTGTCATCGATCCAGTCATCGATCCAGTCATCGACCCTGCCATCAACGCCGCCGCCGCGCTTCGGTCTCATCGGTTCGGCAATGCCGTCGGGAGCCGTCACGCGCCGACGTGGACCCGATCAAGATCGTGCTTGCGCCCGCGGGAAAACGGACATAAACATATCTTTATGTCTATCGAACGCAGGCAAGAAGCGGGGTCGATCCCCTTTCCGGAAGCCCTGGGCGTCCTGCGTGCCGCCGCGGAGGAGACGCGCCTGCGCATCCTGGCGCTGCTCGTCGAGGGGGAACTGTCGGTGTCCGACCTCACCGACATCCTGGGTCAGTCGCAGCCGCGGATCTCTCGCCACCTCAAGCTCTTGGTGGAGGCCGGGCTGGTCGAGCGCCACCGCGAGGGGGCCTGGGCGTTCTTCCGGCTGTCCGACGCCCGCGCCGGCCTGGCGGACCCGCTCCTGTCCGGTCTCGACCGGACCGCGCCGCCCCTGTCGGAGGACCGCGCGCGCCTCGACGCCGTCCGGGCGCAGCGGGCGGATGCCGCCACGACCTTCTTCGCCCGGCTGGCCCCCAAATGGGACGAGCTGCGCTCCCTGCACGTGCCCGAGGCGATCGTGGAGGCCGCGGTGCTCGACGCCCTGGGCGACCGCCCGATCGGCAGCCTGATCGATCTCGGCACCGGCACCGGCCGGATGCTCGGCCTGCTGGCGCCCCGGGCCGGCCGCGCCACCGGGCTCGATTCGAGCCACGCCATGCTGTCCGTCGCCCGGGCCAACCTGGAGCGCCAGGGCTTGGCAAGGGTGGACCTGCGGCAGGGCGACATCCACGCGCCGCCCTTCGCGCGGGCGAGCTTCGACCTCGTCGTGGTCCATCAGGTGCTGCACTATCTCGACGACCCGGCCCGGGCGCTCCGCGGGGCCGCGCGGCTCGTGGCGCCGGGCGGCCGCCTGCTGGTGGTGGACTTCGCGCCGCACGAGCTGGAATTCCTCCGCACCGGGCAGGCCCACCGGCGCCTCGGCTTCTCCGCCGAGCAGGTCTCCGGCTGGCTCGCCGAAGCCGGCCTCGCGACGGTCGCCACCCGCGATCTGACGCCGCGCGAGTCGGGCCAGCTCACCGTCACCCTCTGGCTGGCCCAGGACGGGCTGGCTCAGGACGGGTTGGCCGACACCGACACAGAACAGCCTCAGCGCGCCGTCGCCTGAGACACTGACCTCCGCAGACTTCGTCTGAACCGACCGACATAGAGGACGAGACCCCGATGCGCCGCTCCACACACCGCGCCAGCCGCGACGGCTACCACCCGATCCGCGTCTCGATCGAGTTCTTCCCCCCGAAGACCGACGAGATGGAGAAGATCCTCTGGAACTCCATCGAGCGCCTCGCGCCGCTGCAGCCGAGCTTCGTCTCGGTGACCTACGGCGCCGGCGGCTCCACCCGCGAGCGCACCCACAACACGGTCGCCCGCATGGTCCGCGAGACCGGCCTCAAGCCCGCCGCCCACCTCACCTGCGTGGACGCCTCTCGCGACGAGATCGACGCGGTGGTCCAGTCCTACTGGGACGCGGGCGTGCGCCACATCGTGGCGCTGCGCGGCGACCCGGCCGAGGGTGTCGGCCACGCCTACCGGCCGCACCCGGAGGGCTACGCCTCGACCGCAGAGCTGGTGAAGGGGATCAAGCGGATCGGCGACTTCAAGGTCTCGGTCTCGGCCTATCCTGAGAAGCACCCCGAGGCGGCCTCCCTCGACGCCGACATCGACGCCCTGAAGGCCAAGGTCGATGCCGGGGCCGACCAGGCGATTACCCAGTTCTTCTTCGAGAACGAGATCTACCTGCGCTACCTGGACAAGGTCCGGGCCGCCGGGATCACGATCCCGATCATCCCGGGCATCCTGCCGGTGCAGAACTTCAAGCAGGCGGCGAACTTCGCCCGCCGCACCGGCGCCTCGGTGCCCTACTGGCTGGCCGCCCGGTTCGAGGGGCTGGAGGACGACGTCGAGACCCGCCGGCTCGTGGCCGGCGCGGTGGCGGCCGAGCAGGTGCTCGACCTCGTGGACGAGGGCGTCAACGACTTCCACTTCTACTCGATGAACCGCTCCGACTTGGTCTACGCGATCTGCCACCTGCTCGGCCTGCGCGCCCAGGCGCCGAAGCTGGCGGCCGCGAAGGCCGCGGCTTAAATTCTCGGGGCCGCGGTCCGTCATCGCGAGCGCAGCGAAGCGACCCAGGGTAGCGCGACATCCGTGAGCGTGGCGCGGCTGGATTGCTTCGCTGCGCTCGCAAAGACGGCTTGTGTCCGAGACAGCAGCCAGGGCACGCACGAGAGACCGAAGATCCCCCTCCACCTCGTCCTGAGGGGCCGCGTGAGCGGCCCCGAAGGAGGGCTCCAGGGAACACCGAGATATCTGGAGGCCTCCAAGGCCTCCGCTTCGCTCCGGCACCTCAGGACGAGGTGATCTGACAGGACGCACGATGACCGATTTTGCCCCCGTCGACGGCACCGAGATCGCGAAGGCCCTGCGCCAGCGCGCCGCGGAGAAGATCCTCGTCCTCGACGGGGCGATGGGCACCGTCATCCAGCGCCTGAAGTTCTCGGAAGAGGACTTTCGCAGCGACCGGTTCAAGGATCACGGGCACGATCAGAAGGGCAACAACGACCTGCTGATCCTGACCCAGCCCGACGCGATCCGGCAGATCCACCTCGACTACTTCCTGGCCGGCGCCGACGTCTGCGAGACCAACACCTTCTCGGGCACCACCATCGCCCAGGCCGATTACGGAATGGAGTCGATCATCCACGAGCTGAACGCTCAAGGAGCGCGGCTCGCCCGCGAGGCGGCCAAGCTCGCCGAGGAGAAGGACGGCCGCCGCCGCTTCGTGGCCGGTGCCATCGGCCCGACGAACCGCACCCTGTCGATCTCGCCCGACGTGAACAACCCGGGCTTCCGGGCGGTCACCTTCGACCAGGTCAAGCAGGCCTACGTGGAGCAGGTTCGCGGCCTGATCGACGGCGGCGCCGAGCTGATCCTGATCGAGACGATCTTCGACACGCTGAACGCCAAGGCGGCGGTCGCGGCGGCGTGGCAGGTCTTCGACGAGACCGGCATCCGCCTGCCGATCCAGATCTCCGGCACGATCACAGATCTCTCGGGCCGCACCCTGTCGGGCCAGACCCCGGCGGCCTTCTGGCACTCCCTGCGCCATTCCGAGCCGCTGACCTTCGGCCTCAACTGCGCGCTGGGCGCGCGCGAGATGCGCGGCCACATCGCCGAGCTGGCGCGGATCTGCGACACGCTCGTCTGCGCCTACCCGAATGCCGGCCTGCCGAACGAGTTCGGACTCTACGACGAGAGCCCGGAGGCGATGGGCAAGCTGGTCGGCGAGTTCGCCGAATCCGGCCTCGTCAACATGGTCGGCGGCTGCTGCGGCACCACCCCGGACCACATCCGTGCCATCGCCGAAGCGGTGGCCGGCAAGGCGCCGCGGCCGATCCCCGAGGTGCCGCGCCTGATGCGTCTGTCGGGCCTCGAGCCCTTCGTGCTCACGCCGGAAATCCCGTTCGTGAACGTGGGCGAGCGCACGAACGTCACCGGCTCGGCCAAGTTCCGCAAGCTCATCACCAACGGCGACTACGCGGCGGCGCTGGACGTCGCCCGCGATCAGGTGGCGGCCGGTGCCCAGGTGATCGACGTCAACATGGACGAGGGCCTGCTCGACTCACAGAAGGCGATGGTCGAGTTCCTGAACCTCGTCGCCGCCGAGCCCGACATCGCCCGGGTGCCCGTGATGGTCGATTCCTCGAAGTTCGAGGTGATCGAGGCCGGCCTCAAGTGCATCCAGGGCAAGCCGATCGTGAACTCGATCTCCATGAAGGAGGGCGAGGAGAAGTTCGTCGAAGCCGCCAAGATCTGCCGCTCCTACGGGGCCGCCGTGGTGGTGATGGCCTTCGACGAGCAGGGCCAGGCCGATTCGTACGAGCGCAAGGTCGAGATCTGCACCAAGGCTTACCGGATCCTGACCGAGCAGGTCGGCTTCCCGCCCGAGGACATCATCTTCGATCCGAACATCTTCGCCGTTGCCACGGGCATCGAAGAGCACAATCCGTACGGCGTGGCCTTCATCGAGGCGACCCGCACGATCCGCGAGACCCTGCCGCACGCCCACATCTCGGGCGGCGTCTCGAACCTCAGCTTCGCCTTCCGCGGCAACGAGCCGGTACGCGAGGCCATGCACGCGGTGTTCCTGTTCCACTGCATCAAGGCCGGCATGGACATGGGCATCGTCAATGCCGGCCAGCTCGCCGTCTACGACGAGATCCCGGCGGAGCTGCGCGAGCTGTGCGAGGACGTCGTCCTCAACCGCCGCGAGGATTCGACCGAGCGCCTGCTGGAGGCCGCCGAGCGCTTCAAGACCGGCGCCTCGGCCCAGGCCAAGACCGCCGACCTGACCTGGCGCGAGGCTCCGGTCGAGAAGCGGATCGAGCACGCGCTGGTCAACGGCATCACCGAGTACATCGTGGCCGACACCGAGGAGGCGCGGGCCTCAGCCGAGCGCCCGCTCCACGTCATCGAGGGCCCGCTGATGGCCGGCATGAACGTGGTCGGCGACCTGTTCGGCTCCGGCAAGATGTTCCTGCCGCAGGTGGTGAAGTCAGCCCGGGTGATGAAGCAGGCGGTCGCCTATCTCGAGCCGTTCATGGAGGAGGAGAAGCGCGCCAACGGCGGCGACGGCAAGCGCCAGGCCGCCGGCAAGGTGCTGATGGCGACCGTGAAGGGCGACGTCCACGATATCGGCAAGAACATCGTCGGCGTCGTGCTGGCCTGCAACAACTACGAGATCATCGATCTCGGCGTGATGGTGCCGGCCGCCAAGATCCTGGAGACCGCCAAGACCGAGAAAGTCGACATCGTCGGCCTGTCGGGCCTGATCACCCCGTCGCTCGACGAGATGGTCCACGTGGCCGGCGAGATGGAGCGCGAGGGGCTCGACGTGCCGCTGCTGATCGGCGGCGCCACCACCAGCCGCGTCCACACGGCGGTGAAGATCCACCCGGCCTACGCCAAGGGTCAGGCGGTCTACGTCACCGACGCGAGCCGCGCGGTCGGCGTGGTGTCGAGCCTGATCTCGAAGGAGACCCGTGGGCCGACGATCGAGAAGGTCCGGGCCGAGTACGCCAAGGTCGCCGACGCCCACAGGCGCTCGGAGGCCGACAAGCAACGGCTGCCGCTCGCCAAGGCGCGGACCAACGCGTTCAAGATCGACTGGTCGGGCTACAAGCCGGCGAAGCCCTCCTTCACCGGCACGAGGGTCTACGGCTCCTACGAGGTCGCCGACCTCGTGCCCTACATCGACTGGACGCCGTTCCTGCAGACCTACGAGTTCAAGGGCCGCTTCCCGGCGCTCCTGGACGATCCCGAGCAGGGCCCGGCCGCCCGCGCCCTCTACGAGGACGCGCAGGCGATGCTGAAGCAGATCGTCGAGGAGCGCTGGTTCAATCCGAAGGCGGTGATCGGCTTCTGGCCGGCCAACAGCGTCGGCGACGACATCGCGCTCTACACGGGCGAGAGCCGGTCGGAGCGGCTCGCCACCTTCCACGGCCTGCGCCAGCAGCTCTCGAAGCGCGACGGCCGGTCGAACACCTGCCTGTCGGACTTCGTGGCGCCGGCCGAGACCGGCATCGCCGACTATGTCGGCGGCTTCGTGGTGACGGCGGGCCTGGAGGAGGTGCGGATCGCCGAGCGGTTCGAGCGGGCCAACGACGATTACCGGGCGATCCTCGTGAAGGCGCTCGCCGACCGCATCGCCGAGGCCTTCGCCGAGCGGATGCACGAGCGGGTGCGCAAGGAGTTCTGGGGCTACGCGTCCGACGAGGCCTACGCCCCCGAGGAGCTGGTGCTGGAGAAGTACGACGGCATCCGCCCGGCCCCGGGCTACCCGGCCCAGCCCGACCACACCGAGAAGACCACCCTGTTCGACCTGCTGAAGGCGGAGAGCCGGATCGGCGTGAAGCTCACCGAGTCCTACGCGATGTGGCCGGGTTCCTCGGTATCGGGGATCTACATTGCCCACCCGGAGGCGCACTATTTCGGCGTCGCCAAGGTGGAGCGGGATCAGGTCGAGGATTACGCCGCCCGCAAGGGGATGGATGTCCGCGACGTCGAGCGCTGGCTCGGCCCGATCCTGAACTACGATCCGACGCGGTACATGCCGCAGGCGGCGGAGTAGGGGCGGGGCACCACCGTCATCGCGAGCGTAGCGAAGCGAGCCAGGGCCGCACGACATCTGTCGGCGTGACGCCCCTGGATTGCTTCGCTCCTCTCGCAAGGACGGCAGGGCGGCGCGAGCCGCCCATCCAACCTCAGCAGGTCCCCGCACCCCGCGTGTTCACGTACAGTGAATAGACCGAGTGCGTGGACGTCATCAGCAGCAGGTTGCGGTTGAGTCCGCCGAAGCACAGGTTGGCGCAGCGCTCCGGCAGGCGGATCCGGCCGATCAGCTTGGCCTGAGGCGAGAGCACGATGACCCCGTCCTCGGCCTCGCTCATCCCCCAGCCGCACCAGAGATTGCCGTCGACGTCGACCTTAAAGCCGTCCGGCGTGCCGGTCCCGGCATCGTAGAAGACGCGGCCGTTGGCGGTCCTGGTGCCGTTCTCGACCACGTCGTAGACGCGGATCAGGCGGTTGGGCTTCGCCCGGGCCTCGATCACGTAGAGCTTCGACTCGTCCGGCGAGAAGCACAGGCCGTTCGGCCCCGCCACGCCCTCAACCGCGACGCTGGCCTGTCCCGTCTTCGGATCGATCCGGTAGATGTAGCCCGGTAGCTCCGGCGCCGCCATCGACTCGTGCGGGTTCGGCCCGAAGGCCGGATCGGTGAACCAGATCGCCCCATCGGAATGGCAGACCACGTCGTTCGGCGAGTTCAGCGGCTTGCCGTCGAACCGGTCGAGCAGCGTGGTGATGGTGCCGTCATGCTCGGTGCGGGTGACGCTGCGGGTCCTGTGCTGGCAGGTGATCAGCCGGCCCTGCCGGTCGCGGGTGTTGCCGTTGGCGTAGTTCGACGGCTTGCGGAACACCGAGAGCGCGCCGGACGCCTCCTCCCACTTCATGATCCGGTCGTTGACCACGTCGCTGAACAGCAGCGATCCCATGTCGCCGAACCAGACCGGCCCCTCGGCCCAGCGGAAGCCCGTGGCGACCCGCTCGACCGTCGCCGAGGCGAGCCGGTACTTGGCGAAGGCCGGGTCGAGGATCTCGACGGCCGGGTCGGGCACCCGCTGCGACGGCTCCCAGCCCGCCCCGGCCGCCCGCGCGGCGCCGAGCAGGGCCGCTCCGGCGAGCAGGCCCCTGCGCGCGATCGTCACCATGTTACCTCCCTGTGATGGGGCCCGCCGCCTGTTGCCGACGGCTCGGGCCGGTCAGTGAATCTCGGGTTCCGGGATCCCCCCGGCGCCCTCCAGAAAGTCGAAGTCGCAGCCCTCGTTGGCCTGCCGCACGTGCTGGGCGAACAGCCGGTTGTAGCCCCGCGGATAAGACCGGTCCGGCGGCCGGAACGCCTTCACCCGCGCCGCGATCTCGGCGTCGTCGAGGTGCAGGTGGATCCGCCGCCCGGGCACGTCCACGGTGATGAGGTCGCCGTCGCGCACGGCCGCGAGCGGGCCGCCCGCGGCCGATTCCGGCGCCACGTGCAGGATGCAGGCGCCGTAGCTCGTGCCGCTCATCCGCGCGTCCGAGATGCGGACCATGTCGCGCACGCCCTGCCGGAGCAGGACCTTCGGGATCGGAAGCATGCCCCATTCGGGCATGCCGGGGCCGCCGATCGGGCCGGCATTGCGCAGGATCATCACGTGGTCGGGCGTGACGTCGAGGTCGAGGTCGTTCACCGCCGCGCTCATCGCGTCGTAGCTGTCGAAGACCAGCGCGGGACCGGTGTGCTGCAGCAGCCGCGGGTCGGCGGCCGGCGGCTTGATCACGCAGCCGTCCGGGGCGAGGTTGCCGTACAGGATCGCGGTCCCGCCCATGGCCACGATCGGTCGGTCGAGCGGGCGGATCACGTCGTCGTTGAACACCCGCATGCCGGCGAGCCCGTCGCCGATCGTTCCGCCGGTGACCGAGCGGGCGTCGAGGTGAAGGAGGGGGGACAGGCGCGCCATCAGGGCGCGGATGCCGCCCGCGATGTGGAAATCCTCCATGAGCCACTGACCCGAGGGCCGGAGGTTGGCGATGACCGGCACCTTCTGGGCGAACTCGTCGAACTCGGTGAGCTTGACCGGGATACCGGCCCGACCGGCCATGGCCACGAGGTGGATCATCGCGTTGGTGGAGCCGGCGAGCGCGTTGTGGACCACCAGCGCGTTGTCGACCGAGCGGCGGTCGAGGATGTCGGACGGCTTCAGGTCTTCCCAGATCATCTCGACGATGCGCCGGCCGCAGGCGCCGGCCATGCGCGGATGGTCGGCGTCGGCCGCCGGGATCGAGGCCGAGCCGGGCAGGGACAGCCCCAGGGCCTCGGTGATCGCCGTCATGGTCGAGGCCGTGCCCATGGTCATGCAGGTTCCGGCGGAGCGGGCGATGCCCGCCTCCATGTCGTTCCATTCCTGCGTGGTGATGTTCCCGGCCTCCTTCTCGGCCCAGTACTTCCAGACATCCGAGCCCGAGCCCAGGATCGTCCCGCCGAAATGGCCGCGCATCATCGGTCCCGCCGGCAGGAACACCATCGGCAGGTTCATGGAGATCCCGCCCATCACCGTGCCGGGTGTGGTCTTGTCGCAGCCGCCCATCAGCACCGCGCCGTCCACGGGGTGCTGGCGCAGCAGTTCTTCCACCTCCATGGCCAGGAAATTGCGGTAGAGCATCGTGGTCGGCTTGACGAAGTTCTCCGACAGCGACAGCGCCGGCAGCTCGATCGGGAAGCCGCCCGCCTGCCAGACGCCGCGCTTCACGTGCTCGACGCGCTCGCGGAAATGCTGGTGGCAGGGGTTGATGTCGCTCCAGGTGTTGATGATGCCGACGATCGGCTTGCCGGTGAAATCCGCCCGCTCGTAGCCCATCTGCAGCATGCGGGAGCGGTGGCCGAAGCTGCGCAGGTCGGTGGCGCCGAACCAGCGCTGGCTGCGCAGATCCTCCAGGGTCTTCTTGCGCGCGGTCATCGCTCTGTCTCCGGTCTCACGCGTTCGACCCGGCCGGGCGGCCCGCGACGAGCGTGATCGCCGCGGCGGCGAGCGCGCAAGCCGCCAGGAAATAGAGGCCGGCCTCGTAGGTCCCGGTGTAATCCTTCAGCCAGCCCAGGACGTAGGGGCCGACGAAGCCGCCGAGATTGCCGATCGCGTTGATCAGCGCGATCCCCCCGGCGGCCGCGGGCCCGGCCAGGAACTCCCCCGGCATCGCCCAGAAGGCGGGCTTGCTCCCATAGAGCCCGATCGTGGCCACCGACATCGCCGCGAGCGCCCAGAGGCTGCCGAGCATGGGGCCGGAGACGACGAGGCCGAGGGCGGCGACCAGCGCGGCGATCGCGAAGTGCCAGCGGCGCTCGTCGCGCCGGTCCGACGACCAGCTCCAGGCGATCATGCCCAGGGTCCCGACGCCGTAGGGCACCGCCGTCGCGACCCCCGTCTCCCAGTCGGTGAGGTGCAGGCTCTTCAGGATCGGCGGCAGGAAGAAGGTGATGCCGTAGGTGGCGGTACCGATGCTGAAGTACATCGCGCCCAGCGCGAGCACGCGCCGGTCGGTCAGGACCTGCCCCAGAGTGAAGGGCCCGTGGGCCCGGACCGTGCCGTCCCGCTCCGCCGCGATCGCGGTCCCGAGCCACAATCGCTCCTCGGACGTGAGCCACGCGGCCTGTTCGGGCCGGTCGGTCATCAGCGCCAGGACCGCGAAGGCCAGCAAGATCGAGGGCGCCGCCTCGAGGAGGAACAGCCACTGCCAGCCGTGCAGGCCGAGCGCCCCGTCGAGCTGGAGCAGCGCCCCCGAGATCACCGCCGTGAGGGCGTTCGAGCCCGGGACCGCGAGGAACAGCGCGGCGACCACGCGCGCCCGGTACCGCTTCGGGAACCAGTAAGTGAAGTAGAGGATCACGCCGGGGAAGAAGCCGGCCTCGGCCACGCCCAGCAGGAAGCGCAGGGCGAGGAAGCTCGCCGGGCCGGTGATGAGCGCCATGCTGCCCGCCACCAGCCCCCAGGTGACCATGATCCGGGCGATCCAGAGCCGCGCCCCGGCGCGCTCCAGGAGGACGTTGCTCGGCACTTCGAAGATGACGTAGCCGAGGAAGAAGATGCCGGCCGCCCAGCCGTAGACCGTGGCGGAGAACCCGAACTCCCGGCTCAGCCCGAACGCCGCGAAGCCCACGTTGGTCCGGTCCATGTAGGCGACGAAGTAGATCAGGACGATCAGCGGCAGCAGACGCCGCGACACCTTGGCGACCGTCCGCCGCTCGATCTCCGGCGCCGCATCGCCCCCGCGCAACCTCGCCGCCATGGCGTCCCCCCGAGCCGAATCCGACGCGTCCCGGCCCTTTGCCGATCGCGGGCCGGGCCGGAGCGGGCCGGTGCGGCACGCTCAGCGGCCGGTCCGCGTCCGCCAGGCGGCGAAATCGGCGAGGCTCTGCTCGTCGGTGGCAGGGTAGAGGCCGAGGATTGTGCGGCCCTTGCGTACCTCCTCGGTGACGAAATCCTCGTAGGCGGTCATCTCCACGGCCTCGTCGGCGACCGCGTCAGCGAGGTGGGCCGGGATCACCGCCACCCCGTCGCCGTCGCCGACGATCACGTCGCCGGGGAAGACGGGCGCGTCGCCGCAGCCGATCGGCACGTTGATGTCGATCGCCTGGTGGACCGTGAGGTTCGTCGGCGCCGACGGGCGCGCGTGGTAGCTCGGCATCTCCAGCCGGGCGATCTCGTCGGCATCGCGGAAGCCGCCGTCGGTGACGAGCCCGGCGCAGCCGCGCACCATCAGCCGGGTCGCCAGGATCGAGCCCGCGGAGGCGGCCCGGGCGTCCTTCCGGCTGTCGATCACCATCACGGCGCCGGGCGGGCACTCCTCCACGGCCTTGCGCTGCGGGTGCGCGCGGTCGCGGAACACCGTGATCGGGTTCAGGTCCTCCCGGGCCGGGATGTAGCGCAGGGTGTAGGCCTCGCCGACCATCGTCGGGCCGCCGGCCTTCAGGGGCAGCACGCCCTGGATCATCTGGTTGCGGAAGCCGCGCTTGTAGAGGGCGGTCATCAGCGTGGCCGTGCTGACGGTCTTCAGCTTGGCGCGCGTCTCAGGGGACAACCCGGACATCCGCTTCTCCTCCCCGGGCCTCGGTCTCGGCACCCGCGGACGGTGACAATCACGCGTCGCTTGCGCCGGCCTTGGCTCCCGTCCGCGCTGGGCGCGGACTGATATCCCAGCTCTTGAGTAACACGGGGCGCCGCGCCATTGTCAACCGGCGCGGGTCGCGACCGACCCGAGCGGAGATCGACGGGGAAGCCCTTGGCCGAATTGGACTTTGCGGGCGGCAGCGCCTCGGCGGCGGAGGCGCGCAGGCCGCGCTCGCTCGCCGAGACCGCCTACGACGCCATCGAGCAGATGATCATCAGCCGCCGCCTCGCGCCCGGCGCGATGGTCTCCGAAGGCGAACTCGGCGCGGAGCTGGGCCTCGGCCGGACCCCGGTCCGCGAGGCCCTGGCACGGCTGAAGACGATCGGGTTCGTGGAGGTCCACCCGCGCCGCGGCGTCCTCGTCACCCAGGTCGACATCATCAGGCACCTCGAGCTGCTGGAGGTGCGGCGGCCCCTCGACGAGACCGTGGCCCGCTGCGCCATCGCGCGGGGCACCGAGGACGACATGGCGCGGCTGCTGGATCGCGTCGGCGGGCTGCGCCGCACCGCCGAGGCCCGCGACCGGGAAGCGTATTTCCGGCACAAGCGCGCCCTGCACGAGGGGCTGGTCGGCGCCGCCTACAACCCGACGCTCGCCGGCACCATGGCGGCGCTGCACGCGCAGTCGCGACGGTTCTGGTACACCTACGAGCCGACCGCGAGCTTCCCGGACTGCGCGGCGATCCACGCGGCGATCGTGTCGGGCATCGCGGCGCGCGACGCGGAGGCGGCCCTTGCCGGGATCGGGACGCTGTTCGACTTTCTCGACCGGATGACCCGCCGGGCCCTCGACCGGCGCCCCCTGGTCTGACAGGTTGACCGCCCCGAACCCGCCCCTATCCTGAGACTGGGATATCAGACGCATCTCAGCGGCGGGCGGATCCACGGCCGATCCCGGCGCCATGCCCCGGACGCGGCCCGAGCGCCAGGGAGGAACGGCTTGAGCGGATTGCCCCCACGCACCGGCGCGCAGGTGCTCGTCGACCAGCTCCGCGCGCAGGGCGTCGAGCGCGTGACCTGCGTCCCCGGGGAGAGCTACCTCGCGGTGCTCGACGCCCTGCGCGACAGCGGCATCGACGTGCTGGTCTGCCGGCAGGAGGGCGGCGCGGCGATCATGGCCGAGGCCGCCGGCAAGCTCACGGGCCGCCCTGGCATCTGCTTCGTGACCCGGGGGCCCGGCGCCACCAACGCCTCCGCCGGCGTGCACATCGCCCGCCAGGATTCGACGCCGATGATCCTGTTCGTCGGCCAGATCGCCCGGCGCATGCGCGACCGCGAGGCCTTCCAGGAGGTCGACTATCGCCAGATGTTCGGCGGCGTCGCCAAGTGGGCGGTGGAGATCGACGACGCGGCGCGCATCCCGGAGATCCTCGCCCGGGCCTTCCGGGTCGCGCTGCAGGGCCGCCCGGGCCCCGTCGTGGTCGCCCTGCCGGAGGACATGCTCGACGACGTCGCGGCCGTGCCGGACGCGCCGCGCGTCGTCCCGGCCGCGCCGGCCCCGTCGGGGGACGATCTCGCGCACCTGCGGGCCATGCTGGCGGAGGCGCGGCGGCCGGTGGTGCTGCTCGGCGGCTCCCGCTGGACGGAAGGCGCCGTCGCCGCCCTGGCCGCCTGGGCCGAGCGCCACGATCTGCCGGTGGCGGTCTCGTTCCGGCGGGCCCAGCTCTTCCCCGCCGACCACCCGAACTTCGCGGGCGAGCTCGGGATCGGGCCGAACCCGGCGCTGCTCGCCCGGATCCGAGAGGCCGACCTGCTGCTGATGGTGGGCGGGCGCCTCTCCGAGATGCCGGCGCAATCCTACGGCCTGCTCGGCATCCCCGATCCCGGCCTGCCGCTGGTCCACGTCCACGCCGACGCGGCGGAACTCGGCCGGGTCTACCAGCCGGCGCTGGCGATCGAGGCGGCGCCCGAGACCTTCTGCGCGGTCCTGCCGGAGTTCGAGGCCACCGGCACCGGCCGCGCCGCCGAGGCCCATGCCGCCTACCGCGCGTGGTCCGAGACGCCTGAGCCGAAGCCCGGCGCGTTCCAGTACGGCGCGGCGATCGCGTGGCTGCGCCAGCGGCTGCCGCCGGACGCGGTGATCTGCAACGGCGCCGGCAACTTCGCCACCTGGGTCCACCGCTATTACCGGTTCCGCGCCTTCGGCACGCAGCTCGCACCGACCTCCGGCTCGATGGGCTACGGCCTGCCCGCCGCCGTGATGGCGAAGCGCAGCCGCCCGGAACGGATCGTCGTGGCGCTGGCCGGCGACGGCGACGTGATGATGACCGTGCAGGAATTCGCGACCGCGGTTCAGTACGGGATCGCCGTCGTGGTGGTGGTGCTCGACAACGGCATGTACGGCACGATCCGGATGCACCAGGAGCGCGAGTATCCCGGCCGCGTCTCGGCGACCGAGCTGCGCAACCCCGACTTCGCGGCGCTGGCCCGCGCCTTCGGCGGCCACGGCGAACGGGTGGAGCGCACCGAGGAGTTCGCCCCCGCCTTCGAGCGCGGCCTCGCCTCCGGGCTGCCGGCCATGATCCACTGCCTCGTCGATCCCGAGGCGCTGACCCCGACCATGACCCTCGCGGCCATCCGCGAGAAGGCCCTGGCGGCGCAGCGGGGCTGACCGCCCGCGCGCGCCGTCCCGGTGCGGCCCGCCCGCACCCCCACCGAGAGGAGCAGCTCATGACCCTGCGCGGCGAGAACCTGATCGGCGCCGAGGCGCGGCGCGGCACCGAGGCGGCCTTCCGGGCCGTCGAGGCGGCCACCGGACAGGCCCTGGAGCCGGATTTCCCGGGCGCGAGCCGGGGCGACCTCGACCGGGCCTGCGCGCTCGCCGAGGCCGCCTTCGACACCTTCCGCGAGACCGACCCGGAGGCGCGGGCCGGCTTCCTGGAAGCGATCGCCGCGAACATCCTGGAGATCGGGGACGACCTCGTCACCCGCTGCATGGCCGAGACGGGGCTGCCCCGGCCGCGGATCGAGGGCGAGCGCGCCCGGACGGTCGGCCAGCTGCGCCTGTTCGCCGGCGTCGTCCGCGAGGGCAGCTACGTCGAGGCGCGGATCGACCCGGCCCTTCCGGACCGCAAGCCGCTGCCCCGTCCGGACCTGCGCCTGCGCCGGATCGCCGTCGGCCCGGTGGCGGTGTTCGGCGCCTCGAACTTCCCGCTGGCCTTCTCGGTGGCGGGCGGCGACACCGCCTCGGCCCTGGCGGCGGGCTGCCCGGTGGTGGTCAAGGCGCATCCCGCCCATCCCGGCACCTCGGAGCTCGTCGGCCGCGCCGTCCAGAAGGCGGTTGCGTCCTGCGGCCTGCCGGAGGGGACCTTCTCGCTGCTGTTCGATGCCGGCCAGTCGATCGGGCAGGGGCTGGTGGCCGATCCCCGGATCGCGGCAGTCGGCTTCACGGGCTCGCGCCGGGGCGGCACCGCCCTGATGGCGATCGCGGCCGGGCGCCCGTCGCCGATCCCGGTCTACGCCGAGATGAGCAGCATCAACCCGGTGCTGCTGTTCCCCGGCGCGCTCGCCGCGCGGGGTGCCGCGATCGGCAAGGCATTCGCGGCCTCGCTGACGCTCGGCGCCGGGCAGTTCTGCACCAATCCCGGCCTGCTCCTGGCGCTGCCGGGTCCGGGTCTCGACGCCTTCCTCGAGGCGGCCGGCGCGGCCCTGCGCGAGAGCCCGGCCGCGACCATGCTGACGCCCGGCATCCAGCGCGCGTACCGCGAGGCCGTGGCGCGGGTGGCCGGCCACGCCGCCGTCACCCGCATCGCCGAGGGCACGGAGGGCGGGGCGACCCAGGGCCGGGCGACCCTGTTCGCCGCGGACTCGGACGTGTTCCTGGCGGATCCCGAGCTGCAGGAGGAGATGTTCGGCGCCTCGGGGCTCGTGGTGCGCTGCGCGGACTTCGCCGCGATGCGGGCGGTCCTGGAGCGTCTGGAGGGCCAGCTCACGGCCTCGCTGCACCTCGCGCCGGAGGATCACGCGGCCGCCCGGGACCTGCTGCCGCTCCTGGAGCGCCGCGTCGGCCGGATCCTGGTGGACGGGTTCGGAACCGGTGTCGAGGTGGCGCACGCCATGGTGCATGGCGGGCCTTACCCGGCGACCTCGGACGGGCGCACGACCTCGGTGGGCAGCCTCGCGATCGACCGGTTCCTGCGGCCGGTGAGCTACCAGGACGTCCCCGACGCCCTGCTGCCGGCGGCGCTCCAGGCCGCCAACCCGCTGGGCCTGCCCCGCCGGATCGACGGCACGCCCGAGCGCCGCTGAGCCGCTTCGGGCAGGGGCCGGACGGCCGCGATCCGCCGCTTGCCAGGGGCGGGCGCGGCGTCTAGACAGCCTCCGCTCACCTTGGGGCGTCGCCAAGTGGTAAGGCAGCGGTTTTTGGTACCGCCATTCCCAGGTTCGAATCCTGGCGCCCCAGCCAACAATTCAGCTAAGCCCCTCAGTTCGTTAAGCTTCTCGGCCAGGCGCCCTGCAGGGTGAGCCGGTTGCTACACACTGCTGCTACACAAGCCGCCTGCTGGGCGGTGGGGGAGCGGGGTGAGATACATCGCCAACGTCGTCCTGCGCGGGCGCGTCTTCCACTTCCGGCGGCGCGTGCCGGACGACCTTCGACCCAGGCTGCGGCTTAATGAACTCGTGCGCAGCCTCGCGACCGCCAACCCCCGCACTGCCAAGCTGTGGGCCTATCGGTTATACCTCGCCTCGGAGAGCCTGTTCGTAGCCCTCCGCGCGACGCCGATGCTGACCGACGCCCAACTCGCCCACCTCGTGCAGGAGTTCTACAGCCTGATCCTCGATCAGGATGGGCAGGGGCGCCTGACGCACGGCGCAATCACGAACGAGCTTCGACAACACCGCGTCGTCCAGTACGAAACGATGGCCGCGCGCAATCGCGAGGCACTCGCCTGTAACCGTCTCGAAGAGGCGGGTTTCGTCACCAACCACATGCTCAGCAAGCAGGGCATCGTGGGCAGCGACCTCAATCCGACCGAACTCGCCCGGGCGCGACAAGCCATGCTGCGCGCCGGCATCGACGTCGCCGAGGCGCTGAAGGCACGCCTCGAGGGCGACTTCAACTACGAGCCGCGTGACCGCCTGCTCAAGGCGCAGCTTGCCGCACGCGACGCGGCCCCGGTGCCCGCCTCACCCGAGACCGTGCCAGAACCGCGGAGGACTGAGCCGGTGGCGACGCCACCGCAGCCGTCCGAGTTTCTATCGGCGGTGGGCGTCGCCTTCCGCAACACGCAGATCGTCACTCAGACCTGGGACAAGCAGACGGCGGCCCAAGCCGGGGCGACCTTCCGCCTGTTCGTTGACGTCTGCGGGGACCGGCCACTGGCCGCCTACAGCCGCAAGGATGTCGGCCACTTCCGGGACCGGGTCGAACGGTTGCCGAACGACTATGGCAAGCATCCCCGCTACCGCGACCTCACCGTCGAAGCGATCCTGTTACTCCACGAGGCACTGCCGGAAGCCCGGCGCGCTCGCCCCATCACGCAGCGAACCGTGAAGCGACATTTCTCGGCGCTTTCTGCACTCTGGACCGCGGCCGTGGCGCGAGACCAGGCCGCCGCCAACATCTTCTCGGGCTTCCGCTTCGCCAGCAGCCGCAAGGCGAGTGAACAGCGGGACATGTGGGAGAGGGACGAGCTCTCTCGCCTGTTCGCCACCCCCATCTGGACAGGCTGCGCGTCTCCCGCTCGACGCACCACCCGAGGCACGCTCGTCGTGCGCGACGAGAAGTTCTGGTTGCCGCTGATCGCCGTGTTCTCCGGCATGCGCCAGGAGGAGATCTGCCAGCTGCACGTCGAGGATATCCGGCAGGACGAGGGCGTCTGGTTCATCGACATCAACGACCGCCCCCCGCGGAAGCTCAAGAACGCAACCGCTGTGCGCCGCGTGCCGATCCACTCCGAACTGATCCGCCTCGGCTTCCTCGCCCACGTCGACAAGCAACGTCGCGTCAGGCAGGCGCGCGTATTCCCCAACCTCGAGCCGGGCGGGGCGGACGCGCGGCTCGGCCACGCCTTCACCAAATGGTTCACCCGCTACCGGCGCGACGTCGGGGTCTACCGCTCGGGCCTAGACTTCCATTCGTTCCGGCACACCGCGACGACGCTGATGCACCAAGCAGGCGTGGCCGCAGCGGTGATCGACCACGTCACGGGTCACGCCACGGCAGGCGAGACGGCGCGCTACACCAAGCGTTCAACCCTGCCGCAATTGCGGACCGCCATCGAGATGATCGCGATCGGGGTGGACCTCTCCGCCCTGCACACCGACGCGCGGGGGTAAGCCGGCGCTTGGCGAACCCGTCGTAAGGCAGCAGCGTGGTGTCGGTTAGCGGCGGCGTCCGCCCCGCAGCGGCGCAGGCGGCGGCGCCCCAGGCAGGGGCGCTACGAAAAGTTTCCCCATCGGCACGGCCAGCGCTTCCGCCACGCGGTCAAGCGGACGGACGGCAGCAGCGTCTCTGCGCCCACCCAATGCGGTCGTGAGTCCCACACCAGACGCGGCTTGACGGGCCAGCCCGTATGGGTGCGACCGCCGGCCGCGGCAGAAATCTGCGTCCGGGGGTAAATTCGCAGAGGGGGCAACGGGAATCCCTATCCCCAGCTCCGCCGAGCGTCTGAATCGCCCCGGGTTTTCCGGAGGCCGTTTGGTTTGGCTCAGGCGGCCAAGGCTTGGACCTCGGCCTGGGCATAATAGCGTGCCTCCGCCTCGGCGGGAGGGATGTGGCCGATTGGTTCGAGCAGCCGACGGTGGTTGAACCAGTCCACCCATTCCAGCGTGGCGTACTCGACCGCCTCAAAGGACCGCCACGGCCCGCGTCGATGGATGACCTCCGCCTTGAACAGGCCGATCACCGTCTCGGCGAGAGCGTTATCGTACGAGTCGCCAACACTGCCGACGGAGGGTTCGACGCCCGCCTCGGCCAAGCGCTCGGTGTAGCGGATGCTCACATATTGCGATCCGCGATCCGAGTGACAGACGAGGCCGCTGCCGGCGAAGGGGCGGCGCTCGTGCAGGGCCTGCTCCAAGGCATCGAGCACGAAGTCGGCCCGGGCCGAGCGCGACACACGCCAGCCCACGATCCGGCGGGCGAAGACGTCGATCACGAAGGCCGCATAGACGAAGCCGCCCCAGGTGGCGATGTAGGTAAAATCCGCCACCCATAGCCGGTTCGGGCATTCGGCCCTGAACTGTCGATTGACCCGGTCGAGCGGGCAGGCCGCCGCCGGATCGGGAACGGTGGTGCGAACCCTCCGCCCCCGGACGACGCCAGCCAAGCCCATCGTTCGCATCAGCCGGACCACCGTGCAGCGCGCCACAATGATCCCTTCGCGGGCGAGCTGCCGCCAGACCTTGCGCACGCCGTAGACCCGGAAGTTTGCCTCGTACACGCGCCGGATCTCGACCATGAGTGCCGCGTCCCGCTTGGCTCGAGCCGACAGCCTCCCGGGATCGGCTCGTCGCGCGGCATGGGCGTGGTACGTCGACGGGGCGATCGGCAGAACCTTGCAGATCGGCTCGACCCCGTAGAGCGCACGATGATCGTCGATGAAGGCGATCATGACCGGAACCGGCGGTCGAGCTCCGCCTGGGCAAAATACGCGCTCGCCTTCCTGAGGATCTCGTTGGCCTGCCGGAGCTCGCGGTTCTCCCGCTCCAGCGCCTTGATCCGCTCGCGCTCATCCGTCGTCGGTCCGGCCCGCACGCCCCGGTCGCGCTCGGCCTGACGGACCCACTTGCGCAGCGTTTCGCCAGAGCAACCGATTTTGGCCGCGATCGACTGGATCGCGGCCCATTGCGAACCGTGCTCGCTCTCATGCTCCCGGGCCAGCCGGACTGCCCGCTCGCGAACCTCAGGGGAAAAGGGTGGGGTATGCTTCGTCATGGCTCCAGTCTCTCAAGAGTTGGAGCCTCCGAAAATCCCGGGGCGATTCAGGCGACTGTGTGGGGCGTTGCGCCAGTAAGCAGGAACACGCGAGTGAAGTCGTGAGAACGCCAGCGGAGGCGGACTGCTGCTGCTATCCCTCCAGCACAGGGCGGCTCTGGATGCCTGTTAGGGTCCACCTTCGGAGAACAAGAAGCTATCTGGGCTGTAACATCAAAGGTCCCATGACTTTGCCAACTCCGACCTGTCGATCCAGCTTCCCAGGCGTCCGCATCGGAGATGTCTTCCAAGCGTGATGAATGACCGTTATGGGCGCGAAGTCGAACGTCCGGTTCTGCGCGCGTTGGCGATCCGGCGTGGCGTAGTCTGGCCGAAAGCGGCCGGTCCGCTGCGGAGCAGGTCCGCTGTAAATGCGGACAGGCTCCTACCGTGGGTGTTAACACCGCGGTCCCGCCGCGACGTGTTGATCCAGCGCAAGGCCTGCAAAGTCAGACCGGCCTCATCTCGTAGGCTCGAACGGGAGGGGCAGACATGAAGAAGTCAGCCCTAAGCTCGCCCGGGACGGATCGACCGGTGACCGCCGGATGGATGCCGGGCGTGCACGGGTGGCTTGCAGCCCTGCCGCTTGCCGGCCTCTGTGTCGGCTTGGCTGTACAGGTCCTCGGTCGGGCAGACATCGCGACGGCGGCTTGGATCCTCGCGACCCTGGCGGTCCTCGGAGCCCTGGTGTTCCAGGTCGTCACGAGCCTGACGAAGGGAGACGTTGGGCTCGACCTCGTCGCCCTGCTCTCGATGGGCGGCGCGCTCGCGCTTTCGCAGCCGCTAGCCGGCGCCGTCATCGCTCTGATGTACGCCAGCGGCCAGTCGTTGGAGGCGTACGCGTCCGGCCGCGCCGGCAGGGCGATGACCGCGCTGATCGCGCGCCAGCCCCGGACCGCCCTGCGCGAGGACGGCGGGGTGCTGACGGAGGTGCCCCTCGCGGCACTTGTCCCGGGAGACCGTATCCTGGTGCGCGTCGGCGACGTGCTACCGGTCGACGGCCGGGTCGCCGCGGGCCGCGCCATCCTCGACCGGTCCAGTCTGACCGGCGAGGCGCTGCCCGTCACCGCCATCGCGAACGAGCTCGTGCTGAGCGGGACCGTGAACGCAGGCACGCCGTTCACCTTGGTGGCTGAGCGGCCCGCGGCCGAGAGCACGTATGCCGGGATCGTCCGCCTCGTGGAAGCGGCGCAAGCCCGGAAGGCACCGATGGCACGCCTGGCGGACCGGTACGGGCTTGCCTTCCTCGTCCTCACGCTGCTGCTGGCCGGGGGCGCCTGGCTCGCCACCGGCGACCCGCTGCGGGCGCTGGCCGTGCTGGTCGTCGCCACCCCATGCCCGCTGATCCTGGCGGTCCCCGTCGCCCTCGTCTCCGGCCTCTCGCGCGCGGCCGGCATCGGCGTGCTGATCAAGGGTGGCGGCGCCCTTGAGATGTTGGCCAAGGTCCGCGTGCTGGTGGTCGACAAGACCGGCACGCTCACCCACGGGAACGCCCGGTTGACCTCCGCGCGCATCCTCGGCGCCCGCGACGAAGGCGAGGTCCTGAGGCTCGCGGCGTCCCTCGAACAGGCCTCCAGCCACCCGCTGGCCCGGGCCCTGATCGAGGAGGCGGCCCGGCGCGGCCTGCCACTTGCGCAACCCGAGGGCGTCGAGGAAATGCCCGGGGAAGGCGTGTCCGGCTCGGTGGAGGGGCGCTCGGTCGCCGTCGGGGGGCCGCATCTCATGCAAATGCATGGAATCGGCTTCCCGGCACCGGCCGAGCCAGGAAGCATCTCAGCGGTCACGTCGACGGTGCTGATTGCCATCGACGGCGCCCCGGCCGCCGTGTTGGCGTTCGCCGATCCGCTGCGGGCGGACGGCGGCAACGCGCTCCGGGAACTGCGCGCGTGCGGCATCGAGCGTGTGGTGCTCGCGACCGGGGACCGACAGGCCGTCGCGGAGGCGCTCGTCGCCGGGCTGCCGGTCGACGCGGTCGTCGCCGACCTCGACCCTGTGGCCAAGACCGAGACCGTCGCAGCCGAGCGACGGAACGGACCGGTGATGATGGTCGGCGACGGGGTCAACGACGCGCCTGCCCTGGCGGCCGCCGATCTCGGCGTGGCCCTCGGAGCCCGGGGCGCGGCGGCGGCTGCCGAGGCGGCCGACATCGTCCTGCTGGTCGACAGCCTGGCGCCCCTGTCACGGGCCATCCGCATCGCCAACCGGGCCCGCGCCATCGCGCTCCAGAGCGTGTGGGTCGGTCTCGGCCTCTCGTTGGCCGGCATGGTCGCGGCGGCCCTGGGACACCTATCACCCCTGCAGGGAGCGCTCCTGCAGGAAGCCATCGACGTCGCCGTGATCCTCAACGCCATGCGCGCCCTCGGCGGCACCGGTGACGGGCGCGCGCACGACGCATCGACTGCCCCGGACCTTCCGTAAGGCCCGCGGAGCGGCACCGGCGGGCTTGCGCTGGATCAAGGTCGGTCGATCCGCCCCGGGCCAGGCTTCCCGCGCTGGGACCGGCGCACGGTGGAGGTGGCCATGGACTTCGCGAACATCCTCGTTTCCGCCGACCTCGGCGACACGGCACCGGACCGGGTGCGCCTGGCCGCAGGATTGGCGCGACGCTTCGAGGCGACCCTCACGGGCGTGGCGGCCCATCAGGTGCCGGTCCCCATCCTGGTGCGAGACGTCTACGACGCCACTCGACAGGAAGAGCGCAACAAGGCGCTGGTCCGCGAGATCCTCGAACAGGCCCACGCCATGTTCGAGCGCAGCGCCGGGGAAGAAATCCGCACGGAGTGGCAGGCCGCGCTCGTCGGGCCGATCACGCATCTCGTCGAACAGACGCGCGCCGCCGACCTCGTCGTGGTGGGCCGGCGCGGGCGGGGCGACGACGACCCGGGTCCGCTGGGCGTGCCGCCCGGGCCGGTGCTGATGGAGGCGGGACGGCCCGTCCTCGTCGTGCCGCCTCGGCTCGTGCACTTGCATGCGGCCCGCATCGTCGTCGCCTGGAAAGACGGTCCGGAGGCACGGCGGGCGGTTTCGGCGGTGCTTCCCTTCCTCCACGGTGCCGACGAGGTCGCGGTCGTGACGGTCGGAGGCGACGGGCGGCACGAAGGGACGAAGGCCGTGGCCGGTCATCTCGCGCGGCACGGCGCGCATGTCACGACCCACCTCCTGGAGGCGACCGACAGCGACGGCGCCGAGATCCTCGACTTCGCCCTACGGCAGGACGCCGACCTCATCGTCATGGGCGCCTACGGCCATTCGCGCCTGCGGGAATGGATCTTCGGGGGCGTCACGCGCGAGGTCCTCGAACGCGCGCAGGTCTGTTGCCTGATGTGCCACTGATGCGCTGGTCCCCTGCCATCCTCAGGGTATCGGCGCCGATCATCCTGGCCCTCGTCGCGCCCCAGGCCTCGGCCTCCCCGGCGGACCGCGGCCTGGCGTTCGCCCGGGCGCATTGCGGACGCTGCCACGCGGTCGGCCCGAGGCGGACCAGCCCGATGCGCGAGGCGCCGTCATTCCGCACCCTCGCCGAGCACTTCCCGGTCGGCGACCTCGCCGATGTGCTTGTGGAGGGCGTCGACCGCCGTCATCCCGCCATGCCCGACTTTCGGCTCGCCCCCTCCGATGCCGCCGACCTAACGGCCTATCTGGAAGGTCTGCGCCATAGACGCCCGTAACAGAAGCCGCCGCGGATGCGGTCCGCGGCGGCCTCGATTACGACGTGCACCTCACTCGACGAAGCCCCAGCCAGCCTCCAGTGCGGCGCGCTCCTCCTCGTTCAGCGGGCCCGGCCATTCGATCCTGTTCGTCGCCCGCACCTGGGGTGGTGCCTCATCGGTCTTCGACTGCGCCGCAGCCGGCTCGGACAGGCGAGCGCCTTTCCGCGGCCGCAAGGTCCGGTCGGTCGCGACGCTCCGAGGAGGATCTCGCTCGGTCATCGTCAGCCTCCAGGCTTCAGCGGGACAGGAACAGGGGTGCCGGGCTGCCCCTGAGGAATGAGCGCGTCACGCCACCGAAGAAGTATTCCCGGATCGGGGCGTGCCGGTAGGCGCCCATCACGATCATGTCCGCCCGGAACAGCCCGGCCTGGGCACGCAACGTGTCGGCGACGCTCTCCCCCCTCGGCAGGTCGTTGACGCTGACATTGACCCCATGCCGGGCGAGATGGGGCGCGAACTCGGCGCCCGGCACCGCCTCATGGATCTCCGCCTCGGTGCCGACCGAGACGATCTCGACCGCCTCGGCCGAACGCAGGAACGGCATGGCGTCATTGGCCGCCCGCGCGGCCTGCGCGCTGCCGTCCCAGGCGACGATGATCCGCCGCGCCGCGAAGGCGTCGTGTCCCGGCGGTACGGCGATGACCGGCCGGCCGCTATGGAACAGCGCCTTCTCGATCATCTCACGGTCGAGGTCGTACGTGCGCGGACCGATGTCCAGGACCGTCAGGTCGTGCAGGCGCGCACGGGCGGCGAGACGGTTCACGATCTCCGGATACGGCAGGCTCGGCGCCTCGGTCGTGCAGACGACGCCGGCCTGCGCGGCATCCCCGGCCGAGCGCTCGGCGACGGAGCGGGCTAACGCGTCGAGCCGGCGGTCCATAACCGAGACGCCTTCGTAGTCGAACTCGCCGAGCCAGGCGTCGTCGCCCGAGAGGCGCCACGAGGCCGACTGGACGGTGAGGTGGGCGCCTGCGGCCTTGGCCAAGGTCAGGCCGTAGCCGATGGCCGACGAGGCCTCCTCGCGCTCGCCTTCCACGGCGGTCCCGACGAGGACGTCGCGGATGCCCGCCAGGTGCGAAGGGCTGAATGTGGACATGGGAGTTCTCCGGGTTGAGCCGACCCAAAGGTTCCTCCCGTCGTGGCGGCACCGCGTTGATCCACCTCAAGCGGCTCGGGCGGCGCGGCATCGGCGACGGCTCGGACCAAAGAACTACTCGGCGTCGGCCGCGAATACGCACCGGCAGCTGTTCCCCGTAGCGGAATCGCAGTAATGACCGGATGCGCGATGCAGACGCCCTACGGGTGGACACAGGCGAGTTCCAAGACGGCCGCGCGCAGGACCTTTCCGGGTGCGCTCGATGACGGACCCCGTCGACATGCCCAGCGCCGACCGTTGGCGTGACGCCACGCAGGCGAACGACGAACTTCGTCAGACCCTCGACGAGGTCGGCATCTGCGTCTGGTCGCTGGACATCCCCACCGGACGCGCCACCGTCTCGCCGACCTGCGCGCGCCTGTTCGGGGTGCCGCCCGAGCGGCTGACCACCTTCGCCGCCTCACAGGCCCTCGTGCACCCGGACGACCGGCAGGGCCGGGCGGACGCCATCCAGCGGGCCTTGCGGGATGGCGGAAGCTACGAGGTCGACTACCGCGTCGTGCGCCCCGACGGCCACGTCTGCTGGCTGCGCTCGCGCGGGAGGGTGAGCCTCGACGCGGACGGTCGGCCGGCGCGCCATCGCGGGGTGGTGCTTAGCATCGACGAGCAGAAGCGGGCCGAGGAGGACATCCGGGCGCGAGAGGCGCACCTGCGCTCGATCCTCGACACCGTGCCCGAGGCGATGGTCGTCATCGACGAGGCGGGCCTGATCCACTCGTTCAGCGCCGCCGCCGAGCGCCTGTTCGGCTACGCGGCCGACGAGGCGGTCGGGCGGAACGTCCGCATCCTGATGCCTGAGCCGATGCAGGGCGAGCACGACGGCTACCTCGACCGCTACCGCCGGACCCGGGAACGCCGCATCATCGGCACCAATCGGGTCGTGACCGGCCGGAGGCGGGACGGCTCAACCTTCCCGATGGAGCTCGCCATCGGCGAGATGCGCTCGGGCGAACAGGTCTACTTCACCGGCTTCATCAACGACCTCACCGAGCATCAGCGCACCCAGGCCCGCCTCCAGGAACTTCAGTCCGAGCTCGCCCACGTCTCCCGCCTGAGTGCGATGGGCGAGATGGCCTCCGCGCTCGCGCACGAGCTGAACCAGCCGCTCGGCGCCATCGCGAACTACACCAAGGGCTGCCGCCGCCTGCTGGCACGCCCTGGCCCCGAGGCCATCGCCAAGACGGTGGAGGTTCTCGGCAAGGCCGCCGAGCAGGCGCTGCGGGCCGGCCAGATCATCCGGCGCCTGCGCGAGTTCGTCGCCCGCGGCGAAACCGAAAGGCGGGTCGAGCCGGTCGCGAGGCTGATCGAAGAGGCCAGCGCGCTGGCGCTGGTCGGAGCCCGCGAGCAGGGCATCGTCGCGCTCGTCGTCGTCGACCCGCGGGTCGGCTCCGTCCTCGCCGACCGGGTGCAGGTGCAGCAGGTCTTGGTGAACCTCCTGCGCAACGCCCGCGAGGCCATGCAGCAGGGCGACAGGCGCGAACTGACCGTCGAGGCGAGGCCAATCGGCGGGGAGACGGTCGAGATCGCCGTTTCGGATACCGGGCCCGGCATCGCCGCGGAGGTCGCCGACAGGCTGTTCCAACCGTTCGTCACCACGAAGCGGAGCGGCATGGGCGTCGGGCTCTCGATCTGCCGCACCATCGTCGAGGCGCATGGCGGCCGCCTCGACGTCGAACGCAACGGCACCGGCGGGGCGACCTTCCGGCTGAGGCTCCCGGCCGCCCGTGTGGGGGACCTGCCCGATGGCGACTGACGTGGTGCACGTCGTGGACGACGACCCGGCCATGCGGGACTCCCTCGGCTTCCTGCTCGGGACCGAGGGGTTTGAGGTCCGGCTCTACGAGGCCGGGGCGGACCTGCTCGACGGGCTGAAGAAGCCGACCGCGGGATGCGTCCTGACCGACATCCGCATGCCCGGCATCGACGGGCTGGAACTGCTGCGCCGCCTGCGGGCTGCGGGGCACGCCTTGCCGGTGGTAATGATGACGGGGCACGGCGACGTGCCCCTTGCAGTCGAGGCGATGAAGCTCGGCGCCTGCGACTTCATCGAGAAGCCTTTCGACGACGAGGCGCTCATCCAGGCGCTGAGGTCGGCCTTGGAGCGTGGCGGGATCGCCGGAGCGGTCGACCCGACGCTGCGCGAGTTCGTGCGTCGCGTCGGAACCTTGAGCGAGCGCGAGCGGCAGGTCCTGGACCACCTCGTCGCCGGCCGCACCAGCAAGGAGATCGGACGGACGCTCGACATCAGCCCGCGCACCGTCGAGATCTACCGGGCCAAGCTCATGGCCAAGACGCGGGCGGAGAGCCTGCAGGAACTGGTGCGCTGGTCGGTGCTGGGCGGGCTCGCCTGACACCGGCTTGAGGCAGGTCAAGGCGAGCGCCCGATCCACCCACGCATGATGGCGGCTTCAACAGCGAGCCACACCGAACGCCGACCGCCATGCCATCGGCCCCTCAATACCTTATCTACGTCGTGGACGACGACCCGGCCGTCCTGCATTCCACGCGCTTCCTGATCGAGTGCGAAGGCCACCGCGTCGAGACCTTCGCCGACGGCCGCGCGCTACTGGCGACCTTTCCCGGCCCACGCCCGGCCTTCGTACTACTCGACCAAGTCATGGCGGGGATGGACGGCCTTGAGGTTTTCGGCCGCCTGCGCAGCCTCGACGCGCATGTTCCGGTCGTGCTGATCACCGGCCATCCCGACCCGGGTATCCGGACGCGGGCCAGGGCCGCGGGCATTCCCTTGATCGATAAGCCACTGATGTTCGACGCGCTGCTTGGCCTGCTCGCCGAAAAAGCCACCGGTGTTTCGGTCTCCCGAGCCTGAGGAAGGGCGCTCGGACGGACGCCTTTCAAACAAGGCGCCGTCGAAAATTCGAATCGCCGCAGGCTGTAAAATCGCCTGACGCCCGAGCATAGGTTCCGGGCCGGGTAAGCCATCGATGTTCGAGGTTGCGCACACCGTCCTGCCCCATCGCGGCGGCACGGCGCTTGGTACGCCTGCGCGGGGCGACCCTCACTGCGCGGGGGCCGCTGCGCCTTCGGGCGATGGTTTTCTGGGCGTGCTGCCCGTCCGTGCACCCTTCGATGCCCATTCGGGATCGGAGTGCGGGCCGCCGGGACCGTCGGCCGGCCCCTGGACCTGGCCGGGGACGACGTCGGCCACACGCTTCCATGATTGCGAGGCGCAGAACACCAGCATGCAGCCTTTGACGGTCAGCGTCGACGGCTGGTCGCTCCACACCGTCACGTCGTAGGACTTGCCGTTGTCGGCGTTGTAGATCCTGCCCTCGAAGTGCCCCTCCGCGTTCGGCTTCAGGCCGAGCAACATCTGGTGGCCGAGTTGGGGTCGGGCCTGGAACGCCGGGTTCGGGTTGTACCGGTCGATTTTCGGCTTGCCGTCCTTGTCCAGCGGCTCGCGACCCCAGACCACGAAGCCGCAAAGGCGGGTCGCGTCCGACCCGCAGCGTTCGGTCCGGATGCGGGCGCGACCATCCTCCGTGAGCCAGGTCCCGTACGGTTCGGCGGCGGTGGCGGCGTTCGGCCGTCCGCACGTGACGGTCGCGACGGCGACCACCAGGGCGGCCGTGGCCAAGCGGTAGACTGGAAAAGTCATCGGATTCCTTCTGCGGGTTTCACGAAATCGAAGTCTCAGGGTGCGGTCACGGCATGCCCGGCCGCGTCGTCGCTCGGTCCGACGAACCGTCCGAGCACGCGCCCGATAAGGTTGCCGAGGCTGTCCATCAGCAGGAACACGGCCGGCACGAAGACGAGGGAGAGCAAGGTCGAGACGATCAGGCCGGCGATGACCGCCACCGCCATGGGCGCCCGGAACTCGCCGCCGACCCCGAACGCCATGGCGGACGGGACCATGCCGGCGGCCATCGCGATGGTGGTCATCACGATGGGCCGCGCCCGCTTGCGGCCGGCATCGACGATGGCGGTGACCCGGTCGACGCCGCGCCCCATCTCCTCGACTGCGAAGTCGACCAGCATGATCGCGTTCTTCGTGACCAAGCCCATCAGCATCAGGATGCCGATGACGACCGGCATCGAGATCGGCATCTGGCAAATAAGCAGGCCGAGGATGGCGCCGCCGATGGAGAGCGGCAGCGAGAACAAGATGGTCAGCGGCTGCAGGAACGAGCCGAACAGCAGGACGAGCACGGCGTAGACCATCATGATGCCGGCGCCCATCGCCATCAGGAAGCCCGAGAACACCTCCTGCATGATCTCGGCGTCGCCGGTCTGCTTGATGGTCACCCCCGGCGGCAGGTTCTTCGCCGTCGGGGTCTGCATGGCCTCGGCGATGAGGGAGCCGAGGGCCTCCGAGCCCTCCATGTTGGCCTCGACGGCGACGCGCACGGCCCGGTCATAGCGGTCGATGGCGCCCGGGCCCTGGTCGAGCTCGACGTCCGCCACCACCGCCAGCGGCACGGCTGAGCCGTCCTTGGCGGGCACCTTCAGGTTCTCAAGCCGCGAGATCGCGCCGCGGGCGCTCTCGGGGAGCTGCACGCGGATCGGCACCTGACGGTCGACGGCGTTGAACTTCGCGAGGTTCAGGCCGATGTCGCCGATGGTGCCGACGCGGACGGTCTCCGCGATGGCGTCGGTCGAGACGCCGAGGTCGGCCGCCACGCCGGGCTTCGGCCGGATGCGGACCTCCGTCCGGTTGAGCGGCGCCGTCGACATCACCGAGACGAGGTGCGGGATGGCGGCCATGTCACGCTGCAGGCGCGCGGCGACCTCGGTGACCACGTCGGCGTCGGGGCCGCTCACCACCAGGGCGAGGTCGCGCTGGCCGCTGTCCCGCAGCGTCCAGGAGCGAATGTCGGGCTCCTCGGCGAGAAGGGCCGCGATCTCGGCCTCGACCGTCCACTGGCGCTTGGTGCGCGAGGCCTTCGGCGTCAGGTTGACGGTCAGGGTCGCGAGCCGGGTCTCCTTCTTGCCGCCGACCTGCCGGCCGCCGTCGACGAAGACCGAAGTCACCTCGGGCAGCGCCCGGATGCGGGCGACCACGCGGTCGGACACCGCCACGGTGTCGGCGAGCTTCGCGCCCGGTGCCAGTTCGACCATGAACAGGGTGCGGGCGTTATCCTGCTTCGGGATGAAGCCCGAGGGTAGCAGGCCGGTCGACACGATGGAGGCGGCGAACAGCGCGAGGCCCGCGAACAGGGTGATCACCCGATGGCGCACCGACCAGCCGACGAGGCGCGAGTAGGCGCGCATCACCGGCCCCTCGCGCTCCTCGGCATGGCCGTGGTCGCGCAGGAAGTAGGCGGCGAGCATCGGAGTGATCAGGCGCGCCACGAGGAGCGACATGAACACCGAGACCGCGATGGTCAGGCCGAACTGGATGAAGTAGCGCCCGGCGATGCCCGGCATGAACGAGACCGGCGCGAACACCGCGATCAGGGTCGCCGTGATGGCGATGACCGCCAGTCCGATCTCGTCGGCGCCCTCGATGGCCGCCTGGAAGGGCGACTTGCCCAGCCGCATGTGCCGGACGACGTTCTCGATCTCCACGATGGCGTCGTCGACGAGGATGCCGGTCACCAGCGTGATCGCGAGCAGGCTGATGCCGTTGAGCGTGAAGCCGAGCGCGTCCATCGCCCAGAATGTCGGGAATACCGAAAGCGGCAGCGCCACCGCCGCGATGAGCGTGGCGCGCCAGTCGCGCAGGAACAGCAGCACGACGATGACCGCTAGGAGCGCCCCCTCGATCAGGGTGTGCATGGCGGAATCGTAGGAGCCGATGGTCGAGGAGACCGAGGAGTCGATCAGTTCGAATTGCAGGTCGGGGTAGCTCGCCTGGAACTCGGCGATCTTCCTTTCGACCCCGGCCGCGACCTCGGCGTCGCTGGCCCCCGACCCGCGCGAGACCGCGAAGGCGACGACAGGCTCGCCGTTGAAGCGGGCAAAGGTGCGCGGCTCCTCGATGCCGTCCTCGACCCTGGCGAGGTCGTCGAGCCGGACCTTGCGGCCGCCGGGCAGGACAATGGATGTGGCCTTGAGGTCGCGCAGGGTGCGGGAAGCGGCGAGTGTGCGGATCGACTGCTCGCGCCCGCCGACCTCGCCGCGCCCGCCGGCCATGTCGGCGGAGGTGAGGCGCAGTTGCCGGTTCACGTCGGCGGCGGTGATGCCGAGCGACAGCAGCCGGTCGGGCTGGAGCACGACCCGGACCTCCCGCGCGACTCCGCCGACCCGCTCGACGCCGCCCACGCCCTTCACGCCCTGGAGCGCGCGGGCGATCTTGTCCTCGACCAGCCAGGAGAGTTCGGCAGGCGTCATCGCGGGCGCCTTCACGCCGTAGACGAGGATCGGCAGGCCGGCGACCTCGACGCGGCTGATCACCGGCTCGTCGATGGTGCGCGGCAGGTTGATGCGGATCTTCGAGACCGCATCCTTCACGTCGTTGACGGCGCGGTCGGTGTTCACCTCAAGCCGGAACTCGACCGTGGTCACCGAGGAGCCCTCGGTGATGGCCGAGGTGATGTGCTTGACGCCCCGGACGCCGGCGACCGCGTCCTCGACCCACTTTGTCACCTGGGTCTGGAGCTCGGACGGCGCTGCGCCAGACTGGGTGATGGCCACGGAGACGATGGGCACGTCGACGTTCGGCATCTTCGTCACCGCGAGCCCGCGGAAGCTGACGAGGCCGAGCACGACCAGCACCAGGAACAGGACGAGGGGCGCGATGGGGTTGCGGATCGCCCATGCGGAGACGTTCAGGCGCATCGGTCTGCCCTGGCTTTCATGACGTCGGGGTGGTGTCGGGGTGCGACGGTTTAAGGCACGCCCGCTTCGGCGGTGTCCCGGGGCGCGGGCACCGCGGCGACCGCGGGCGTGGCGGGCGGGGCTTCGAGCACCGGGCGGACCCGGTCGCCGTCGCGCAGGAACGAGCCGGCGCGGGCCACGACCCGCTCGCCTTCGTTGAGGCCCGTGCGGACCTCGACGGTGTCCTCGTCGGCGATGCCGGTGCGAACGGTGCGGTCCTCGACACGGTCGCCGGTCACGACGAGGACGCTGCGGCGACCGCCGCCGTAGAGCACCGAAGCCTGGGGGACGCTGACGCCGCGGCTGCGGGCGAGCTCGACGGCGCCGCGGGCGAAGGTACCGATGCGCAGGCGGGGGTCGGGGTCGAGGCGCACGCGCACCTTGCCCAGGCGCGTCGCCTTGTCGACCTCGGGGTAGACGGCGCGCACGCTGCCGGCGACGCGGGTGCCCTCACCCATGTCAATCCACGCCGGGGCGCCCTCGCGCAACAGCGGCAGCTTGGTCTCGACGACCTCACCCTCCAACTCGATCTCGCCACGCGCGATCAGGCGGAACAGCGGCTCGGAAGACGCCGAGGCGGCGAGGCCGACGCGGGCCGTGCGGCGGCTGACGATGCCGGCCTCCGGAGCCCGGATCTCGGTGCGGGCGAGCCGTAGGGACAGCTCGTCCCGCACGGCGCGGACCTGGGCGAGGTCGGCCTTGGCCATGGCAAGCCCGTTGCGGGCGAAGGCGAGCTTGCCCTCCGCCTGGCGCAGGGCGGAGGTGCGGGTCTCCATCACCACCGCCGTGGTGTTGCCGGTCGCCATGAGCGAGCGCGCCCGCTCAAGCCCCAGCCGAGCCTCGGTCTCGGCAGCCTCGGCCTGCTCGATGTTGCTCTGGGCCTGGGGCACGGCGGCCTCGGCCTTGGCCACCACCGCGTCCTGCTGCGCGATCTGACGGTCGATGAGGTCGCGCGACAGGCGCGCCAGCACCTGGCCCTTGGCGACCCGCGCGCCCTCTTCGACCAGCACCTCGGTGACCCGGTAACCGTCGATCTCGGGCGTTACCAAGATCTCGTCGCGGGGCACCAGGGTGCCGGTCACCGCCACAGTCTCCACGGTCTCGCGCCGCGTCGCCTCGACGACGCTGACGGCGGGCGCGAGGAGCGGCTTGGTCGTCGCGGGTGCCTCGTCGCGGGCGAGGGAGGCCGAAAGGCCGAGGGTGAGCAGCGTGGTTCCGGCAAGTAGGACGGCGCGGATCATCGGCTGGTCTCCGGAAGGGCCTCGGCCGCTCGGAGCAGCGAGCCGCGCAGGCCGGCTTCGATGAGGGCTTGAAGTTGCGCGACCGCGGTGGAAGGGTCGTAACCGGGCAACGTCGCCCGGCTGACGATGATGCCCTTCATCAGCGGGTTGAGCGCGTCGAACATGGCCGCGGGGTCGCAATCGGGCGACGTGGCGAGCGTCGCGAACATCCCGCACAGCCACTCGCGGGCTTCCGCCTCGCCCCGTTCGATCAGCGTTGCGATGGCGGGATTACGGGTCGCTTCCGACCAGAGGTCCACGCGCAGGACCGCAGCCGAACGGGTGAGATCCGTGAAGTAGCGCGTGAGGATGCCGGTAAGGACGGCGCGCTGGCCGCCTTCCCGCTCAAGGTCGGCGAGCATGGTCGCGCCGCGCGCCCTGTCGCGCTCGGCCATCGCGAGGACGATGTCCTCCTTGGCGGCGAAGTAGCGATAGAAGTTGCCTTGGCTCATCGCGGCCTCGCGGGCGAGGTCCGCGATGGTGGTGCGGTGGAAGCCGTTTCGGACGAAGCAGGCCTCGGCGGCATCGAGGATCTCCTCGCGACGCGAGACCTGCGCGTCGCGGACCCCGACGACGTTTCCGGCCGCGATGCTCACGATGCTTGCTCCGCCGTATGGGGGACGACCCGGCCGGCGTCCTTAGCCCGGGTTGCCGTGACGCAAGCGTGCGCGGACGGGGCGAGGCCGGCGCACGTGCGGGCCTGCCAGCCACCGGGGCCGTTTCCGGTCCAGGAAATCAGCGCCGCCCAGCCCAGGATCACCAAGAGGGCGGCGAGCAGGTTGGCTGGGCGCAGGAGTGAAATGGCTTCGGCGGCCACACCGGGCCGGTGCGTCGATGCCTGGAGTCCTGGTGCCATTCTCGTTCCTCGCTGCGTTGTCAGATGTGTTAGTGAGCGTTCATTCACATGTCAATGAACGCTCATTCACACCCCCCGGCGACTGGGATTTGGCGTCGGGTGAGACACATGCGGGTGGAGCGGCCGAAGTCTTCACTGGAACCGGAAGTGGGTCCGCGTCATGGCTTGATCCTGCGTGGAGCCAGCAAACTCGGACGGCGCCGGCCGCCCCCAGCGGGGGCAGATGGCTAGCGATGCGGGAGGCAGGCCCTTCGATTTCCGCCAAGCCCGGCCGCTCCCGCAAGCCATGCGTTCGCCGACGGCAACACCGTCACGAGCGGTGGCCCTCACAAGCTTCGTCTTGAAACGCTGACAGGATGCACGGGTTATCGCGACGGGAGCGGGAGCAAGGCCATGACCGCTTCCCGGGCGCCCCGATGAGCTGCCTGTGACCGACTTTGGTTCGGAGCGGACCCGGGCATAGGATCGAGCCGTCAGGTTTCCGCCACGGGCATGCTCCCGGCCTGATCCACGCGCCCTCGGTGATGGTCGGCTTGCGTCAGATCAAGGTCGCTCGGCGGCATTTGCGTGAACCTGTTAGCCAGCCGGAACGGGGAAGGCGCACGCGGTCCCCTCTACGTGGGCCCTGGGCCGTTCCGCGTAAGCCGCCGCGCCCGCGAAGTCCCGCGGCGGGCTGCACGGGTGGATGCCGAAAGTCTTTGGCATGATCAGGGGCGCGCCGGAACGCCGGCTTCACGCAGGTCGAGAAGCTGCGGGATGGGATGACGGACACCCCTCGCTCTCCTTGAGCCACATCAAGGCTTCGATGCGACGTTGCCGGATGCTCGGCGTCAGGAGGTGGCAGGCCGTCTGCCGCCAAGGGCCCGGCATTCGGCGTCCCCGGCTCCGGTGCCCCTGTTCCCAGGAGGCGACGATGCGGACCATCGAGAACCGGATGGAGGACATGATCCCGAACGCGCTGAACGCGCTGCTGGGCGTCGCGCTCCTCATGGCGCCCTGGTACCTGGGACTCGGCAGCGAGACCGCAGCGGCGCGCAATGCCTTCGTCTGCGGCGGCGCCATCACCGTCATCGCGGCGCTCGCCCTCGCCAAGTCCTATGACTGGGAGGAATACATCAACCTCGCCGCCGGCCTCTGGGTGTCCATCGCCCCGTGGGCGCTCGGCTTCGCGGACCTGCGGTACCAAGTGTGGCTGCACGTGGGCATCGGGCTCGCGGTAGCCGTCCTAGCGGCGTTCGAGCTCTGGCGGCTCTTTGTGTCGCCCCAGGCGCGTTCGGTCTGAGGCATCTTTCATCGCCGGAGGGGCCGCGGAAGCCCATCGCTTGGCCGCGGCCCCTCCCAGGACCATCGGACCAACCGCGTTCCGGAGCGGCGCGATGCCTCTCGACCACTTGGCGATCCTCGTAGCGTCGTCGTTCACCGCCGGCTGCGTCGCCATTCACGCCCTCAGGCGTCTCGCCGACTCCGTGACGCTGGTTCTGGGCGTCGTCGCCTATGGGCTTGCCACGGCCCTGTGCTCGCTGGCCGCGGGCCGCAACGGCGTCTCCGTGCTGCACGATCCCATACACGCATGGGGCCTCGTGACTGTCGCGCACCCCTGATCGCCGAGCACGCATACGTAATTGCCCTTACGCGGACCTGCTTAAGCGACCGACCGGAATTTTTCAGGACGCCCGGTCCCGGCAATCTCCCGCCATCCGATTTCGGACGAGGAGAGATGCGATGGCCGCCGAGATCACCCTGTCCCCGACCTCGCCCGCGACCGCGAAAGTCACTGTCGGCGGCAAACTCGGTACCGCCCTTTTCGCGGGCTGCCCCGAGCTCATCGGCACCCCGTTCGCCTATGACCGCGAGGAAGAGATCTACGGCGAGGGCGAGGAAGCCGAGTTCGTCTACAAGGTCGTCCGCGGCGCGGTGCGCACCCACAAGGTCCTGAACGACGGGCGGCGCCAGATCACCGGCTTCCACCTGCCCGGCGACCTGTTCGGCCTGGAGCAGGGCGAGACGCATCGGCACACGGCCGAGGCCCTGTCGCACACCCAGGTGCTGATCTTCCGCCGGCGCGGGATCGAACGCGCCGCGACCCGCAGCGCCGAGGTGGCCTGCCAGCTCTGGGCCATGACGGCGAGCGGCCTTCGCTACGCCCAGGACCACATGCTGCTGCTCAGTCGGCGTTCGGCGGTGGAGCGCGTCGCGACCTTCCTGATGGAGGTCGACGAGCGTCTCGGCGGCACGGGCACCTTCGCGCTGCCGATGACCCGACGCGACATCGCGGATCACCTTGGCCTCACCATCGAGACCGTGTCGCGGACCTTCTCGCAACTGGAGGAGGACGGGGCGCTGCTTCGCGCGGGCGGGCGTCAGGTCAGCCTCCGACGCGCCCGGCTCCGACGCGTTGTCGAGGATTGAAGACAACCCAAGCCGGTATCGGGGAGGAGACCATGGCCACGACATTCGACGAGCGCGAGCGGGCCTACGAGCAACGTTTCGTCCTGGAGGAGGAGGCGCGCTTCCACGCCCGCAACAGGCGCAACCGGCTCCTGGCCACCTGGGCCTGCGAACGGATGGCCCTGAGCGGGCCGGCGGCCGAAGCGTACGTCACCGCCTTTACGGATTGTGCCGTCGTGGCCGACGACGAGACGATGGTCGCGCGGCTCCAATCGGACCTGGCGGCCGCGGGCATCGGGGCGACGCTTCCGCACCTGCGGAAGGAGACGGAGCGCTGCGCCGCACTGGCGAGGGCCGAGCGCCGCGTGGGTGTTGCGCTGGATCAAGGCTCCTCCGTCTAGGCCGGGCAGGATCACCCGGCCGCTGCCCACCACGCCATCCGGCATGAACGGGAGAGAGGCCATGAGGAGAAGCGCCATGACCGACAAGGACCTGCGCCGCGACGTTCTCGACGAGCTCGACTTCGACCCCAGCCTCGACGCGGGCGACATCGGCGTCGCCGTCTCGGACGGCGTCGTGACGCTCACCGGCCACGTCGGCAGCTACGCCGAGAAGGTCGAGGCCGAGCGCGCCGTCCGGCGCGTCCGGGGCGTGCGCGCCATCGCCCAGGAGATCCAGGTCCGATACGCGGACGCGAAGAAGGTCGCCGACGACCAGATCGCCGCGCGGGCGCTGGCCATCATCGACTGGTCCGTCCACCTGCCGAAGCGGGCCATCCAGGTGACGGTCGCCGGTGGCTGGGTCACCCTCACCGGCGCGGTTCACTGGCAGTACCAGTCGGCGGGCGCCGAGGCGGCGGTCCGCAAGCTCACCGGTGTGCACGGGGTGACGAACCACATCGAGGTCAGGCCCGAGGCCCGCCCGGATGCGGTCAAGGACAAGATCCTGGAGGCGTTCCGGCGCAGCGTCATGTTCGAGGCGGACGGGATCAAGGTCACCGTCACGGGCGACAAGGTCACGCTGGAGGGGGCGGTGTCGGCCTGGACGGAGCGCGACGCCGCCGAGCGCGCGGCCTGGTCGGTGCCGGGCGTCCGCGCCGTCGAGGACCGCATCGTCGCCCTGAGTTGAGGAGGACCACCATGTCCGTAGAGATGCACGGGTCCGATGCAGTCGCACCGCCGCTCGGGCCGCGGCCCGAGACCGGGGCTGCCCCGGCCGCGATGTTCCGCGTGACCCTGACGCTGGCGCGCTGCCCGGAGCATCCGGACGGCAGCGTAGGGCGGGGATACCAGATCGTTGCTCCGCTCGGACCGGACGGGCGCCTCGACGCGGCGCTCTGGCGCGAGATCCGGGATCACTGCCGGGTGCGACGGTTCTGGGTCGGCGAGCGCGACCGCCATGGCCGGCTCGTCCACCGCGCCGGCGGAGAGGGCGGGGCGACCTGGCTGATCGACTATGCCGACTGGACGAACGAGGACGACGAGCCCGGTTACCACCTCGGCACACACGCCTTCGTCGAGGGCGAGTACGTCTCGATCCGCGATGCCGGCGACGAGACCTACCGCACCTTCAGGGTCTCCCACGTCAGCCGCGTCGAGGCGGGGGCTTAGGCCATGAGGCAGGCATCGACGACCCTTCCGTCCCACCCTCCGCGCTCGGATTTCGAGCTCGCGGAGAATGCCCTGCTGACGCTGTGGCGCACCTTCTGGCTCGACCTCCCGCTCGCCTGGGCGGGCGAGGTCGACCGGCTCCTGTATCGATGGGCGCAGCCGGTCGATATGGGTGACTGCCTCTTCGGCCTCGACGTCGGTCACGGGGACGGCGAGCGCGAACGGGCGCCGGGTCGGAGCCAGGACACGGTTTAGGCGCCCTTCCGCCGCCGACCGTCAGGCCGGCCTGCGGGGAATGCCGCCGAACCGGGTTCGGGCCAGGCAGGGCGGACGGTGGTCCGGACCGATTTTTTGATTCACCGCAAAGCGGGGTCGCATCGAGTCGGCAACCTGTCTTCCGTTCCGTGGAACTAGGGGGCGCATCATGTCCATGGCCGACGGGGAGATACGTTCGAGGACGAACCAACCGAATGCCTACGACCGGCGCGAGCCACCTCCCGGCCCGACGTATCCGTCGACGCCGCCGCGAGGGCCGCAACCGGGCAATGGGAAGACCGTTCGCGGTCCGATCCATGCGTCAGGCGTGGACTGGACCTTAACCCTCAGGCGCAAGCTGGATCGGTCCGGTGTTCCGGCCCACGAGGCCGATGCCCTCGCCGCGTCCGTGTCACGGGTCGTCACGGTAGAGGCCGACCGGGAGATCGTGCGCGAGGACGACGAACCGGCCGAATGCCGGCTTCTCCTGGATGGCTGGACCTGCCGGTACATCCCCTTGGAGACCGCCCGGCCCCAGATCCTCGCGCTGCAGCTTCCCGGGGACTTCCTGGACCTGCAGGGCCTCGTCCGTCGGCGGGTGGACCACGTGGTCGCCTCGCTCACGCCCTGTCGCGTCGCGGTCATCCCGCACGATGCCTTGCGGGACCTCACGGAGCGGCATTCCGGCATCGGCCGCATGGTGCATTTCGAAACGGCGGTCGAGCTGGCCACCGCCCGCCGCTGGCTCCTGAACGCAGCCCACCGCCCAGCGTACGAAGGGTTCGCGCACCTGATTTGCGAACTCTTCACGCGGGCGGCGGCCGCCGGCATCGCCGAGGCGTCCCGGTTTCCCATGCCGTTGACGCAGGCGGAATTCGGCAGCGCCATGGGCCTGACGTCGGTCCACGCGAACCGCACCCTGAAGAGGCTTCGCCAGGCCGGGCTAATCTCGTGGCGATGCCGGTGGATGACCATCGAGGATTGGGACGGGCTGGCCGAGGTCGCCGAGTTCGATCCCGCTTACCTGAAGGGCGAACACCCGACGTCCTGACCGGGAAGTCTCGCAGTGGCTTGCCCGGCGACAGGCGCGCTCACGTCAGGGCGAGCGCTTCGGTCACCGACAGGGCGATCTCGCGCTCCTCGTTCGCGGGCACGATGCGGATCGTGACCGCCGAGCCGGGCGCCTCGATCCTCGCCTCGCCGCCGGCATTGGCCACGTCGTCGAGCGCGACGCCCGCGAACGCAAGCCCGCGACAGACCGCGACGCGGACCTGCGCGGAATGCTCGCCGATGCCGCCGGTGAAGACGACGGTGTCGACCCCGCCGAGTGCGGCGATGAGGGAGCCCGCTTCCCGCACGATCCGGTAAGCGAACAGGTCCAGGGCCTCACGCGCTCCCGGCGCGTCGCTCGCCTCCAGGACCCGCACGTCGTCACTGATGCCGGAGACGCCGAGAAGGCCCGACCGCTCGTTCAGGAGCTCGGCCACCGCGTCGGGCGACAGGCCACGCTCCCGGATCAGGTGCAGCACGAGGCCGGGGTCGACCGCCCCGCTGCGGGTGCCCATCATCACCCCGTCGAGCGTCGTGAAGCCCATCGTCGTGGCGACGCTGCGCCCGTCCCGGATCGCGCACAGGCTCGCCCCGTGCCCGAGATGGGCGGCCAGTACCCGCCCTGTTGGATAACTTCGGGCGAGATGGGCGTAGGACAGCCCGTGGAAGCCGAAGCGCACGAGCCCCTCATCGATGAGGGCGCGCGGCAGCGGGTAGAGTTGGGCGAGCCGATCCTGCGTCCTGTGGAAGGCCGTATCGAAACAGGCGACCTGCGGCAGGCGCGGCCACGTCTCCCCGACCGCCCGGATGCAGGCCAGGGCCTGCGGCTGGTGCGCCGGTGCCAGCGGCACCAGTCCCTCCAACGTGACCATGACGTCCGCATCGAGGCGGACCGGCGCCGCGTGGCGCAAGCCGCCATGGACGACGCGGTGACCGGCCGCCGTCGGCGCGTAGGGCAGTCGGTCGAACAGCCAGCGGGCGACGGTCGCGTGGTCACCCTGTGGTGGCCGTTCGCCGACCACCGGCTCGCCATCGACCGACAGCTTCGGGTGCGTCCCGGTGCCGGCGACGTGGGTGCGCCAGACCGGTGCGTCGACGCCGGGCCGGAACAGGGCACAGCGCAGGCTGGACGATCCGGCGTTGAGAACGAGGATCATCGTGCGCTCTCAGGTGACGACCGTCCAACCGTCCACGGTGCCCGACCGGCCGGGCTCGTCCGCGTCGGTCGGGCCGCACTGCATGATGTCACCCTCGATCCGGCGGTCGTGGTCCTCGGGCGCGTGCCGTCCCGACCAGGTCCAGTCCCGCACCTCCGGCAGGTCGTCGCCTGTCCGGCGGACGTGCTCGCGATGGGCGGCCAACGCGTCCCGGAGCGCCTCCTCGGCATGCGCGGCGCGGGCGCCCAGTCGTGCCACGGACCGGATCGCGGCCTGGGCGAGGTGGAACCGGTCGAGCCGGTTCAGCACGCACATGTCGAAGGGCGTAGTCGTCGTGCCCTCCTCGATGAAGCCGTGGACGTGGAAGTTGCCGTGGTTCGTCCGCTTGTATGTCAGCCTGTGGATCAGCCACGGATAGCCGTGGTAGGCGAACACCACCGGCCGGTCGCGCGTGAACAGGCTGTCGAAGGTCGGGTCGTCGAGCCCGTGCGGGTGCGTCCCGGGCGCCGGCAGCGTCATCAGGTCGACCACGTTGACGACCCGGACCCGCATCTCCGGGA